>JAUMWJ010000006.1:44703-57307 GCA_030529655.1 Eubacteriales bacterium
AAACGCGCAGCTAATCGACGCGCCGCGGCGTGTCGAGGGTTCGAATCCTTCTCCCGCTGCCACAAAAGCTCTCAGCAAAATCTGGGAGCTTTTCTTTTTTTGCACAAAACAAATAACCGATGGCTTCTTTTCCATTTGCAAAGAAAACTTTCCAAATGTATTGACAAGTACACTTGGCATGGATATAATAAGGGCATGACAAGTAAACTTGGCAAACGGAGGAATTATGATGAATAGAGAAGAAATACTTGAGAAAAGCAAACAGGAAAATCAGGGGAAAGATATTGCCGATCTGGAGGTGTCCAAATCCAGTATGCAGTTTGGCTGGCTTGTGGCTGTGTGTCTGCTTGCGATTGTGGCGGTTGTGGAAGCGCTTGTGTATGATCGAGTGAACAATGGGATATTCTTTGCCGTCATGGCAGGGTGTGCGGCGATCTTTATTTCCAAATATCGAAAACTTCGCAAGCGTCATGAATTGATTATTTCGCTTATCTATGCTTTTGCTGCCATTTCGTTTCTGATCGCATGGATTCTGCAGCTGGTGAAGTGATGAGGTGCTGGAATGAACGATCAGCTGATTTTGCGAAATAAACTGAAAGAAATACGGTCGGAGAAAGGGTTATCTCAGGCGGAACTGGCGGAGATGGTCGGCGTGTCCCGGAATACGATCAGTTCCATTGAAACGGGACAATTCAGCCCAACGGCAAAGCTTGCACTGATACTCTGTATCGCGTTGGATAAAAAATTTGAGGAAGTTTTCTACTTCTGACGGTTTGTTTTTGGTAAAAAAAGACTTCCGCCTTTCTGCATGAGGGGACAAGGAAGCGTTTTCAAATGTGGACAAATTGGGAGTTATTGAAATGTAGCAAAAGGGATTGTTTCGCGGTTTCGACCGCGAGGTACTTTTGTCATTAGCGACAAAAGTATCCAAAAGCGCCATTCAGAACCTACGGTTCTGAAAACTCCCTCTCGCGGCTAAACCTTTGCTAAAAAGTTCAAGCATCTACATCGCGAACAAATACGGTGTTTGTCGTTGGTGCAAATATAACCCATGTTTCTTCTTATTGCTGCCGCAGACGGTGAAACGGTAGAAGTGCGAACTTCTGCATTTTACAAGAGTAAGCGGCTGAGCGGGTTAGTAGCAGGAGCGATTCCTGATTTAGATTTGTTTTATCTATGCCATCGCAACGCGAGGTAAAAATTCTCGCTTATTTTTACACCAATACGCGCTGAGGAATCTTTAAAACCTTGGTTTTAAATGAGTCTTTGGGTACTTTCTGCTCATACAGAAAGTACCTCGCGGTCGAAACCGCGAACAATCCATAAACTACACTTCAACAAACCCCGATCTGTCGATGTAAAAATCAACCCACCAAAGAGTGATTATTCTCTTTGGCGGGTGTTTTTGTGTAAAAAATCTTCTTGATGAAACTTTGCCGTTTGCTTCGATACATTTCTTCTTTTTCACTCTTCGTCAAAACGATAAAATTGCGGAAAATTTTATTTTCCCCCTATGCAAATGAAGAAAAATAAGGTAAAATAAGATGAAATATGAAATTGCGCGGAGGCACAATATGCAAGAACCGAAATATAAGAGAGTGCTGCTGAAAATCAGCGGCGAAGCATTGGCCGGCGACAAGCATTTTGGCCTGGATTTTTCCGTCATGGGTCAGGTGGCTGATGTCATTAAGGAGTGCGTGGCCATGGGCGTTGAAGTGGGCGTCGTCATCGGCGGCGGCAACTTCTGGCGCGGCGTTAAGAACGGCGAGGGCTACATTGAGCGCACCCGTGCCGACCACATGGGCATGCTGGCAACGGCTATGAACTGCATGGCTATGGCAGACGTGCTGGAGCAGAAGGGCGTGGACGTGCGCGTAATGACCGCTCTGGAGATCCGCGAGGTGGCTGAGCCCTACATCCGCGCCCGTGCGGTGCGCCATCTGGAAAAGGGCCGCGTGGTCATCTTCGGCTGCGGTATCGGCAATCCGTTCTTCTCCACTGATACGGCCGCTGTGCTGCGTGCCGCGGAAATCAACGCCGATGTGATTCTGCTTGCCAAGAATATCGACGGCGTGTATGACAGCGATCCTGCCAAGAACGAAAACGCTGTCAAATTTGATTCGATCACTTACGACGATGTGCTGGCCCAGCATCTCGCCGTGATGGATTCCACCGCCACCAGTCTGTCTATGGATAACCATATCCCCGTGTTGGTGTTTGCTCTGAAAGATCCCTATAACATCATCCGCGTTTTGAAGGGTGAGAAAATTGGTACGATCGTAAAAGAATAAAACAGGAAAGGAAGTTCACTGCCATGTTGAAAGATGAATACAAAGTTTATGAGGAAAAAATGAAAAAGAGCATCGAGTCCGTTGTCAACGACTTCGCCTCTGTGCGTGCAGGCCGCGCCAATGTGGCTGTTCTCAACCGCATCAGCGTGGACTATTACGGCACGCCTACACCCATTCAGCAGATCGCTGCTGTGGCAACCCCCGATCCCCGCACGCTGCTCATTACCCCTTGGGACGGTTCTGCTCTGAAGGGCATTGAGAAAGCGATCCTGGAGTCCGATCTGGGTATCAATCCCCAGAACGACGGTAAGTCTATCCGCCTGAGCTTCCCTCAGCTGACGGAGGAACGCCGTAAGGATCTGGTCAAGATGATCCATAAGTACACCGAGAACGGCAAGGTGGCTGTGCGTAATATCCGCCGCGATGCCATGGATCACTTCAAGAAGCAGCAGAAGGCCTCTGAGATCACAGAGGATGAGATGAAGATCGTGGAAAAGGATCTGCAGAAGCTGACCGACGACAGCTGCAAGGAACTGGATAAGATTCTGGGAAACAAAGAAAAGGAACTGATGTCGGTTTAATGGGGCTGTTTGACAAGAAAAAGTCCTGTGAGGCGGGGCAGGTGGACATGAGCCGCCTTCCCCGCCATATCGCTATTATTATGGACGGCAACGGTCGTTGGGCGAAGAAGCGCGGTCTTCCTCGTACTGCCGGCCATAAAGTAGGCGCAGAGGTCTTTCGTAAGATTGCCACCTATTGCAAGAATCTGGGCGTGGAATATCTGACGGTGTATGCGTTTTCTACCGAAAACTGGAAGCGTCCTGCCGAGGAAGTCAGCACGCTGATGTCGCTTTTTAAGAACTATATGCTCGAGGCCATCGATACCATGGAGCGTGACCATATCCGCCTGCAGTTTTTCGGCGATATGAGCGCCATCTCTCCCGAGCTGCAGGAGCTGGTGGAGCGCACCAATGAGATGAGCCGGAGGATCGAGGGATTTCAGGCCAACATCTGCCTCAACTACGGTGGTCGTGATGAGATTCTCCACGCAGCAAAGGAATGTGTGGCAGCAGGTGAGGAGCTGACGGAGGAAAATTTCCAAAAGTACCTCTATTCTGCCGGTGTACCCGATCCGGAGCTGATCATTCGCCCCAGCGGTGAGGTGCGTTTGAGCAATTTCCTGCTGTGGCAGTGCGCGTATAGTGAGTTTTATTTTTGCGATACGCTCTGGCCCGATTTTGACGAAAAGGAACTGGATCGGGCGATTATTTCGTATCAGAAGCGTGACCGCCGATTTGGCGGTGTAAGGTAAAAGAGGTTTACAGATATGAAACAGAGAATTTTAGTGGCGGTGGTAGGTATACCGCTGCTGCTTCTGATATTGGTTTGGGCACCGGATTGGGCGACGATGGCATTGATGATGCTATTGTCCGTGATCGGTGCGCATGAGCTGATGAATGCTTTGTGCGGCGCAGAGAAGGCGAAGCGCTGGTGGGGACTGGCGAGTACCATGAGTGTGTTCACGGTGATCTGTGTGGCATGGTCGCAGGATTCGTACCGCGCAATGGGACTTGGCTTGCTGGGCAAGATCTTTCTGGCATTATTTATTGTGCTGACCCTTGTGTGCATGGTGACAGAGTATGGCAAGGAAAATGCCTTGACATTCACTGATATAGCTGCTATTTTCACATCTGGCATTGCCATTCCCTTGGCACTTAGCTGCCTGCTGCGCCTGCGTATGCTGCCCCATGGCGGCGGTATAGTTCTGATTCCGCTGGTGGCGGCATTCTGCTCTGACAGTGCGGCGCTGTTTGCCGGTATGGCCTTTGGCAAGCACAAGCTGGCACCGCTGGTCAGTCCCAAAAAGACGGTGGAGGGTGCCGTTGGCGGCCTTGTCGGCGGCATGGTGGGTATGGTGCTGTTTCGCATCATTTTCTTCTTTTGTACCGTGCAGAAGCTGAATATTCTGTGGTGCATTCTTCTTGGTCTGGTGGGTGCCGCGATGGGACAACTGGGCGATTTAAGCTTTTCGGCTATCAAGCGTCAATGCGGTATCAAGGATTATGGGCGGCTGCTGCCCGGTCACGGCGGTGTACTGGATCGCTTTGACAGCGTGATTTTTGCCGCGCCTGTTGTATGGCTGATCGTCAGTCACGTGGCGCTGTGAGGGTAAGCGTATGACAAAATGTATTTCTCTGCTGGGCTCTACCGGCTCCATCGGTAAGCAGACGCTGCAGGTGGTGCGTGAATTGGGGCTTAGCGTGGCGGCATTGACTGCCAATACACAAGTCGACTTAATGGAGCAGCAGGCACGGGAGTTCCACCCCGAACTGGTGGTCATGATGAATGAGGACGCGGCCAAAGAACTGCGCCTGCGCCTTAGTGACCTGCCCATCCGTGTGATGCCAGGGGAGGATGGCCTGATGGAAGCTGCCACGCTGGAGAACGCCGATACGGTGGTCACAGCGGTGGTGGGCAGCGTGGGTCTGCGCCCCACGCTTGCTGCCATTGAGAAGAAAAAACGCATCGCCTTGGCCAATAAGGAAACACTGGTGTGTGCCGGTGAATTGGTGATGGCGAAAGCAAAACAGTACGGCGCGGAGATCGTGCCGGTGGACAGCGAACACTCCGCCATTTTTCAGAGCATGCAGGGCTGCCGTGACCGCAGTGAGATCGCGCGGCTGATTCTGACCTGCTCAGGTGGTCCGTTTTTCGGCATGAGTTATGAGGAACTGGAGCATATGACACCTGCTCATGCCCTCAAGCATCCCAACTGGTCCATGGGCGCGAAAATTACCATCGACTCTGCGACCTTGATGAACAAGGGTTTGGAGATCATTGAGGCCATGCGACTATATGACCTGCCGGTGGAGCAGGTGGATGCGGTGATCCACCGCCAGAGCATTGTCCACTCGCTGGTGGAGTACCGCGATGGTGCTATGATCGCGCAGCTTGGTACACCAGATATGAAGCTGCCCATTCGCTATGCCTTTACCTATCCCAACCGCGCCGTGACGCCGGATCGCAGACTGGATCTGCTGACCTGCGGTGATCTGACCTTCCATGCACCCGATATGGAGGCGTTCCGTTGCCTGAAAATTGCCCGTGAGTGCGCCAAGGTGGGCGGTACGTCTTGTGCTATTATGAATGCCGCCAATGAGGTGGCGGTGATGGCGTTTTTGCGCGGCGAAATCGGGTTTAACGACATTGCCCGTCGGGTGGAAACGGCACTTTCCCGCGTAGAAGTGAAATATGAGCCAAGCTTGGCGGATATACTGGAAGCAGACCGTTTAGCGCGTCTGGCGGCGGTAAATTGATTCCTTAGGAGTAATTTTTCTATGAGCATCGTCTACATTTTAGCGGCTATCTTGATTTTCGGCGTGTTGATCGCTGTCCACGAATTGGGCCATTTCTTGGCGGCCAAGGCGTGCGGCGTGCGTGTCAACGAGTTTGCCATCGGTATGGGTCCTGCCATTTGGAAAAAGCAAAAGGGTGACACGCTGTATGCCTGGCGTGCTTTTCCGGTAGGTGGTTTTTGCGCCATGGAGGGTGAGGAAGACGATTCCAACGACCCGGCGTCGCTGAACAATCAGGGCTTTTGGTGTAAGCTGCTGATTTTTGCCGCCGGTGCCTTGATGAATTTCCTGGCGGGATTTCTCATCGTTTTCTTTCTCTATATCGGCGCAAAGGGCTTCTATACCGCGGATATTGCAAAGTTAAACCCGGATTTTCCCCAACAGGGTGAGAGTGGCGTGATGGTAGGCGACCGGATTTATGCCATCAACGGCGAACGGGTGTATCTCCACAGTGATGTGGGGCTCATCTTACAGGCGATTCCACTGGACGAGAACGGTACTATTGAGATGATACTGTTGCGTGACGGCGAGAAGCTCGAGCGCACATTGACGCTGCAGGATTATACCGATGAAAACGGTAAGAGTTACCGTGCCTACGGCTTTACCTACGGCGGCATGGAGGAGGCCAACTTTCTGACACGGCTGAAATACACCTGCCTGAACACGGTGGATTTTGTTCGCACGGTGCGATTGAGCATACAGATGTTGCTCAATGGGCAGGCGGGTATGAAAGATCTGAGCGGCCCGGTGGGTATCGTGACAACGATTACCAATGTGGGTGAGCAGTCGGAAAACACGCGGGATGCCATTGATAACATCGCCTATCTGGCGGCGCTGATCGCCGTGAATTTAGGTGTGATGAACCTATTGCCCCTGCCGGCATTGGACGGCGGTAAGATATTCTTTTTGGTGGTCAATGGGATCAGCAGAAAAGTGTTCGGCAAGCAGATTCCTCCAAAATTCGAGAACTATGTCCACTATGCAGGTCTTGTCCTGCTGCTGGGATTGATGGTGGTCATCACATTCCAGGATGTGTGGAAAATCTTTACATGAAGGTGAAACCATGAGCAAGCAGATCAAGGTGGGTGCCGTACCCGTTGGCGGCGGTGCTCCTGTTGCAATACAGTCCATGTGCAACACGAAAACAGAGGATGTCAAAGCCACCGTGGCGCAGATCCATGCGCTGGAGCAGGCCGGCTGTGAGATTATCCGTGTGGCGGTGCCCGATATGGTTGCCGCCGATGCCATTGGGACGATCAAAAAGGAAATCCATATTCCCTTGGTGGCAGATATTCATTTTGACTACAAGCTGGCGCTGTGCTGTGTGGAGCAGGGGATCGATAAGATCCGCATTAACCCCGGCAACATCGGCTCTCATGACCGAGTGCGTGCCGTGGCGGATGCCTGCCGTGAACACGGGATTCCCATTCGTATCGGCGTCAACGGCGGCTCATTGGAGAAAGATCTTCTGGCAAAGCACGGCGGCGTGACCGCCGAAGCGCTGGTGGAAAGTGCCATGGGCCATGTGCGCCTTTTGAACGACTGCAACTTTGACGACATTTGCATCAGCGTGAAATGCTCCCGTGTGCCGGTGAACATGAAGGCCTATCAGATGCTCCATGAGATGACGGATTATCCTCTGCACCTTGGTGTCACCGAGGCAGGTACGCCGAATATGGGTGTGATCAAGTCCGCTATTGGCATTGGCGGATTGCTGTGTCAGGGCGTGGGCGATACCATTCGCGTCAGCTTAACGGCGGACCCGGTGGAGGAGATTTATGCCGCCAAGCGCATTCTGGCCGCCAGCGGTATCCGTCAGATGGGCCCGAACCTGATTGCCTGTCCCACCTGCGGACGCACCAAGTACGACATGATCCCCATTGCGGGCGAGGTGGAGCGTCGATTGCAGAATTGCACCAAACCCATTACCGTGGCGGTGATGGGCTGCGTGGTCAATGGACCCGGTGAAGCCCGTGCCGCCGATGTGGGGATTGCCGGCGGACAAGGTGAGGGTCTGGTATTCCGAAAAGGTGAAATACTTTACAAAGTGCCGCAGGAAAGACTTGTGGATGCTTTGATGGAAGAAATCGAGAAGATATAACATGGCTGAGAAGATACCTTTTTTTGAATTTTTCGAGAGCTTTGTGCCGCCGCGTGAATTGCGCTTGCTGCTGCACGATACCCGCATCACCGGCGGTGTGCTGGATCGTGAAAATCGCAGTATGGAGCTGGAGCTGGAATCCGGCGAAGTCATTCCCGAGGCAGCGCAGGCTTTGCTGCGCCAACTATTGATGTCGCACTTTGATTTGAAGCAGCTGCGCCTCAGTTTCCATGACTTTACCAAGCCGGCGAAAAGCGGCGGCGGTGATGTGCTGCTGGGCAAGGAGATCAAGGGCAAGGCGGTGTCTATGGAGGGGTTAAACCCCAAAATGGGCGGCGTGGTGATGGAGGGTAAGGTGTTTGCCGCCGAGTGCTATGAAACCCGCAAGCCGGGTCTGTGGTGTCTGACCTTCGATATGACGGACTATCATAATTCCGTCACCGTCCGCAAGTACATGGACGATCAGGAAGCGGCCTCCCTGCAAAACGCCATCAGCCCCGGTATGTGGCTGCGTGTGCAGGGCTTTGTGGAGCTGACCCGTGACGGCAAGGATATTCAGATTCGACCCATCAACATTATGAAAATCTCCCATGAGGGACGCAAGGACACCTCGCCGGAAAAGCGTGTGGAGCTGCATTTGCACACCCAGATGTCCAACATGGACGCACTGACCAATACCGCCGGCGCCATCAAGCAGGCCATCGCCTGGGGACATCCTGCCATCGCCATTACCGACCACGGCGTATGCCAGTCGTTCCCCGATGCGTGGCATACAGCCAAGGGCAAAATCAAAATACTCTACGGTGTCGAGGGCTATTTTGTCAACAATCTGGACGACCGTATTGCCGTACATGGCGATCAGGATCAGGCTTTTGCCGATGAAATTGTCTGCTTTGATATTGAAACCACCGGCTTGAAGGTGGCCACCGAAGCCATTACCGAAATCGGTGCGGTGGTGCTCAAAAACGGTGAGGTGACGGAGCGTTTCCAGACCTTTGTCAACCCCAACCGCCGTCTGACACCGGAGATCATCGGCCTGACCGGCATCACCGATGCCATGCTCAAGGATGCGCCGCAGCTCAAGGACGCGCTGACGGACTTTTTGCGCTTTGTAAACGGACGACCCTTGGCGGCGCACAATGCGGAGTTCGACATCGGCTTTATTCGTGCCGGCTGCAATAAGGTGGGTTTGGACTTTGACCCCACCTATGTGGATTCACTGATTCTGGCGCAGAATCTGCTGCCGGAGCTGCCAAAATACAAGCTGGACATCGTGGCGGAGTATCTGGATCTGCCTGCTTTCAACCACCATCGTGCCTCGGACGATGCGGCCATGGTGGCTTATATGCTGATTCCGTTTTTCGAGAAGATGCAAAAGGAGCTGGGGATCGATCGCTTGCAGCAGATCAACGATGAAATGCTAAAGCTGCGTCCTAAGGGCAGCAAATCCAACCGTTTCCCCAAGCATATCATCATTCTGGCGAAGAATAAGCTGGGTCTTAAGCACCTCTATCAACTGGTGTCTGCGTCCAATCTGAAATATTTCAAGCGTGTACCCATTATCCCCAAGACGGAGCTGATCGCCCACCGCGAGGGTCTGATCATCGGCTCGGCCTGCGAGGCAGGCGAACTCTTTAAGGCGGTGGCGGATCATAAGGACTGGGCGGAGCTGAAGCGGATTGCGTCATTCTATGACTATTTGGAGATCCAACCCATCTGCAACAATATGTTCATGCTCCGCAATGGCGAGGTGCAGTCCGAGGAGGATCTGCGGGAGTTCAACCGTACCATCGTTAAATTGGGCGAGGAACTGGGCAAACCTGTCTGTGCTACCGGCGATGTGCATTTCTTAGAGCCCGAGGACGAGGTCTACCGCCATATCCTGCTGGCCAGCAAGAAGTTTGCCGATGCGGATTCCTCACTGCCCATCTATTTCAAGACTACCGATGAAATGCTGGAGGAATTCAGCTATCTGGGTGAGGAAAGGGCACATCAGGTGGTCATCGACAATCCGCGCCATATTGCCGATCTGGTGGAGGAGATCGAACTCCTGCCGCCGGGGCAGTTGTTCCCACCGCGCCTTGAAAACTCCGAGCAGGAGCTGAATCAGCGCGTGTGGGACAAGTGTCACGAGCTATACGGCGAAAATCCGGACAAGCTGATCATTGACCGCTTGAATGTGGAGCTGGGCAGTATTCTGGGCAAATACGATGTGGTGTATATGTCCGCCCAGAAGCTGGTGCAGCGGAGCTTGGAAAACGGCTATCTGGTGGGCTCCCGTGGCTCAGTGGGATCGTCGCTGGTGGCGTATATGTCCGGCATCACCGAGGTGAACTCCTTGCCGCCTCACTATCGCTGTCCCAAGTGTAAAAACTCTGAATTTATCACCGACGGCAGCTACGGCTGCGGTGCGGATATGCCTGACAAGGTTTGTCCCGTATGTGGCGAGAGCTATGTCAAGGACGGTTTTGACATCCCCTTTGAAACCTTCCTCGGCTACGGCGGCGGTAAGGTGCCCGATATTGACCTGAACTTTTCCGGTGAGTATCAGGCTCGCGCCCATCGCCATGCCATCGAAATGTTTGGCGAAACCCAGGTGTTCCGTGCCGGTACCATCGGTACGCTGGCGGAAAAGACGGCGTTCGGCTTTGTGCGTAAGTATCTGGAGGAACGGGGCGAAAGTGCCGGCAATGCGGAGATGAACCGCCTGACACAGGGCTGTGTGGGTGTACGCCGTACCACCGGTCAGCACCCCGGCGGTCTGGTGGTCGTGCCCGACGACATGGATGTGGAGGACTTTACCGCCGTGCAGCATCCTGCCGATGCCGCCGACAGCGATACCATCACCACCCATTTTGAATACCACTGCATGGAGGACAACCTTCTCAAGCTGGATATGCTGGGTCACGATGACCCCACCATGATTAAGATGCTGGAGGACTTGACCGGCAAGGATGCCAAGACTATCCGCTTGGATGATGAGGACACCATGAGTATTTTCACCTCGTCCAGGGTATTGGGCTTTGAAAATGACGAGATTTTGGGGCCTACCGGTGCGGTTGCTATCCCCGAATTTAATACCCGTTTTACCCGTGGTATGCTGATGGATACCCAGCCCAAGGATTTCAATACCTTGGTGCGTTTGTCCGGCTTCTCGCACGGTACGGACGTGTGGCTGGGCAATGCCCGCGATCTGATCGTCAGCGGTACGGCCAGCGTTCTGGAAACGGTGGGCTGCCGTGACGATATTATGCTCTATCTCATTCAGATGGGCCTTGACCCCAAGATGTCCTTCCAAATCATGGAGGCCGTGCGTAAGGGCAAGGTGAAAAAGGGTGGATTTAAGGACGGCTGGGAGGATGCCATGCGCGAGCACAATGTGCCCGACTGGTACATTGAATCCCTTGCCAAGATCGGCTATCTGTTCCCCAAGGCCCACGCCGTGGCGTACGTCATGATGGCGTTCCGCATTGCGTGGTTCAAGGTGCATGAACCGTTGGCGTTCTATGCCACCTTCTTCTCCATTCGTGCCAAGGCGTTTGATGCGGAGTATTGCTGTGCCGGTATCGACGCGATCAAGCGCAAGATCCGTGAGATCGAGAACAATAAGGATGCCACCGATGTGGAGCAGAATTTGATGGTCACGCTGGAGGTGTGCTACGAGTTCTACCTGCGCGGCTTCCACTTCGATACCATTGACATCTACAAATCTGATGCCACCAAGTTCGTCATCACCGAAAATGGCCTGCTGCCGCCCTTTGTGACGGTGCACGGTCTGGGTGAGGCGGCAGCTCTCGACACGGTGAAAAAGCGTGAGGGCAAGCACTTCATCTCTGTGGAGGAGTTTGCGACCTGCTGCAACAAGCTCAGTAAGACCCACATCGAGCAGCTCAAGGCACTGGGAGCCTTTGCCGGTATGGCGGATACCAGTCAGATCACGCTGTTCTGAGGGGTGAGCAGATGACATACGATCATGTGGTCAAGGCCACCTTTTTAAGTCGTCCCAACCGCTTTATTGCCGAGGTGTTGGTGAACGGGGAGAAGAAAACCGTCCATGTGAAAAACACAGGACGGTGCCGTGAGCTGTTGGTGCCTGATGGCACGGTGTATCTGGCTCAATCGAATAACCCCAGCCGCAAGACGAAGTACGATCTTATCGCCGTAGAAAAGCAGCGGCAGGGGAGAGAACCGCTGCTCATCAACATGGATTCCCAAGCACCCAATGAAGCCGCCGCCGAGTGGCTGCCGAGGTGCGGCCTGTTCAGTGAGCTGGCCACCATCCGCCGAGAGGTGACCTATGGCGATTCACGCTTCGACTTCTATGTGGAGGACGGCTTACGCAAGGCGTTTTTGGAGGTCAAAGGCGTCACGCTGGAGGAAAACGGTGTTGCCATGTTTCCTGATGCGCCTACCGAGCGTGGCATCAAGCACCTGCATGAGCTGTGCCATGCCATGGATGATGGCTATGAGGCGTATTTGCTGCTGGTGATCCAAATGAAGGATGTTCGCCTGTTCAAACCCAATACCGCCACTCATCCGGCTTTTACGGAAGCGTTACAGATGGCATCGGCACAGGGCGTACATATCCTTGCTATGGACTGCGTGGTAACACCGGAGCGTATGACCATCGACAGCCCCGTGGCGGTGGAATTGGGATAAGAACTGTTTTTTTGCCGGCGCGTGATAAGGATATTTAATGAGCCTCAGATTTTGTGTGCAAGATCTGTGGCTCATTAAAATTTTAGCCAAATTGGGATTTGCAGCGGAGAGATTTGTCTTTCTTTATTTGCCTCCGGCGGGTAACTTTTTGCCATCAGCGGCAAAAAGTTACCAAAAAACGCCGCTTAGAACCTGCG
>JAUMWJ010000007.1 GCA_030529655.1 Eubacteriales bacterium
GCATATCGCAGCTCAGATCCGCGATTTTCAAAGCAGGCAGACCATGCTGCCGTGCGCCAAAGAAATCGCCCGGGCCACGAAGCCGTAAATCCTCCTCTGATATTTTGAACCCGTCATTGGTCTGTGTCATGACCTTCAGCCGGCGGTGTGTTTCTTCATTTTTTGTGTCGGAGAGCAAGACGCAATAGGACTTGACGCTACCTCGCCCCACACGACCGCGGAGCTGATGGAGTTGTGAAAGACCGAACCGGTCAGCGTTTTCCACCACTATGGTGTTGGCGTTGGGTACATCTACGCCGACCTCGATGACGGTGGTGGAAACGAGAATGTCGCTGTTGCCGGAGGCAAAGGCGGACATCACGGCTTCTTTTTCCTTTGGCTTCATCTTGCCGTGCAGCAAGCTGATACGCAAATCGGGGAAGATTTCGTCCTGCAGCTTTTTAGCATAGGCGGTGACGGCCTTGCGCTCATCGGGAATGGTTTCATCGTCACCTACCAGCGGACAGACGATATACACCTGATGCCCCTGGGCAACCTGCTTGCGGAGGAAAGCGTAGATACGGTCACGGTAATTTTCGCCCACGGAAAAGGTACCCACCGTTTGACGGCCCGGCGGTAATTCGTCCATGACGGAAACATCCAGATCACCGTAGATGACCAATGCCAATGTACGGGGAATGGGCGTAGCGGAGAGCACCAGCATATGGGGATTCTCCGCTTTTTGCGACAGCTCGGCACGCTGATTGACACCAAAACGGTGCTGCTCATCGGTGATCACAAGGCCCAGACGCCGATACGATACATCGGCGGTCAGCAAGGCGTGAGTGCCGATGCACAGACCAATTTCGCCGCTGCCCAGAGCGGCTAAAATCTCCTGCCGTTCTTTGGCACGGGTGGAGCCGGTCAAAAGAGCACAGCGAATACCGAATCGAGCAAACAGCGGTGACAGATTTTCATAATGTTGACGAGCCAGAATCTCCGTGGGTGCCATCAGAGCAGACTGCCACCCGTTTTGCGCGGCAAACCACACGCAGGCGGCAGCCACCATGGTTTTGCCGCTGCCCACATCGCCCTGACACAGGCGATTCATGGGCTTGCCGCTGACCATATCGGAAATGGCGTCGCTGATCGCCTTTTTTTGTGCATTGGTCAGCGAAAAGGGCAGCGCATCGTAGAAAGCAGTCATATCCGCAGCACGACAGAGGGGACCTTCCACATCACGGCGGCGCTGACGCAGCATGGAAAGACCGCAGGTCAGCAAAAACAGCTCCTCAAAGGACAGACGGCGGCGTGCCATCTCCAGCGATTCAGGGGAAGTGGGGAAATGAATATTTTCATAGGCGTAGTTGGCATAGCAGAGTTGATGCGACTGACGCACATCGTCCGGCAGTATATCCGCCATCAGCTCTCGACAGGCATCTAAGCCCTGCCGGACGGCCTTACCTAAAATCAGTTGACTGACACCGGCGGTCAGGGGATAAATCGGCATGATCCGTCCGGTGAGCATTTGCTGTTCTTCCGATTCCAAAATGGGATTGACCATCTGTCGGCGGATGAGATTGCCCTCCACCTTGCCGTAAAAAATATAGGACTGGCCGGCGTGTAAATTGCCCTTGCGGTATTCCTGATTAAAAAACACCACATCCATGGAGCCGCTGTCATCCACCACGCGCACCTTGACCAGCATTTTGCCGCCGCGAATACGGTGTGCGGTGGGTTCGGCGGCAATCATGGCACGGACGCAGGCGTTTTCGCCCAACACCAGCTCACGAATGGGACGGGTAAGGGTACGATCCTCATAGGCGCGAGGGAAGTAGGAGATCAGATCACGGAGCGTAAAAATGCCCAGTTTATTCAGCGCTTTGGCACGGGTTTCACCAATACCCTTGATATAGCGCACATCTGTTTGCAGATCCGGCATGACGACGACCTCCTTTTCCGACGGTGTTTTTATTGTATCATTTTTCGTAAAAAAACACAAGGTGAGAAGAACTTGACAAGAGATTGTACATACGATATAATTTTTTTACAAATATATGTGTATTTGCGCAGAGAAAAAATGGAAGGATGGATTTTGAACATGGATGAGATGAACAATACTCCGGAAGTGATCCCCGGTAAGGGTCAAGCAACCGCCTCTATGGTGTTGGGTATTATCGCAGTTGTGCTGTGGTGGTTTGGCTATTCTGCTCTGGTCAGCGTGGTTCTGGGCATTATCGGCCTGATCCTGGCCAGCAAGTCTAAGAAGGCCGGCTTTAACGGCGGCACTCGTAAGGCAGGCTTTGTGCTGTCTTTGATCGGACTGATCGGCGGCGCTATCATGTTTGTGGCATGTGTGGCTTGCGTTGGTGCATTTAGCTCTGTTATAGGCGCAGGTGCGTTCAGCGACGCGCTGAATGAGGCAATGGCCGGTCTGGAGTAATCGGTACTTACATCAAATCACGCCGCATGGGTTTGCGGCGTGATTTCCTTTTGAGGGATGATCTATGGCAACTTTAACGGTTTTGGGGCGTGAAATTCCGCTTTACAGTCTGCTGACGGTGGCAGGTGCATTGCTGGCATGGGGCTATGTGGAATGGCGTGCTCGCAGACTGGGTCATCAGAATACGGCAGATGTAGAGCTGTCTTTTCTATATGGCATGATCGGCGCCTTTTTAGGTGCGAAGCTGTTGTCTGTTTTGACGCAGATCCCTGCCATACGCGCGGACTGGCCGCTGCTGTCCGTTTCCCCGTCTGTGTTTATGCAGAAATACCTGTACGCCGGATTTGTATTCTATGGCGGCATACTGGGCGCATTGCTGGCCTCGTGGTGCTATTGCCGCACCAAGCACATAGCATATGCCGACATGGAGCGGGTTCTGCTGCCGATTTGCCCGTTGATCCACGCTTTTGGCCGTGTAGGTTGTTTTCTTACCGGCTGCTGTTATGGGAAAAGCGTGCCGTGGGGATATGTGTATCACCACTCCGCTGTGGCACCAAACGGGGTACCGCTGCTGCCGGTACAGTTATTTGAGGCAGGATTTGAAGTGATCCTGTGTTTGATCGCCATTCTCCTATCGAAAAAGGAGCGGCGAGGCGGCACATTGACGGCAATTTATTTGGGGACATACGGCATATTCCGCTTTATTATCGAATTTTGGCGCGGCGATGCTTACCGTGGATTTATCGGTCCACTGTCCGTTTCGCAATGGATCGCCTTGGCGACCCTTTTGGGGATTGCGCTATGGCTGATACGCAAAAATAAAAAGACGGCGTAAGCCGTCTTTTTATTTTGCGATAGAAATGTCACCGGACATAATCCGCATATTGGAAGCACAGACCGTTTTCCTCCATCAGCTCGCTTTCGGCGGCAATATGAAAACCGTCAAGCGCAGGGAAAAAGGCATCGGCCTCGGGGTCGGCATAAACTCTGGTAAGGTACACCTTATCACAATAGGGGAGCATGGCACGGTAGATACTCTCACCGCCGATGACAAAGGCATCGTTGTCTGCTAAAGCAAGCGCCTCCTCTACAGAATGAACCGCCTCGGCACGCTCGGCGGTGAAATCCGGGTCGTGGGTGATGACAATATTGCGGCGATTGGGAAGTCCGCGACCACCGGGCAAGGATTGCAGCGTTTTGCGACCCATGATGACCGTGTGGCCGGAGGTCAGCGCCTTAAAGCGCTTCAAGTCGGCACTGATACGAAACAGCAGTTCGTTATCCTTGCCGATGCCGCCGTTTGCGGCAACTGCTGCGATAGCGTTCATGACTTCACCTCAGATGGCAACGGGGATCTTATCGTCAAAGGGGTGGGGCTCGTAGCCCTCCAGGGAGAAGCTGTCACGGGTGAACTGATAGAAATCGGTAACAGACTTGTCCATCACAAATTTCGGGGCAGAACGACCCTCTTTTTCCAGCATCTTTTCAATGATGGGCACATGGCGGTCATAGATATGGGCATCGGCGATCACATGCACCAGTTCACCGGCCTGCAATCCGGCGGCCTGCGCCATCATGTGGACGAGGACGCTGTACTGCACCACATTCCAGTTGTTCGCCGCCAGCATATCCTGACTGCGCTGATTTAAAATGGCATTGAGGGTATTGCCGGACACATTGAAGGTCATGGAGTAAGCACAGGGATACAGTGCCATCTCATGCAGATCTTCAAAGTTATAAATATTGGTGAGAATACGGCGGGAAGCGGGATTGTGCTTCAAATCATACAGCACGCGATCCACCTGATCCATCTCGCCCTCGGGGTACTGGTGCTTCACTCCTAACTGGTAGCCGTAGGCCTTGCCGATAGAACCGCTTTCATCCGCCCAGCTATCCCAGATATGACCGCGCAGATCGTGGATATTGTTGGACTTTTGCTGCCAGATCCACAGCAACTCGTCAATACAGGTTTTGAAATAAGTGCGGCGAATGGTCAGGATGGGGAACTCCTCTTGCAGGTCATAGCGGTTGACGATGCCGAATTTCTTCACCGTGTGGGCAGGTGTGCCGTCATCCCAATGGGGACGGACATTCAGATCGGTATCCCAGACACCGTTTTGCAGAATATCGCGGCAATTCTGTTTGAAGATTTCATCAGCGCGGCTCATAGAGGTCCCTCCTTATTTACATTTTATCCGGTGCGTTGCAGCCGATCAGCGTCATGCCGTTTTTCAGTACGGCGCGAGCGGTGTCCGCCAGCTTCAAACGAGCCAGCAGGATCTGTTCACTCTCGCCCTTAATGCGGCAGGCATTATAGAACTTGTGGAACGCGGCAGCCAATTCAGTGAGGTAGCGGTTGATGAAGCTGGGGTCATAATCGCGGGCGGCCAGACGGACCACCACGCAATACTGCGCCAACTGCTTGATCAGCGCTTTTTCGGTATCATCGGTCAATACGCTCAGGTCTACATCCCGGGCCTCGGGGACGGCATATCCCTCGGAAGCCAGATTCTTCAGCAGCGTGCAGATACGGGCGTGGGCATACTGCACATAGTAGACGGGATTCTCGCTGTCCTCACGGACAGCCAAGCCAAGATCAAACTCCATCTGGGTTTCGGGCTTGGCGTTGAAGAAGTAGCGGCAGGCATCCACCGGCACCATATCCAGAAGATCGGTCAGACTGACCGCCTTGCCGGTACGCTTACTCATACGCACCACCTCGCCGTCCTGCACCAGCTTGACAAGCTGCATCAGCACGATGTCCAGACGGTCGGTGCCGTCAAGCCCCAGCGCGTCCATGGCACCTTTCAAACGTGCCACATGACCGTGGTGGTCAGCACCCCAGATGTTAATAACTTTATCGAAGCCGCGAACGGCAAATTTGTTGCGATGATAGGCGATGTCGGCGGCGAAGTAGGTATAGAAACCGTTGGCGCGGCGCAGCACATCGTCCTTCAGCTCCAGCTTGGCAATATCCTCATCGGACTTGCCGGCCTTTTTCAGATTTTCCGCCATGATCTGACTGGTCTTGAGCCACAGAGCACCGTCCTTTTCGTAGGTGTAGCCCTGCTCGGTCAGCATTTTCACGGAGTCGGCCACATAGCCGCTCTCATGCAGGGAGGATTCAAAGAACCACTGATCGTAGTGAATACCGTAGCGTTCCAGATCGGCTTTCATCTTGGGTATGTTGTGGGCGAGGCCGAACTGCGCCAACGCATCGTGACGGCTCTGCTCGTCGCAGTCCAGGTACTTGTCGCCTTCCTTGTCGTAGAAAAGCTGGGCAAGCTCACGAATGTCATCACCGTGGTAGCCGTCCTCGGGGAACTCTACCGCGTCCTCGCCCTTGATGATCTGGAAATAGCGGGCCTCCAGACTCTTGGCGAACTTCTCGATCTGATTGCCGGCATCGTTGACATAGAATTCACGCCACACTTCGGCACCGGATTTTGCCAGCACGGAGGCCAGCGTATCACCCAGCACACCGCCACGGGCATTGCCCATGTGCATGGGGCCGGTGGGATTGGCGGAAACAAATTCCACCATGTACTTCTTGCCCTTGAGCATATCGTTGCAGCCGTAATCGGCACCCTCATTTTCAATGCAGGCAATGGTGTCGGCAAACCACTTGCTGCCCAGACGGAAATTCAGAAAACCGGGGCCGGCAATCTCCACCGAGGTGAAATAGGTGCCGTCGAGCACCATGTTTTCGGTGAGGATCTTCGCCACTTCACGGGGATTCTTACGCATGGCCTTGGCGGCAGCCAGACAGTAGGTGGTGGTGTAGTCGCCGTTGGCGGTGTCCTTGGGAATCTCCACAGAGGGAGTGACGCTGACGCCCTCAGGCAGCAAATCAGCCGCCACCGCTTTTTCATAAGCTGCCACGGTCAGATGGAGAATCTGGTCTTTGGCATTTTGGATCATATTCATGGTTCTCTTTCTCCTTATTCTTTCGTCAAGTCGATGTGGACGCGCAGCGCCGATACGGGCTGCATCCCCATCAAAAGCGTATATTCCAATGTAATGGTGCCGCTTTTCTTGCGGCCGAGATCGTAAGAAACTTCCTTGGTTACGACATTTAGCATCAACGAACCGGCGTCCGCCTTGATCTGGGTGGCTGTAGGCGTTTTGGGATCGAGCAGCATACCGTAACCGCCGCTGTCGGCTTCGTTGATCAGCACAGCACGGTGATATTTCATTTCGATTTTCACATCCGAGTTGACGGCACTGCCATCTTCGGCGTTTTTCGCCTCATAGCGCAAGTGCCAGCCGTAATCAGTGCGTTCCACGGTGCCTGTGCCAACAAAACGGAGTTCATCAGCCACACCGCCAAAGGTGCTGTGGCTGGTGACTGCGACTTTTACATTTCCGTCCATAGCGCACCTCAGTATGTTTCAATATCCACGGGAAGAACGGCCTTTTCCATCGGCTCGCGCAAAAAACAGCTTGCCAATGCACCAAAGTCGCTGGGTTGATCGCTGGCATAGAAGGTGGCTTCGCCTACCCGATCTTCTGCCAGCATATCCTGCGCCTTCAACGTGCGCTTCAGCTCCCAAGCGGCCTCCTCACCGGTGTCGATGAGCGTTACACCGGGCCCCATAATACGTCCGATAATATCGGTCAGCAGGGGATAGTGGGTACAGCCCAAGATCAGCGTGTCGATGCCTGTATCGCGCAGGGACTCCAGATACTCGCGGGCTACCGTCTCGATCACGCTGTCACCCACCCGATAGCGTCCGTTCTCTACCAGCGGAACAAACAAGGGGCATGCCTTGCTGATCACCTCAATGCTGCCATCCAATGCATGAATGGTGCGCTCATACGAGCCGGAACGGACAGAGGCGGCGGTGGCGATCAGACCAACACGCTTATTACGGGACTGACTGACAGCACGGCGACAGGCAGGCTCCACCACACCCAGGATCGGGAGGTCATTTTCCGATTGCAATGCAGGCAAAGCCGTGGTAGACACCGTGCCGCAGGCAACCACAATGGCCTTGATGTCAAACGAACGCAGAAAGCGTACATCCTGCCGGCCGTACTTGAGCAGAATTTCCTGAGAACGGCCACCGTAAGGTACACGGGACGTGTCGCCAAAGTATATAATGTTTTCAGAGGGGAGAATGCTCCGCATCTGACGCACGGCGGTCAAGCCGCCCAGTCCGGAGTCAAACACCCCGATGGGTCTGTTATCCATGGCATATTCTCCTTTAACTTTACTATTGTACTATGGATGACCCCACTTCACAAGCAGAAATTGGAGTATTTTCGTGTTTTTTTCAGTAGTAATCCGAAAATCGCTTTGCTATAATGTAGTTAAATACAGAATTGCGGCCTGCGGAGGTGGCTTATGGAGATCAAAATGACGGAAAAACAGTTCCGGCGTCTGCTGGATCTGGTATACATCGGGAACTGGGTGCTGAACTCCACACGGGGAGATGATCGCATCCGGCAGTATGACGAAGTGGAAAGCATTGTGTTTGCCAACTGCCTTGCCCACGGTATGACGCCACTGACGGAGCTGTACGAGGGGCAGATGATCCCATCCCGCGCCTTTGCTGAGGGCGGTATTCATGAGGCGATCATGGCCTATGAGGATACGGCGTTTTTTGAGATTCTCGCCCAGGAGCTGGCGCTGCGTGACATGGACGATCCACCCATTACGGCAGAGAATTACGATGAAGTGATGGAGCGGATGAACGTCTATTTGGGCGAATTTGAGAGGCACGGAACGGACAACATCAGCGTGGATATAGAATGATAAAAATGGCTGTCTGCGGACAGCCATTTTTTATGTGCCGAAAAACAGGCGCACAGCCAATGCGGCGGCGACAAAACCCGTAAGGTCGGCGGTCAACGCGGCGGGAATGGTATAGCGTGTGCGGCGGATGCCGGCGGCCCCAAAATAGACGGCAATGGTGTAAAAAGTGGTTTCCGTACAGCCCAGCATCACGGCCGCCGTGCGGCCGATATAGGAATCAGTGCCGTACTGCGCCATCAGCTCGCTGCCCACCGCCAATGCGCCGCTGCCGCTGATGGGACGGATCAGCAGGATGGCTGCTGTTTCCGGCGGAACTCCCAGCTTTTCCAAAAACGGCGCAAAAAGCTGTGTGAAATAGTCCATGGCGCCGGAAGCGCGGAACATATACACCGCCGAGAGCAATGCCACCAGAGCGGGGAAGATTTTCACCATGACGCTTAATCCTTCCCCTGCACCGGTAGTAAGCGCGCTGTACACATCCACCTTGCGCGTCAGGGAAAACAGTGCGGTGCCTGCCAAAATAACAGGGACAATAAAGCCGGAGATGCTCATATTAAGTCCTCCAGAGTTTCGATAGGATCTTTGCCATCAGCAGCCCTGCCCCTACTGACAGAACGGAAGAAAACCACACAGCCGGCAGTATATCAAAGGGCGTGCGGCAGCCGTGAGCCGCACGGACACCGGCAATGGTGGTGGGGAGCAACTGGATCGAGGCGGTGTTAAGTACCACCAACAGGCACAGTTCGTCGGTAGCGGTGCCGTCTGCGCCGCGTGCCATGCGCCGTGCGGCCCGGATACCAAGCGGCGTGGCGGCATTGCCAAGCCCCAGCAGATTGGCGGAAATATTGGCGGATATGGCACTGAGGGTTTCCTCATCTTGACTGCTTCGCGGCATCATTCGCCGGAGAAAGGGACGAAACAGCCGCGCCAAGAGTGCGGATAGTCCGCAGCGATTCATCATTTCCATCACACCCGTCCACAGACAGATGACACCTGCCATAGACAGGCACAGCTCCACGGCGGCAGCCGCGCCGTCCAATGCGGCTGTGCCGATTTGCCCGATATTTCCTGTGATTATCCCAAACAGCAGTGAAACAACAGCCATTCCCGTCCAAACCCATGCCATTGCCATATCATCACCTCTGCCTATATATATGCACCGCTTAAGGGAATATTTTTGAATAAAATGTAAAAATTGTCGAAATTCTGTTGACTTTCCGAAGGCAATATGCCATAATTTTAACAAAGTCGCCAATATTAGGAAATTGGCTAACTACATATTAGGGAAATAGGAGAAAAATATGAAATCGACCGGTATCGTAAGAAAGGTGGATGAACTGGGACGGATCGTATTGCCTATTGAGCTGCGCCGCACCATGGACATTGCCGAAAAAGATGCTCTCGAGATCTATGTGGAGGGTTCTTCCGTGATTCTGAAGAAGTATCGTCCGAATTGTATGTTTTGTGACAGCAGTAAGGATGTACACGACTTCAAGGGAAAGAACATCTGCGGTAAATGTGTTCGTGAGCTGAAAGACACGCTGTAACCAACAAAAAAAGCACTTCACTTTTGCCACGTGTGCATAAAGAAGTAATTTAATCATGGAATGAGGAGTAGTCCGAAAAGGACTACTCCTTTCCTTTTGCTGAGGTTATCCTTAGTTTTGCTCGTGCATATCAGCTAGCGTTTGTAATTCCTGTTGTGTGGGTCTTTCAAACAACCCTACGCCGGTAAAGTAAATATCTACCTTGACGTGGCAGTGCCCATCATACTTATCGTTGTTATGAACTTCAATGCGTTGGATCATCATATTTACGATTTCCGGTGTTAGCTCCCGCATTTCTGAATATTGGCGAAATCCATTTAAAAGCATCCTCACATCAACGGAGTTCTGCTCTGCTTTGGCAAGCTGTTCTTCCGCATCGGCAATGGATTGCTTCAACGCACGTTGCTCCGATTCATAATCAGCTGTCATCGTCATAAAACGTTCGTCGGAAATCACACCGTTCACATTCTTTTCAAACAGGCTGGAAATGTTGCGGTCTATTTCTTTGATACGTTTGTTGCTGTTGAGGATGGTGCTTTTCAATGCCTGAATATCACTATCTCTACCAGCGGCATTGCGCATTTTGATTAGATTGAGAAAGTCCTGTTCGTAACATCGAATGAAATCAGCAATATCGCTGATTGCTTCCGTTACAAGCTTTTCAAGTACCACATCACGGATAAAGTGGATCTTGCAGGTGCCACTCGCGCTATTGTAATTGGAACAACGGAAGAACTCCTGATCTTTCCTCAGGCTTTTGGAGGCGCAAAAATACATCTTTGCTCCGCAATCCGGGCAATACACCAACCCGCTGAACAGGCTTTTTCGTCCTGTGGCAGTCGGCCTGCGTTTGTTTTCCCTCAACACCTGTACACGCTCCCATACGTCTTCTGAAATAATTGGCTCTTGCATATTGGGAAGAATCTGCTGCTCTTCTGCCAGATTATGAACTGTTTTGTGAACCTTATAGCTGATAGTCGTACTTTTGAAATTTACAGCACATCCAGTGTACTGTCGGTTTCCCAGAATGGATACGATTGTAGAACTACCCCAACGAAACGGCTTGACAGGAAGATCATTGCTTGTCTTTTTGCCTTTGGAGTGAAAATACTCCGTGGGAGTCATAACCTGTTCTTTTTCGAGCTGCCTTGCGATTTGTGCTGGCCCGCGTCCGGCAAGGCAAAGATCGTATATCCTGCGGACGACCTCTGCTGCTGGTTCGTCGATCAGCCAGTGATCCTCGTCATCGGGATTCTTCTTGTAGCCGTAAGGTACGGCAGAAGAAATGCGCTTGCCGTTTTCTGCTTTCATACGATTTACCGCGCGAATTTTCTTTGATGTCTGTGCCGCATACCATTCGTTGAAAATATTATGGAATGGCATCATTTCTGCACCAGTGTTCTGTTCGGTGTCCACATTCTCCTGAATGGCAATAAAACGTACGCCCAATGTTGGATACTTGATCTCAAGGTACTGCCCGGCTTCCAGATAGTTTCTGCCGAAACGGGACAGATCCTTTACGATGACTGTTCCAATCTCGCCCCTTTCTATCATTTCTTCCATTCGGATGAAATCTGGTCTATCGAAAGTAGTACCCGAAACGCCATCATCTACAAAGAACTCTGTGTTTGTGAAGCCGTGCCGCTTTGCAAAGTCGAGCAGCATCTTCTTCTGGTTTGTGATCGAGTTCGACTCGTCCTCAACCTTGCGCTTCCGTTTGGCTTTTTCCTCCGGCAGATCATCCTGAGATAAGCGGCAGTAAAGAGCCGTAATTTTATTGTTTTGCCCTGTCATATTGTTTGCTGTTGTCATGTTATCTTTTCTCCTTTCAGACAACCGGGCATAGCAAAGGCAAATATAGCTTACTATGCCCAGTCGATATTGTGAAATGTGCGGATCAGAGACTCTTACGTTTCAGAAGCTCCGTAAACTGATCCAGTACGGTCTGTTTTCCATCCGGATTAAAATGCGTCGTCACATCATAGATCGTCCCGCCGATTTTCATCGAAAATGAGTTATCGGCATGGACTAAAACATCCTCCGTAAGAGTCGGAGGATGAGGGGTAATATTCAGCTTTTCATTCATATACATCCTCCTTATCGTTCTCGCTCTCGCTGGCGATGCAAAAATTTCTTGTAATAATCAACTGCTTTTAAGACAAACTCTTCCTGCTGCTGGACAGACAGATTCTGCGGCAGGCGGTCACGGAGCTTGTCCATTGGAATCTTCAGCGTTTCCCTCTGATTTGGTTTCTCCTGCGACAGCATCTCAGAGATTTCATAGTGAGAAAGGTTCCCGTCTTTATACAGGTTCTTCATATGAAAAGCTTGCGAATAAGATGGCGTACAGTCGTTTGCCCTGCATTCTTCCCAAACACACCGCTGCGCTTCATGGCTGAGATAGGATAGTTCCACGCCGACGGACAGCGCCATCTTGCCCTCGTCCATCCAATCCAGCAGTTCGGGGATGAGGTGTGTCAGACGGATATAGCGCTTTATTTGACGGGCACTATCATCAGCGGTTTCTGCTATCTGCTCATCGGTTCTTAACTTCGGGCCAACTTGGCCCGAAGTTATGTCTGTGCGTTTGCCTTGATGCTTCATAGCATCATATTTCATCTTGTACGCAAATGCTTTTTCAGACGGCAGAATATGCTCGCGATGCAGGTTGCTGTCTACCACCGCAATAGCGGCAGCGTCGCGATCAATGGCATGAATTAAGGCAGGTACTGTTTCCAGTCCTGCCTTTTGTGCTGCGTGTAAGCGGCGGTGTCCGCTTACTACCTCGTATTCATCTGTGGTATCCTCCAGTGGCCTGACAATCAGCGGAGAAAGAATGCCCTGTGTCTGGATGCTGTCAACCAGCGTGTTCATCTCCTCGTTGTCGAGCACCTTGTAGGGATGTCCCTCAAAGGGGTGTAATTTTGATACCGGAATAGCTACCGGCTTTTTCATAGTGTTGTTTTTCATCGTTCGTAATTCCTCTCTTTCTTTTTGAGTGTCATATTGGTTTCTTCATAAATGGTTTGCTGCGGTACTTCATAGCCATCTACACGAGCCTCATTGGCAGTGACTCTATCCAGTGTCTCTTGGATATGCTTTGAGTGCTCCTCTATCGTATAGTTGCATTTGAGGTACTTGCGCAGCTTGGACATCTCCTCTGTCAGCGATGCTTTCCTTTTCCGCAGTACCACCTTATCCTCAGGAGCGGCCCTGCGGATTTTATTTTGCAGTTTGGTGCGCTGTGCTGTCAGATCGTTGAGTCTGTCCTCCAGATCCTGCCTGTCAAAGTACAGATCATCCAGCGTGTTAACGCAATGGCGATCCATATAGTCAAGCTCTGCCGTGTACTGATCCAGCTTACGCAGTTCCTGCTTGAGATAGGGACTGGTCGGCTCATAGTACTGCGTTTCCGGGAAGATCCCCAGCTCATAACAGAAATACACGTAAAGATTACGAATGTACCTTGTGTACCGAAACGGCGTGTAGTATTTGTCATAGCTGCGTGGCATATAGGGAGTGTAATCGACTATTGCTTCCTTGCTGCCGTAGTATGCACGACTGCCTACATGCTGCTCCCAATAGGTTGGTGTCCACTGCTCGTCCAAGGTATCCAATCGCGTAAAATGCTGATACTGTGGCAGCCGTATCTTCCAATGCTTGCCGCTGAAATCTGTAATGTATCCCAGACGCTGCAGATATTGCTCGGCATCGGATACATTGACGCTGTTCGCAAATGCTTCGCGGATATCCTTGCGGTATACGTTGTACCTTGTAGGCTTGCCGTTTTTCTCATCCAGCCATACAGGCCGTGATGGTGCTTTATGCGGTCGGGTAATAATGGAAAGGCCATATTCCTGGCACAGCCGGTCTGATGTATCCCGCAAGCGTTGCTGTTCTTTCTTGGAGTAGTTATACTTACCACCGTCACGGAAGGATACGGAATTGAAAGCAAAGTGATTATGGATATGATCTTTATCCAAATGCGTGGTGACCACGATTTGGAACCGATCGCCCCACATCTCCTTTGCCAGCTTAACACCGATCTCATGTGCCAGCTGCGGTTTCACTTCGCCTACCTTGAAGCTCTGGTAGCCATGCCATGCGATATAGTTATCGTTCTTGCCGTATTGCTTCTTGGTCAGGATCATCTGCTGTAAGGCGATAGGCTTTGCACAGTTGATGGTGGATACATATTCCTCGCGGGTCTTATCCTCTCGGCGGACATACTCGAAAACATTGAAGAAGTCCCCTGTTCCTTTCGGGACAGTCTTCTCCGGATTCTCCACATAGTCGATGAGATCGCGGAGCCGTCCTTTGATATGCCATAGGCTGGTTGTTGCCATATCACATCACCTTCTGCAAACGCAAAATGAGCTGTGCCAGTAACTTCTGTTTTTCCGGCGACAGCTCATCCAAAACGGTATACAGTTCATTCAGTAGTTCCCAGAATTCATCCGGTGGTTTTGCCTGCGGTGGCTGTTTGGAACAGCAGCGCAATACATAGGCAGTAGCAGATAGTCCGCTGCGTTTCGCGGCTTTCATGATTCGGTCTTTCTCGCTTGGCTGGAGCCGCAATTCCAGCCGAGCGGTCTTGTTATTCTTCATTTTATCTCCTCCTTTTCAGTTGTTGGGGTATTCAGGGGCGTCCCCTGGGTAAGGTCCACACCCGGCAGCGGTGTGGATCAGGGTGGATTTTGTACGGCAAAATCCGATGCTCGCTATCCCTGCGGACAGGGTGAAACGGGCATAAAAATAACACCTGCCGATTTTCACCGGTAGGTGTTATACGATCTTTGGCTCCGAAAAGCCAAGGTCTTCATTTGCGTACTTCTCGTAAGCCTGTCCAATCTTACGGATCCGCTTGAGTACGCCGCTATGGTTTTTGTAGCCCAGCTTATCGGCTACCTCTTGCAGGGTATAGCCCTGCATACGGAGTTCCAATATCTGTCGGTCTTTATCCGACAGAGTGGATAGGAAGTCCTCTACAAATGTTTCACTTATCACCTCACTTTCGACATGGGCACTCTCATCCTCATGATCCCATTGCACACCGTTGTGCGCCAGCATATAGTCCTCTTGGAAACTCTCCAGTGATATCTGCGGATGCTGCGTACGGGTGTGATACCACTTGCGCATGAAGTCCGTTTTCTGATGACTCTTGCGGAAATCAAAGTCTTCAAAGCAGCGATGCTCCTGTGCCACCTGGATGACCTCATTCATATGATACTTCTCCATAGCAGCGGGGACTGCATGCGTCAGATAGAGATTCACATCCGCTTCCGGCACATAGCCACACCACGAATCACAGTATTTGAGCAGTTTGTCGGCGGTAGGAAGTATCCTCTCGTCAATCAGCTCTCTGATCCAGAAGTCTGGGTTATGGGCAAATTTCCAGGCAGGATCGTACCCGGAGTATATCTCCATATACTCACTGAATCCCATATGCGGCCAGACCATGTAGGCGGCTGCGTCGATGATGAGCAGCAGGAACAGATCACTCTCCACGATCTCACACGCTGCGCGATTCATGACAAGCTGTTGGGGATTGCGCGGAAGAGAATTCAGTTCCTCACCGCAACAAGCCAGGAAACTTCGAGGGATAAAGTAGTAAAATGGAAGATACTCAATATTGCGAAACGGTGTGAGCGAACCATCCTTTCGCCTTAAAACTATAGGCATATTTCTCGCCTCCTTTCCAGAGGATAGTGTCCTCTAATTGTGCTCGACATAACTGACGCCGAATTGTTCCTGCTTACAGAGAAAATTATAAAAAAATAACTGTCCACGAATGTGGACAGTTATCGAATTATCTCTCAATTACCTCTCACTAGTATTTACTTGAATGAATTTTCTGGTAGGGTAATTTGTTACCTGTAGCCAAATATTACTTTGCCCGAGATTATTCCATTCTAAAGCTGAAAAGCGATATTGATAAAGATCAAATGGCAACACAATATCACACGCAGTACCATCCTGCAATCGAATTCCAGTATTGTCATTCAATACTGGATTTATCACTTCAAGAAGATCCCAATCCATATTCATTAGCATATCTGTAGTATATAACAACAGTTCTGTTAGCGGGAATCCTTCCGCGGTGCTATCCTGCTGTGAAATGGTAACTTCGACCAATGCAACCTTATCAGGGATTCGACTACGGTCACTTCCATCATAAGCCAATGTTGAAGTGTATGTGTTGTAGTCTACGATCTCAAAGCCGTTGACCTTAAGCATATATCCGTCCGCCGCCAAATTATATCCCATATAATCTGAAGCAACCGGGACTGTTTCTCCAATCGAGTATGTCTTTTCCGTATTTGCCGCCCATCGTTTCTGGTAGTCTTGATTGATTGCTCTGTAACGAACCAACCAAGCGCATACAAGAACTATTGTACCTGCGAGAGTCAGCCAAAGTTTCTTCTTATTCTTCATTTACTTATCACCGATGTCACCTTTCCATCTCGCATTTGAATAATAACATCCGATACTCTTTGTACAAAGTCTGCATCGTGGCATGCGATAACCACCAATGCACCGCGTTCACGCTCCTCAAGGATTAACTGCGCAATCATACTAACACCATGCTCATCCAATGCATTGGTAGGTTCATCTAGAATAAGTAGTTCCGGTTTTTCCATTATAGCGGCGGCAATACCCAGGCGTTGTTTCATGCCCAAAGAATATTTTTTGAAAGGGCGGTTATCGTCTGATTGCAGTCCTACTGCTTGTAATGTATTTTGGATATCAGGAACTGAAATCAATTGATTTAGTCCCGCAAGTAGCTCCAGATTTTTAAAACCAGTATATTCATCTACGAAAGCTGGACTCTCAATCATCGCGCCTACAGATGCTGGGAAATCCAAATCTCTACCCAAATGACAATTGTTCGCCAACACTTTACCTTCTGTCGCATAGATCAGTCCGCACATTAGCCGTAAAAGCATTGTCTTACCTGATCCGTTTTCCCCTTGCAATCCGTAGACTTTTCCGCTTTCGAAATTCAAATTGATGTCTTGTAACACTGTAGTCCCACGAATAGTTTTTGTGACATGCTCTACTACAATATTCATCGTATCATCATCCTTACTTTTCGAGAGATATGAGATCTTTTCTTTGAATAAGTATGTACCCAACACCCACTGACAAAAGCAATAGTAGTGATGCCGCAATCAGTTCCTTTTCTGCAGCTAATCCGTTTGCATCAAAAAGCTGGCTACGCATTACCATCGCGCCGTTGCCAATCAACCATCCATTTGGGAAATATGCAGCGGCAATGTAAACCATAAAACATATCAGGAAACTGACCGCCGGGCGTATTACAAGGTTCAAACACGTCTGTATCATGCTTATTGCCGTAAGCGTTATAAATGGCAGTAACACGGCATACAGAATAACACTTGTTGGCATGAGCGAAATCTCATCACCCCACAAAACCTCCGAAAACAAAAATGTAGTAACCTTCGGAGTGTTGTTCAAATGAAATGTGATGGGTGTCAAAAACGCTGCACCAATTATTACCACCATTTCGCAAGCAAAGTAGATAGCACAACTTACTGTGCACCATATGCATTTAGATAACCACCATTTCCCACGTGACGTGCGAATAAAAACCTGTTGCCCTTGTACGCTGATTCCCTGTGCAGAATATGCCGCCGTCAGATATAGGCAAAAGCCGCATAGAATAAGCCATTCAATCGGAATCAATACTTTTTCCTCAATAGAGCCATATTGCATGATAGCCATGCCGCGAAACATACACAGCATGTAGTCTCCAATAGACCCTTGGCCTGTTATGGATTCCGCATCGCAATAGAATTGTACAGAGCGATATACTGTGAATACTCGCACAGCAAATATTAGCACGGCAATCAGATATTTTTTCCACTGCAATCCTCGATGCAGATCGTAACTTATTAGCCTATAGAATCTCATGTTTATTTCCTCTGTATAGTACCGCAAGGACAGATATCGCGGCCCAAAGAATAATTTCCAGAATCACGATCCATGTTGGACTGGGATTTGTGCTTGCCAAATTGCATAATCTCAGAGGAGAAAGTTCTATATACCAGTTTATTGCATCAGCAAACAACGGAGTGATAAAATCAAGCAGAAGAAATAGTATAAGAGGAGCCACAATCACAAAAAAACGATGTTTAACCTTATTTGCAACGATAAGGCAAACGCTTGCAGCAACGCCTCCCCAAAGAAACTCAATTACGCACCAGATGATGGCATGTAGCCAAGGACGGGTATAGTATAATTGTGCTAAAAATGCCGTACCCGAGCAAATACCTGTAATAGGAACTGTGACCCGAGGTATACAAGCAGGGCAAATCATTGCAGATAAGAGCAAATTTGCAGTTACCGGAAATGCAATCGCAGCGCCACCACTTATAAATACAGCCAACATTTTGGCTGTGAGATACTGGGAATACGGTACTCTGGTTAGGATATTATTTACCATATGAGATTTATGGTCTTCATACAGTGACCACCCATAAGGCATGGCAGCTAAAAACGGCCACACAGCATAGAAAATTACAGATCCTACAGTGACTCCATTGATTCCAATCCAATTAACAAACAAACCGCAGCCATCATATCCCCCTGGGGAATGCGCATATGATGCGCCCAAATCGCTGACGGTAAGTGCCGTTTGCACTAAATCAGCCGTGGCAAGAATACAACCAATTAGCAATGCATAACACATCATCTTATTGTGAAATGCTTTCCACATTTCAACCCTAATGCATCTTCCCATTATGCTATACCTCCAGTCTAATTATATTTGGGGATAACATAGCTAAGTAAATACGAAATATTTTGGTTTAGATTAATTAACTGGTATTTCCTGATTCCCAAACTGGACATAATCAACATTGCTCAAGTCTATCGGGGCAGTAAGAATGTATACTGTTCGGCTTCCTGATGCTGTGTCGATCCCATTTCCCATGTTGGTCTTAATAATGCTACCGTCTTTCATTACTATTTGTACAGTTCCCGGAGTAGGTAGTACATTATCTTTATCGGGAGAGGTATAGTTATAAGACACCTCAAGATAAAACGGAGAAAGAATCATATCCTTCAGCGTTATGGACATATCCTCCCATTCAACAGTCTTCCCATTAAGCATCGCATTTACATCAAGGCCTTTCACATCTATCTCTTTCGGAGTTGTATTCTGTAAAGAAAAATCAAACGTCCAGTCACCTTCCAAAAATACAGAATATTCCTTATCTTGGTTCTGTAACCAGATGTTATGAATACAGACCCTAATATCATTGCTTTTAGAGAACGAGGCAACTTTGACTTGTGCTACATATGATATAACTACGTTGAGAGAATTGTCTCCCGGAACCGGATCACTCCATGTGCAATCTGACGTTCCAGATATTGGCTTGCCACTTTTTTGATCTACAATAAGGTCAACCCATTCATCGGGGTTGCCTAGCTGTAGTGTGTTGCCTTCTTCTGGAAGGGAAAGTTCAGTGCCTTCTGGTGCATCAACACGAAGGGAAATATAGCACATAACATCATCCGAAATTACAGCTAATGGTGTAATTGATGTGCCATTGGAAATGTACGTATTGCCTCCGCTTGCAAGAACTCGTGCCAACACTTCTTCCTGCCCTGGCTTTGAGGAATCAAAAACGCTCCTAAAATAATCAAGCAGATTTACGCCAGCTGCAGCAAGCGCAGTAACACTTAAAGCTAAAACAAGACACGCCGCAACTGCTATACTGGCAATTTTTCGAAAGCTATGGTGCTTCGTTGATTTCGAGTGGCAATCCTCTTTAGCATCTATAGCCATATCTTCTGACGAATACATCATCGACTCCATTATAAATTTGTCGGATACATTGCCAATTGCATTTGAAATATCATACTTTGTCATAATATCATTCCTTCTTTCTGCAAGTATTGTTGAAGGCAACCACGTATTCGTGAAAGACGTACGGTAACGCGGTGGGGTTTCCAGTGCATTTGCGAGGCAATTTCTGTCACAGAATCAAAGTACCAATAGCGCCGCATAAACATAAATCGATCTTCTTTGTTGAGCGTATGTAAAAATGTCTCTATGGTTTTTGACAACTCTTTCGCCTGAAATTCTGTTACAGGATCGTAAGTGTTTCCCCGAATCAGTTCATCGAGCTCATCAAGCGCCAGCTCATAAGTATTATTACGCTTAAACGCGGTGTTTGCGTAATAACGTTTGGTTGCTATATTCCGTGTAATACGAAATAAATACGCCGCCAAGGGATTTGGGGATTCTGGCGGAATTCGTTCCCAAGCAGCAAGATATGTATCATTTTCGCATTCTTCTGTGTCCTGCTTATTGCCCACGATTTTATACGCTATTCTCTTTATTGCCGGGCCATATTTTGCGCTTACTTCTTCAATTGCTTGTTCTGAGCGATTGTAGAACAGCTCAATTATTGCGTTATCGTCCATTTGACTCGTCACCTCGTTTCCTCTCTATTTATATTCTACGGATTAAAGTCTGCATGTCTCACGTATTTGGCAAAAATTTTGAATACGAAAATTTTATCCACAATAAATCCGCTACAATGTGCAAATGATACCAAATTTGTTTTTGGTATCATTCTCTATCTTCTGTAAATAGAAATATGACATCCCCTGCGTTGAACAAATCATAGCATTGCTGACATTTCGTGTAAATAATTATATAGTTATGCTGTTGTATGCATTGAAATTGTTCTCATCAACCTATTCTGCATCAGTCTTGATAACACGTATTTTCTTTGTGGGTGCATCAATAATTTTCAAAATCAGATCATTGACATCCTCTGTCGGCTTGCCATCATGCAGATACTCATTCCGAGCCGTCATAAGGCACCCGACCAATAATCTGTGTTCAAAATCGTCCAAATAAAAGTATTTCCGCTTTGTTTTCATTATTGTAGGGAAAACAAAAAAGGAAATCGAATGTGCGGATAATGCAAAAGCACCATCTTGGCATAACCAAGATGGTGCTTTTTAAATGTCGTGCTATGAAATGATAATTAGAGTGTATCTTCTTAGAATTAAAATTACGCATCCCTAATTTCCTGTAGCACCTTTACAAAATCAATCGGTTTTACAGTCGGCATGCCGCCATAATCGTTTGCCAAATATTTGCTCCGAATATTATTATTTATGTATGTTCGTTTTTCATAATTTGAAATGCACCGAACTTCCTTACTACCGTTCTCCGTCTCTCGAATTATATATGTCGCATCACGAGAAAACTCAGCCTGCATAAGAAGGGTGTTATGAGTTGTTAATATTATCTGACCACCAACTTCAGGACATATATTTGGATATATATCCTGAAAGATGCGTAGGAAAAGAAAGTCATGAATACCAGAATCGGCCTCATCAATAACAATAGTTGCACCTAAACATGCGCATATTAGATAGCAAAGTACATTCAAAATCTGATGATTTCCCGTGGATTCCTTGGAAAAAGGGATATTTCTATAACAGCCCGAAATCATCTTTTCAAAGTAAAGTTGATAGTCTATCTTCTCATCGTTGTATTTACGTTTATAATATACTTTCTGAATACTTGAATTAATAGATGCGAATATCTGTGTAAGTACCTTTTCTGCAATATCCAGCTGATATTCGTCTCGCTTAGCAATTTCGCCAGCATCGGCGTTTTCAAAAACTTCATAAGGGGCCCTGAGTTTAGACCACTGTCGTGAGCCGATTCCAAGGCTGCAAGATACCAATCTGAAGGCATCAATTACATCGTTAAAATTTACAGAAATATTTTCTCTGCCATAGGATTCCGACTTATCATGTAGTTCGTGTAAAATAATAGAAAACACAGAGTGCTTTCCCCAATACTTTCTGACAGACGACTTAATATCTAAATAAAAGTCCTTATTATTCACTATTGCATTATTTATAGACAAACTTTCTTTGGTACAATCAAAGTAAATTCCTCTACGGCGATGAATTGTATATTCTAACCTTTCATGAACGATTTCATTCTCGCCAAATTCAATAATGTACTTTCCTGTTTTCCCAAAAATATTAAATTCATATTCGGCTAAAATATTTCCGGTACTACCAACCATACGATAATCATTAATAATTGCATTAATATCTCGGATTGAAGATAAAATGCGCTGTCGTATTTCAGAGCCAATCTCTTCATTTTTAAATACACTTTGGCTCAAAAATTCCTCATACGCATCCCTAATATCCATGGTTTGCAGTATTTCATTTAGCAGAACAAATGCAGATATCAGGTTCGACTTTCCGGCGCCATTTTCTCCATATATAATGGATACAGCTTTCGGGCTACCATTTTTATTTGTCAAATCAAATTCAATGTTGTCAAATGATCTAAAGTTCTTAAGACAAATTTTTGTAAACATAAAATCACCCGACACATTATCTCACATTTGCAAGCATTTTTCAAGTCTTATTTTTGTAAAAAATCAAAATAATCGAGAATGTCGATAGCATTCCTATCGCTATTTGCTTTTGTTTTAAATTTTTCTTGACAAAGCACAATTCGTGGTGTATGATATTCAGTAGAATAATGCGGGAGTGTACCTCCCACCCCATGTACCTTGAAAATGAAAATGAGCGCAAAAAAGACGCCATTGGCTAGGCGTCTTCCCGCGTCGGCAAAATATCCGGCTCACATATGCTAGTTTAAGTGGTATTAATTAGTATATCACAGCCTAAGCCAGGATGCAACATGAAATTTGCTGACAGGAAGGATAAATAAGCGGGAATTGCCTCATTTCATAATATATTATTATGAAAGAGGGTTTTTATTATAAACTTTTCTGAATTCTACGAGCTCCCTATCCAAGGACATAGCGATATTGACTTCGTTGATATTCCGCTTGATACAGATGTGCCACTGTACATTGATCCTGAGCGCATTTCGCTGAGTGATCATCCTTATGCAGCGCAAGCTGCTCGGCGTATCGAGGACTTCTATGACACTCTTTTTGATGCAGCAATTCACTATGATGAGAACGCCTTGAATCATCTGCTGTCGTTTGGTCGTGAGCCAAATGAGACCCACCTTGGCTTATCCTCTTCACGTTCTTGTGGGCGAGGAACTTCTCCGGAAATTGTCCTACCAATTATTCGTGAAATGCTCAGAAAAAGGCTTTTTGACTCAGGTCTTATTACAGAGTTGAGCGATTTGCAACTATGGACACCTAATTTTGGGCCAGATCGGCTATCTGACCTAACCACGAATATCATCCGAGATGTTTTGTATGACTTTACGCTCGAGCAATATGAGGCTCTAGGGATTCCTCTCTCAGATGAATCTCAAACACAGGTTGCTTGGAATCCACAAAGCCACAGATGGGAACAATATGCTTTTCCCAAATTATGTGCAAATCGACATCAGGTGCTACTGGTACCAAAGGACTTTGTAGGACGGAATATGTTATCCTCTCCGGGTGAATTGCTCCAAAAATACGCGCTTTCTTATCGGCAAAAAGAGCATCTCGATGAAAGAAGTCACCTCTGCCGCCGTCGAACAGATAGATATGGGCGTGAAACGTGGACTAAGCCAACCAAGAAGGAACTTCGTCAAATTGAGGTGATTGGGCAATCCGAAAAAGAATATCTGTTGCGGCTTGGCTATCGACACCCACAGATGGTCCACGAGTTACATGCAGACAATCGGCGTTCCTCTTGCTTTATGAGGGACGAAGACCTTGATTACCTGCTCTATTTTCAACGCGATAATGTAATCTGATTTGAAGAGGCACACTCGCATGAGTGTGCCTCTTTCCTTTATAGAGTTCATATTTTATACTTTGCCATCATCTTTCCCGACAAATTGCCCTACTTGTATAGGGCTATGTAACCTAACCACTCGGGAGCACAGTTGGTTCACTGAACCACTTCTAAACAAGTTACGAAAGGCGCATTGCTCAATACAAGTTTGAGCAATGCGCCTTTCCATTACACTCTTGCTTCTTCAATCACCCGTAGTTTCTTTGAGGGAGCGTCAATAATTTTCAGAATCAGATCATCAACATCCTCCGTTGGCTTTCCGTCATGTAAATATTCGTTCCGAGCAGTCATAAGGCAACCGACCAACAACCTGTGCTCAAAATCGTCCAGATAAAAGTATTTCCGCTTTGTTTTCATAGCCTCTCGACCTCCTTTTTTGATTTCTCCTTTATTGTAAGGGAAGCAAGCAGATAAATCGAATGTGTGAATTACTCGAAAGTAAAAAAACGCACAGAAAAGCAAAAATGCTTTTCCGTGCGTTATTTCTTTGCCTTTGCAATGCCACGATAGTGTTTTGGGAATTACTTCCTTATCCGCACGTAGCTTTTGTGAAGTGCTTTTTTGTGACTTATAGTGACTCATGCAGCGCTGCATCGTACAGCTCATTGCGGTTAAGCCCTGTATCATCTGCCACCTGACGGACAGCGTCCTTCATACGACAGCCCTCTGTCCTGCGGCGCAGTACCATCGCCACGCCTTCTGCCAGCGTAATGGCGGGGCCACTGTGTTTTTCGCATCCTGATACCACCAGTACATATTCGCCTCGGGGCTCGTTTTCTCCGTAAAACGCCACTGCATCGGACAGCGTCATACGCTGGGTTTGTTCATGCAGCTTGGTCAGCTCCCGGCACAGAGCCACAGGGCGATCGCCCAAAATGGCTAACATATCCGACAATGTGGCGCGCAGTTTATGGGGTGCCTCATGAAAGACCATGGTGCGCTCTTCGCCGCACAAATTCTGCAGCTGCTCCTTGCGCTCAGAGCGATTGGCGGAGAGGAACCCCTCAAAGGTGAAACGCCTTGTGGGAAGTCCCGACACCGATAGCGCCGTAATGCAGGCACAGCAGCCGGGGATGCTCTGTACCTCTACGCCGTTTTCGGCGCACAGACGAACCAGATCCTCGCCGGGATCGCTGATAGCCGGTGTACCGGCATCGGTGACTAATGCACAGGTTTCACCGTCCAGTATCCGCCTTAAAATCGTCTGTCCTGCGGCAGCGCGGTTATGCTCATGATAGCTGACAAGCGGCTTTTTAATGGAAAAATGATTCAGCAGCTTCATGGATACACGGGTATCCTCGGCGGCGATAAAGTCCGCCTTTTGCAGCGTTTCCACCGCACGGGGCGAAAAATCGCCCAGATTGCCGATGGGTGTTGCCACCAGATATAATGTACCGGTCATGGGTTTACTCCTTATCTCGAAAATAGATGCGCTGCCATTCCTCGCTCTCTGCACCGTGGACATAGTGCAGCAGCGGCGGCTCTGCGGTCAAGCCGGAATGACCGCCTTTTTTGGCTTCCAGCAACAGCAATGACGGTGCGGCATCAGCCGTATTCTGCACAAATCGCAGGCGTTTCGGCTCCAACCGATGGCGGCGCAGTGTATCCGTCAAGTCCACCAATCGCTCGGGGCGGAATACCACGGCAAACCGTCCACCGTAGCGCAAAAGATGGGATGCCGCGGCGCAGACATCCTCCAGCGTACAGGTGACTTCGCTGCGTGCGGCGCTGCGCGATGCCCGGGGCGAAATCAAACCGCTGCCGGCAGGGAAATAGGGCGGATTGGATACGACCAGATCGAAAGAGCCGGCAGGCGGCAGCTGCGATACATCACGCAGATCACCGTGGAGGCAGGTAATTTGTTTGTCCAACCCATTTAATGCGGCGTTGCGGAGGGAGAGTTCATGGGACGCTTTTTGCAGTTCTACATTGGTCATTTGCAGGGATGACTCACGCGCCAAAAGAAGCAGTCCCAGCAGCCCTGTGCCTGCGCCTAAATCGCATACTCGCTCATCTCGGTGCAGTTTAGGGAAAGCGCCCAGCAGAAAGGAGTCTGTGGAGGGTTGAAACAGCGTGTCGTTAAAATAAAACCGATAGCCGCCGGGCCATAATTGATCCATGCGTTCCATGCTGCTTGCTCCTTTCGCTGTTTTGCCCTATTGTAATATAAAACAGTCCTCTACGCAAGAGCAGAAAAAATGCCGGACAAATGTCCGGCATTTTTTAGCTTGCTATGTAATTAGTCAGCAGGATTGATAGCGCCGTTGGGGCAGGTATCTGCGCAAGAACCGCAGTCCAGGCAGGCATTAGCATCAATCACGAAAGAAGCATCGCCCTGGGAAATAGCACCAACGGGGCAAGCATCTGCGCAAGCGCCGCAGCTGACGCAAGCAGAACCGATCTGATAAGCCATGTGAGCACCTCCATTAAGATTTGTATCATCATTGTATCATGAAAATAAAAAAATGCAAGACCCAGTATATAGAAAATATATAGATACGCTCTTTTTGCTGAAAACTGCCGAAAATGTCACTTGTTTACAAATTGTTTGCAAAATAGTCAAAGAAAGTCAAAATTCACCGCTTGATTTTCGGAAAAGAAGTGCTATACTATTCGCAAAGGTCAAAGAAAGACAAAGTCAAAGAACGGGAGGAATGATAAAATGGGAATTTCCGATTTGATTGCCGGATTCATTCAGCAGGAGCTGGAGGAGATGGGCGGTGTGCTGGAGCTGCAGCGCAGCGATCTGGCACAGCGGTTTAACTGTGTACCCAGTCAGATTAACTATGTGATGTCCACCCGATTTTCGCCTGAGAGGGGCTATATTGTAGAGAGTCGACGGGGCGGCAACGGATATATTCGCATTACCCGTGTGCAGGTGGATCGTCAGACGCTGCTGATGCATGTGATCAACTCTGTGGGCGATACGCTGGACATTGCCAGCGCAAGGGCGATCATCACCAATCTGGTGGAATCCGAGGCGATTTCGCTAAATGTGGGGCGTGCCTTATTGGCAGCCATGGACGACAAAACGCTGCGTGCCGTACCGAAGGAGGCGCGCCATACCGTGCGAGCGGATCTGATGAAACAAGTTTTGATACAACTGGTTTAAATTGACAGCAAGGAGGAAACGATAATGAAATGTGAACGCTGTGGAAGAAACGAAGCTACCTTCTATTTTAAGAGTAATATCAACGGACAGATTGCCGAGCAGCATTTGTGCGCCGACTGCGCCCGTGAGATGGGCTATACCGAAAAATTGCGTCCACGCAATTTGTTCGAGGACGACTTCTTCACCCGTCCCTTCCGCCTGTTTGAGCCGCTGTTTGAGCCATTGGGCGCAAGACTGCTGACGGAGTTCCCCGAACCGCTGTGCGAGGATGAACAACCCCGTGTAGAGGTGCGGCCGAAGCAGTTGCTGGCAAATGAAGAACAGGAAAAGTGGAAAAGCGAACGGGAGTACAACGCACTGCAGGCACAGCTCAAGACGGCCATCGAGGAGGAAAACTTCGAGGAGGCGGCACGGCTGCGCGATGCGATTCGTGGGTTGAATCAGTAAGAGAGGAGCGATAACTATGCGTGAAAATAAATTTACACCTCGTGCAGAGGAAGCCCTGCGTTTGGCGCAGGAGGCCGCCGAGGAAATGGGACACGGCTATGTAGGCAGCGAGCATTTATTGCTGGGTCTCATGCGTGAGGAGGAGGGGATTGCCCACCGCGTCATGACGGAATACGGCCTGACGGATGAGATGATCTGCTCCATTTTGCAGCGCACTGTAGGTACGGGACTTGCCGGTGCCGCACCGTCACAGGGATTGACACCTCGCGCTAAGAGCGTGGTGGAGCTGGCGGTATCGGAGTCTATCCGTACGGGCTGCTCTTACATCGGCACAGAGCATCTGCTCATGGGCATTTTGCGTGAAGGAAACAACATGGCGCTGCGGATTTTGCGCAGCGTAGGCGTAGACAGCCGCAAGATGTATGCCAGCGTGGTGAAGAAGCTGAACGATTCCCCTCGCACGGTAACAAGTGGGGCGGCCACGCCCAATAAAGAGGATGGAAAGAAGAATAAGACGCTGTCGGAATTTACTCGTGACTTGAACGAAGCAGCTCGTGAGGGCAAGCTGGATCCCGTGATCGGACGGGAGCAGGAAGTGCAGCGTGTCATTCAGATTCTCTCTCGCCGCACGAAAAATAACCCTGTGCTGATCGGTGAACCGGGTGTCGGCAAAACCGCCATCGCCGAGGGATTGGCGCAGCGTATTGTGGCCGCCGATGTGCCGGAGGAGCTGCTGGACAAGAAAATTCTGTCACTGGATCTTTCGGGTATGGTGGCAGGCACCAAGTATCGAGGCGAATTTGAAGAGCGTATCAAGAACACGCTTTCAGAGGTCAAGCAGGCCGGCAATGTGATATTATTTATTGATGAGCTGCATACCATTGTAGGAGCCGGCAGTGCCGAGGGTGCGGTGGATGCCGCCAATATCATTAAGCCGGCATTGGGACGCGGCGAGATTCGGGTGATCGGTGCTACCACACTGAATGAATACCGCAAATACATTGAAAAGGATGCCGCACTGGAACGCCGCTTCCAACCGGTGACAGTGGGCGAGCCCACCGTGGAAGCATCCGTGGAGATTTTGAAGGGCCTGCGTGACAAGTACGAGGCGCACCACAAGCTGACCATTACCGATGAGGCCATTGATGCGGCAGTTACTTTGTCAAGTCGCTATATCAATGACCGATTCCTGCCGGACAAGGCCATTGACTTGATGGACGAGGCGGCCAGTCAGGTACGCATGAAGGCGGAATCTGCTTCGCCGGATCTGAAATCGCTGGAGGAGAAGATTGCCGCGCTGCACCGTGAAAAGGCGGAAGCTGTTGCGGCACAGGACTTTGAAAAGGCGGCACAGCTACGGGACATTGAGATGAATTACACCGAACAGGTGGAAATCGAACGGGACAACTGGCGTCGCCGGCTGCAACAGAATCGCGGCAGCGTGACAGCAGACGATATTGCCGCTGTGGTGGCTGGCTGGACAGGTATCCCCGTGACACGACTGACCGAGGATGAGGGACAGCGTCTGCTGCGTTTGGAGGATACACTCCATGAGCGTGTGGTGGGTCAGGATGAGGCCGTCACTGCTGTGGCAAAGGCCATTCGCCGCGGCCGTGTGGGCCTGAAAGATCCCAAACGACCGATAGGTTCATTTTTGTTCCTCGGCCCTACCGGCGTGGGCAAAACGGAGCTGTGCAAGACGCTGGCGGAGAGTATGTTTGGCGATGAAAATGCCATGATCCGCATTGATATGTCCGAATACATGGAAAAGCATACCGTGTCACGCCTGATCGGCTCCCCTCCGGGCTATGTGGGTCATGAGGAGGGCGGTCAGCTCACTGAAAAGGTGCGCCGCAAGCCATACAGCGTGGTGCTGTTCGACGAGATCGAAAAGGCCCATGAGGATGTGTGGAACATCCTGCTGCAAATTTTGGAGGATGGCATCGTCACCGATTCTCAGGGGCGGCGTGTGGACTTCAAAAACACGGTCATCGTTATGACCTCCAATGTGGGTGCCAAGAACATTACTGCTGCTGACACGGCACGGCTGGGCTTTGATGGCGGCGACAAGGAAACGGACGAGGGCAAGCGCTTTGCCCGAATTCGTGAGGCGGTACTGGCAGAGCTCAAGCGTACCTTCCGCCCTGAGTTTCTCAACCGCATTGACGAAACCATTGTGTTCCGCCAGTTGGATGAGGAAAATATTCGCCAGATCGCACGGCGTATGCTGGAAGTGACCGGCGCGCGTATGGCACAGCAGGGCATTACGCTGGAAGCGGATGATGATGCCGTGGCGGTGTTGGCAAGAGACGGCTTCGATGCTCAGTATGGCGCAAGACCTTTGCGCCGTGCCATTCAGAACACCGTGGAGGATGCGGTGGCAGAGCTGATGCTGGAGGGTAAGCTGCAACAGGGCGATACTGTCCATGTACGCCTGACTGACGGCAAGGTGACCATTGAAAAGTGATAAAAAAGGTTGAGCCACGGCACAAACTGTGGTAAAATACCTTTATCAATGAGTTGACAAATAGAAAGGAGTCATCTATGAACGTTAACTGGAATGACCCTGATTTTGAGGGATTCAAGGCCCAGAATCCCTTTGCACGCAAGGGAAACCGCCCCAAAAAGGAACGCAGGGCCATCGGTACACCTGCCGGTCGCACCGCTATCAATTTGGTGGTGACGCTGCTGTTTGCGGCCGTCTACTACTATGTGGCGCTGCCGCCCATGAACTTCAAATCGGGTGAGTTTTACACCTTCTTTGTTCTGCTGGCTGTGGTATACTGCGTGTGCGCCATGCTCACCTCGGGTTTTCAGGGAACGGGCGCAAAAGGATATTTCGGCTTTGTGAAAAAACAGTGCAAGATTCCCTTTTTCCTGACCGTAGGGTTGTTGGCTGTGGCGATTGTGGGTTCCATTATCTCGTGGAAGCTGTTTCGTGCCGCCGATTACCGTGACCTGCTGGAAGTGGAAACCGGCGACTTTGCCGCCGAGGTAGAGGAGATCAGCTTCGATCAGATCCCCATGCTGGACAGCAACAGCGCCAAAAAGCTGGGCAACCGCAAGCTGGGCGAACTGGCAGACATGGTGTCCCAGTTTGAGGTGGCGAATGACTACACCCAGATCAACTATAAGGGTCATCCCGTCCGTGTGACGCCTCTGCGCTACGGCGATATTATCAAGTGGTTCAATAACCGCGCAGAGGGTCTGCCTGCCTATCTGGTGATCGACATGGTGAGCCAGAATGTGGATGTCCACCGCCTGGAAAACGGTATTCGCTATACCACCGCTGAGCATTTTGGACGCAATCTCTATCGCTATCTGCGCTTCCACTATCCCACCTATCTCTTTGATGAGCCCGCCTTTGAAATCGACGAACAGGGAAATCCCTTCTGGGTCTGCCCCCGTATCAGCCGGACCATCGGTCTGTTCGGCGGTACGGATATTATCGGCGCGGTGCTGGTGGATGCTGTCAGCGGCGAGTGCAACTACTACGAAGTGAACGATGTACCCCAGTGGGTGGATCATGTATACACCGCCAATTTGATCATTCAGCAGTACGATTACCACGGCACCTATATTAACGGCTTTATCAACTCCCTGTTCGGCCAGCGTGATGTGACGGTCACCACCGACGGCTATAACTACATTGCCATCGGTGACGACGTGTATATGTATACGGGTATTACCTCTGTGGTCAGCGATGAATCCAACATCGGCTTCATCCTGTCCAATCAGCGTACCAAGGAGACCCATTTCTACTCCGTGGCAGGCGCAGAGGAGTATTCCGCCATGGATAGCGCACAGGGTCAGGTGCAGCAGATGAAGTATGAGGCGACTTTCCCACTGCTGCTGAACATTTCCGAGCAGCCCACTTATTTTATGGCGCTGAAGGATGCGGCAGGGCTGGTGAAGATGTACGCCATGGTTAATGTCAGCCAGTACCAGATCGTGGCAACAGGCACCACTGTTGCCGAATGTGAAAGCAATTACCGCGTCATGCTGGCACGGAACAATCTGATCTCCGCCAACGACACGGAGGTACAGCCCTCCGACCAGCAGGAGGTGACCGGCGTGATCGCTGAGATCCGCAGCGCTGTCATTGAGGGCAATACCTGGTACTATCTGCGTCTGGAGCAGGGCAATGTATTCTATGCCGTTTCTGCCGCCAATCAGCGCGGCGCCGCCCTCTTGAGCGTGGGCGATACGGTGAAGGTGCAGTATATGGCAGGGGAGGAGAGTATCCTCAACACCTACTCCGTGACCGTTGTGCCGAAGGCGTAAAATTCATGGAGGGTGTTTTATGAAAGCAAAGTGGAATGCCTTATCTATGCCACAAAAAATCGTGACGATTGCTTCTTTGTGTATAGGTGTACTGGTTATCCTGTTTTCAGTATTACAGATATGCGGGATTTGGGATAAGGCGATTTGTGTCTTTGAACCCTTGCTTGCAACAGTATTTTTGTGCCAAGCCTATTTGCAATGGCAATCGAGCAGAAAGATAGCGTATGGTTATATCGGAGTAGCAATATTTATTTTTATATGTTCCGTTGTGATACTTTTGAGCTATCTTAAATAATGTAGATAAAGACGATTTTAAGATTATCGAGCAACAAGCAAAACCCGCCGAGAAGGAAAACAAATTCCTTTTCGGCGGGTTTTGCTTCGTCAAAAAGCCTCTTTTTGATAACAAAGAGGAATAATTGCGTCTGATATTACGGAAGGTTGTCGAATTATACCACCTGAAACAGGAAGAATTTGAGATAATTGGTTTCCTCCACGCCCCACAAGATGGGGTGGTCGGCGCATTGCTGGCGCACCTCGATTTGCCGCAACTGGACACCTGCATCCTTGGCAGCGCTGTGGAGCATCCTGATGAACAGCTCCTCCGAGGCAAAGTGAGAGCAGGAGCAGGTGGCAAGATAGCCGCCCCGGGGCAGCAGCTTCATGGCGCGGTAGTTGATCTCTTTATAGCCGGTCATGGCTTTGGCGATGGTCTTGCGGCTCTTGGTAAAGGCCGGCGGATCGAGAATGATGAAGTCATAGCGGCGGGGCTGCTTCTCCAGCTCCGGCAGCAGCTCAAACACATTGGTGCAAACACACTCCATCACATCGTCCAAACCGTTGCGGCGGGCGTTTTCCCGAGCGCACTCCACGGCAAAATCGCTCACATCCACCGCTGTCACATGCTTGGCACCGCCTTTAGCGGCGTTGAGCGCAAAAGAACCGGTGTGGGTAAAGCAGTCCAGCACCGTTTTGCCGCGGGCCAGCTTGCTGACAGCCAGACGGTTATACTTTTGGTCAAGGAAAAAGCCGGTTTTCTGTCCGTTGATGAAATCCACCGTATAGATGATGCCATTTTCGGTGATGTCAACGGTGGTGATGTCAGGCACAGATTCGCCAACGGGGACATACCATCCCTTGCTCTCAGTCATGCCCTCCTTTTCGCGGATCGACACATCGTTGCGCTCATAAATGCCTACAATATCCTGTCCGTCCTCACGCAAAACACGCAGAAGCTGAGAGAAAATCACATCCTTGCGCTGCTCGATGCCCAGCGACAGTACCTGTGCCACCAGCACATCCTCATAGCGATCTACGGTCAGACCGGGGAATTGGTCAGCTTCACCGAAGATGATACGGCAGCAACGGCTGTCCTGCTCGCCCATGACGGTTTTGCGGTAATCCCACGCGTACCGGACACGGCGACCCCAAAAGGCATCGTCAAATTTATCGTTGGCGTTGCGTGACACAAGGCGCACGCGGATGAGAGAATGGCTGTTATAAAATCCGGTGCCCAGATAGCTGCCCTTACGGCTGCGTATATCCACCAGATCGCCGTCTTGTACCGCACCGTCAATGGCGGTGATCTCCGCCTCGTAAACCCAAGGGTGACCTTTGAGGATAGAGGCCTCGCCTTTGGGCGTGATGGTTACTGCTGCATAGGGACGCATGGCGTCCACCGCCTTTCCTGCGAAAATTTTCAAACATTGCCCCTATTCTATCACATTTTTTTGCGCTGCGCCATATATTGAGGGAAGAAAGGGGTATGACTATGCCTAAAATTTATTTAAGTCCCTCCACACAGGAGTATAATCCTTACATAACGGGAAACGGCTCGGAGGAATATTTCATGAATCTGATTGCCGATGCCATGGAGCCGTATTTGCTCGCAAGCGGTATCCAATTCGACCGCAACACACCGGAAATGACCGCAGCCAGCTCCATTGCGCAGGCCAATCGGGGACAGTATGACTTCTACCTTGCCTTGCACTCCAATGCCTCCGGAGACGGCAGTGTCGAGGGAAGAGCACGAGGTATTATCGCCTATTATTATCCCACCAGCACCAACGGACGGCGCGGTGCGGAGATCATCGCCGACAACCTCAAGGACATTTATCCGCTGCCCGATCGGGTAACGACGCGAGCTACTACTGCGTTAGGGGAGGTGCGTCAGCCGCGATTTCCTTCTGTGTTGGTGGAAATCGGGTATCACGATAATGTGGCGGATGCCCGATGGATCGAGAGTAATATTGAGAACATTGCCCGTAATCTGGTGCGGTCCATGACAGAGTATTTCGGGATTCCCTTCGTGGAGCCCACCGCGCCGCAGCCGGCGGTGGTACGCACACAGGGCGGCGTGTTGAATCTGCGAAGCTTTCCCTCTACTGCAGGCAGTATCATTGCACGAATACCCAACGGTGCCAATGTGACAGTTTACGGACAGAACGGCGGTTGGTATGTGGTGCGTTATGGTGATCAGATCGGCTATGCCTCAGCGGCTTATATCCAAATATAGCAGTTAAAAATGCATCATTCACCAATATTTAGACTTGACACTTGCACGCATAAAGACTAAAATTGAAAAGGATCATTATCGGAAGATGAGGGGATCTGCCGATTATTTTCTACACACGGACGACAAATGTCGTTATGATACACAATACACACAGACAGGAGGAACCCAATGATCAAATTATGGATCGCTATTGTTGCAGCGGTCATAGCTTTTGCTCTTGGCGTCCTCGCTTGTATTCTGATTTATCATCGCAAGCAAAAAAATGATGAACGCAAGATCGCCAATGCAGAGGAAGAAGCACTTCGCATTGTCAACGATGCCATCAAAACGGCAGAGAGCAAGAAACGCGAAGCTCTGGTGGAAGCAAAGGAAGAAATTTTGCGCTCTCGAAATGAATACGAGAAGGAAGCAAAGGAGCGTCGTGCCGACCTGCAAAAGCAGGAGCGCCGACTGCAGCAGAAGGAAGAAAACATCGATCGCAAGACCGAAGCCATTGAAAAGAAGGAAGAGGCTCTTGCTGACAAGCACGCGGCTTTGGATAAGGAAGCCGAGGAAATCAAGATCATCAAGCGCAGTCAGACGGAAATGCTGGAGCGTATCTCCGGCTTTACCGCTGAGCAGGCCAAGGAGTATTTGATTGCTCAGGTGGAGTCTGAGGTCACCCATGAAACCGCGTTGAAGATCAAGGAGATCGAGGCACGCGCCAAGGACGAGGCGGAAAGCCGCGCCAAGGAGATCGTGGCTACCGCGATCCAGCGCTGTGCCGCCGACCATGTGGCTGAAATTACCGTCAGTGTGGTACCCCTGCCCAATGACGAGATGAAGGGCCGCATCATCGGCCGCGAGGGACGCAATATCCGTACACTGGAGACGCTGACCGGCGCCGATCTGATTATCGATGATACACCCGAAGCCATTACCGTGTCTTGCTTTGAGCCGGTGCGTCGTGAGATCGCCCGTCTGGCTCTGGAGAAGCTGATCGCCGACGGTCGTATTCACCCTACTCACATTGAGGAAATGGTGGAGAAGGCCCGCCGTGAAGTGGATGCTGTCATCCGCAGTGAGGGTGAGCGTGCTGTGCTGGAAACCGGCGTGCGCGGTCTGCATCCCGAACTGCAGAAGCTGTTGGGTCGCTTGCACTATCGTACCAGTTACGGTCAGAATGTGCTGCAGCATTCCATCGAGGTGTCCCATATTGCCGGTCTGATGGCTGCCGAATTGGGCGCCGATGTGCAGGCCGCCAAGCGTGCCGGTCTACTGCACGATCTAGGCAAGGCCATCGATCATGAGATGGAAGGTACCCATGTGGCACTGGGCGTGGAATTTGCCCGCAAGTATCGGGAAAAGGAAGAAATCATCCATGCCATTCAGGCACACCACGGCGATGTGGAGTGCAAGACGCTGGTCGCCTGCCTGGTGCAGGCCGCCGATGCCATTTCCGCTGCCCGTCCCGGTGCGCGCCGTGAGAATCTGGAGAACTACATCAAGCGTCTGGAAAAGCTGGAGGAAATCACCGGCAGCTATCCCGGTGTGGATAAGAGCTTTGCCATTCAGGCCGGCCGCGAGGTGCGTGTGATGGTCAAGCCCGAGCAGGTCAGCGAGGACGAAATGGTCATTCTGGCCCGCGAGCTTGCCAAGCGCATTGAAAACGAGCTGGAATATCCCGGCCAGATCAAGGTGCACGTGCTGCGTGAGACCAAGGTCGTGGAATACGCCAAGTAACGAAACAAAAAAGGGCGCGTTGCAAAATGAAAAATTTTGCAACGCGCCCTTTTTCTGAGATATTCTGAGATATAAAACAGTTCAAAATATCCTTATGCCTGTGTTCGCCCGTCATTTTTCAGTTTGACTCGGAAAATAAAATATTACTTTCCCGTAATGTGCAAATAAACCTTGCATTCAGAAAATTCAGCATTCAGTTCTTCCAAAATTTTGTCGATCAGCCGCTGCATTTCCGCATACGTTGTTTCGGGGAGAAAATCGAAATCAAAGTCCACGATGACCGTCTGTCCGAAGCGATGGGAATTGATACTGTTGAGAAGATTAAATTCGTGATAATGTGCATTGACGACTTTCAGAATTTTCATCTGCGCATCTTCTTCAAGCGTAAGATCGGAAAGTTCGTGAACGCCGACGCGGATGCGTCCGATTGTGCGAATCACCGTAATCACGGCAATCAGTATGGAAATGACGGGTTCCACATAGACAACGCCCGACCAGGAGCGTAAAATCATGGCAAGAAGCACCGAGAGCATAATGCCGGCATCGAAAGCAAAGGAAGAAACCATGCCTTCAAACACCGTTTTTGCCACCTTTGTTTTCGCCTTCTTGTAAGCGCTGTATGCGGAGAGCAGAATTCCAACGTCCGCCAGCACGCAGATAATCTTGAAAATCACGGCGACGATGATCAGGTCACTGACACCCGAAGGCACGATGATTCTATATACGGCAAAGCCCAAAATAAACAGCGAACCGAGCACCATCAGAAAGTCACAGAAGACTGTTGCCAAAACTTCAAGACGATCACTGCCGTAGTTGTAAGTGAATTTCAGATTTTTCTGCAGCTTTTTGTTGAGAAAATAGCAGATTCCCGTCCTCGTCAGATTGCAGGTCGATGTCAGCATATCCATTAGCATGGAAATTGAAAATGTCAGAATTACGGATACGATCAGTGCAACGTAATTCAGAATTTCCATCAAAAAGTTCAGAAAAGCACTTGCTTGCGCTTTCTCATATTTTTCAGCATCTTCGTTCATTTCAAAATTTTCTCCTTTTTCTTTTTTATAATAATCTCACTACTTTGTGAAACAGTACTGTACTCGGTTTAATAATCCTCATAAACGGTTTGAACGCCAAACTTGTCGTTCGGCAGGTACGGAAGATATTCGGAAAATACACCGATAATCAACTTGTTACTTTGGGGTTAATAATTGTTTGCTGAGTCTGCAAAATACAGCTCGGAAACATAAGAATATAAAAGTTATACACAAGTATTCAACAACTGTCAAGACAATGTTGGCTTGAGCTGAATGAACATTATCAGACTGTTCTTGCTCATACAAACACGTTGAGTTTTTGTGCTGTTTATGATATGATTATAATGTATAGTTGTGGCATGGTACGAAAATCGAAAGATAGCCCGAAACCAACTGTGACCGAACAGAAATACAAATAGATCATTTTGCAACGCGCCCTTTTCTGGTTGCAAGAGGGCGTGTATGTGTTATAATATACTATATTTTTATAGTATAGAAGGGAGCAATACCATGCTCTACCACATTTTAGCCATCGGCGATGTGACAAGCGAAGCCGGCACAGCGCATCTGGCACGCCATCTGCGGCAGATCAAGAAGCTGAAAAGTATCGACTTTACCGTCGTTAACGGCGAAAATATTTCCGGCACGGGGTTGACCCCTGCCCAGGCAGATGACCTTTTTGCTGCCGGTGCCGATGTGATCACGCTTGGTAACCACACCTGGGGCAAGATGCAGATTGGCGACTATCTGGAGGAGAACCGCTATATCCTGCGCCCAGCCAACTTTGCGCCCCGTACCCCCGGCCGGGGCTGGGCAGTTTACGACTGCGGCGCATTCAGTGTGGGCGTGATGGTGCTGATCGGGAGATGCGATCTGGACTGGAAGGCAGACAACCCGTTTACCACCGCGGACAAGCTGCTGACAAACGGAGACAAACCCACCTTTACCCTGCTGGATTTCCATGCGCAGGCCACCAGTGAAAAGCTGGCACTTGCCTACTATCTGGACGGACGGATTTCCGCCATGTGGGGTACCCATACCCATGTGCCTACCGCCGATGAGCGGGTGTTCCCCAAGGGGACGGGCTATATTACCGACTTGGGTATGACCGGCGCGGTGGAATCGGTGCTGGGGATCCGGCCGGAGCAGTCCGTGGAAACCTTTTTGGGCGGTTTACCGGGAAGATACCGTCCGGCTGACGGCCCTTGCAAGGCACAGGGCTGTATTTTCACGCTGGACAGCGATACCGGTTTGTGCGTGGATGTGGAGCGCATTGACATTCGATAACAGAGGAGGCAATTAAAATGTCCGTTGAAAAAGTAAGAGAGTATCTGACCCCCTACGGTGTGGCAGACCGTATGCAGGAGTTTGAAGTGTCCAGCGCCACGGTAGAGCTGGCTGCTGTTGCCGTGGGCGTGGAAGGCGCACGCATTGCCAAGACGCTGAGCTTTAAGGTAGATGAACAGCCCATTTTGGTGGTGGCTGCCGGTGATGCCAAGGTGGACAACAGCAAATATAAGCACTATTTCCACGCTAAGGCCAAGATGCTGACCCACGAAGAAGCGGTGGAGCGCATCGGCCATGCCGTAGGCGGCGTGTGTCCCTTTGCCCTGCCGGAGGATGTGAAAACTTATCTGGATGTGTCTCTCAGGCGTTTTGACACCGTGTTTCCTGCTGTGGGAAGCCCGGCATCCGCCATTGAGCTGACTTGCGATGAATTGGAGAAGTGCTGCGGTGCCAACTTCGTGGAGTGGGTAGACGTTTGCAAGGGCTGGCAGGAAGAAGCGTAATATGGTACGGATTTTACACGCAGCGGACTTCCATCTGGACAGCGCATACGGTGCGCTGAGCATGGAACAAGCGGTACAGCGCCGCAAGGAAAGCCGAGAAAATCTGGCACGGTTGGTGGACTATGGTAACGACCATCAGGCGCAATTAATGCTGCTCAGTGGCGATTTGTTTGACTCCGATGCCACTTTTGGGCAAACCGGTGAGATGCTGACAGAGGAGCTGGGGCGTTTTCACGGTGAAGTGGTGATCGCACCGGGCAACCATGACTATTACGACCGGCGCAGTGCCTATGCAAAGCTCCTGTGGCCGGAAAACGTACATATTTTCAGACAGGATGTCATGGAGAGCATTGCCTTTCCGCAGTATGGCTGTGTGGTGCACGGTGCGGCATTCCTGAGTGAAAATGCCGAAGAACTGCCGCTTGAAAATGTGGCTGAAGATGACGGATTGCTCCATCTGGGCGTACTGCACGGGGATGTGGGCAGCAAGGACAGCCGCTATCGCCCGATTTCGGTGCAGCAGATCGCCCAGAGCGGTCTTGCCTATCTGGCACTGGGTCATGTGCATGGCTGCAGCGGCGTATTGCAGGCAGGAAAGACGGCCTATGCTTATCCCGGATGTCTGGAGGGACGCGGCTTTGACGAACTGGGTGACAAGGGCTTTCTGTTTGGCGAGGTGGACAGCGCCGGCGTCAAATTGCGCTTCATTCCCTTTGCCAAGCGCCGCTATCAGATTTTAAATGTAGATCTCACAGAAAGCGAACAGCCGGTGGAGACCATCTGCCGTCAGTTACCTCTGCGGACAGAGGATGATATTTACCGTATTTTGCTGGTAGGGGAGAGTACTGAGCCGATTCGGGCAGAAAAAATCCAAGAGGAATTGGCGGAGCGGTTCTATCACCTGGAAGTGCGGGATCAGACCCGTCTGCGGCAGGATCTGTGGGCGCGGTGCGATGATGACACCCTGCGTGGTTTGTTCCTGCGGCAGATGCGGGAAAAGTACGATGCCGCCACCGATGATACGCAGCGTCAGCGTATCGAGCAGGCGGTACGGTTTGGACTGGCTGCCATGGACAACAGAGAATAAGATAATAAAATGACACCGCTTTTGGCGGTGTCATTTTATTCGATGGGGTATGTATGCTCCTTGCTGATAACATTGCGAGCAGCGTTAGCCTGCTGTGTGGCAATTTGCAGCGTCTGCTTAGCGCTGCCGAAATTCTGTTCCTCCATGCTCTTTAGCGCGCGGTGAATTGCCTTGAGCAATAGATAACAAAGATCTTCATAATCCATAATATTTCCTCCGGTATGCGTCAAGATTGCGTCATTTATACATAATAGGATAATATGACGCTAAAATTTTGTCAATACTTCGTCATATGGAGGATTGATAAGATGGCAGATAATAAAATGAGATACACGCTGCGCGTGGAGCAGGAACTGCTGGATAAGCTGGGATATATTGCCGAGTATGAGGGTCGCACAAAGAACAGAGAGTTAGAGCAACTGATCAAGCGCCGCATTCGGGAGTTCGAAGCGGAGCACGGTGCAATTGAGGAAGAAAAGTAAAGGGATCGGATGGCGCAGTCTTGACAAAAACACCGCTGACCGATACAATATGATATTGGTAAAAATTCGTGAAAACGAGGAAATAGAGGTACAATCATGGCCAAAGACCAGAGAAATGTAGAAGCAATCACCTCCATGGAGGAGGATTTTACCAAATGGTATACTGACATCTGCCTGAAGGCGGAACTGGTGGACTATGCCAGCGTCAAGGGATTTCTGATTCTTCGCCCCTATGGCTACGCCATCTGGGAAAACATCCAGCGTCTGATGGATGCCGAGTTCAAAAAGACCGGTCACACCAATGTGGCCATGCCCGTTCTGATTCCCGAGAGCCTTCTGAAGAAGGAGGGCGAACTGGTGCAGGGCTTTGCTCCCGAGGTGGCCTGGGTCACTCACGGCGGCAGCGAGAAGCTGGAGGAGCGTCTGGCATTCCGTCCCACCTCTGAGACCATGTTCTGCGACCATTGGTCTCATGTGCTGCACTCCTACCGTGAACTGCCCATGCTCTATAACCAGTGGTGCTCCGTGATCCGCTGGGAAAAGACCACCCGTCCGTTCCTGCGCAGCCGTGAGTTCTGGTGGCAGGAGGGCCACACCATTCATGAGACCGCCGAGGAGGCGCAGGCCGAGACTGAGCAGCAGCTCAACTGCTACGCTGACTTTTGCCAGAACTATCTGGCGATGCCCGTGGTAAAGGGCCGCAAGACCGACAAGGAAAAGTTCGCCGGTGCGGAAGCTACCTACACCATCGAGTGCATGATGAAAGACCACAAGGCCCTGCAGTCCGGCACCAGCCACTATTTCGGCGATAAATTCAGCCGCGCTTACGACGTGACCTTTACCGGCCGCGACAACAAGCTGCAGTATCCGTTCCAGACCTCCTGGGGCGCAAGCTCCCGTCTGATCGGTGCGGTTATTATGACCCACTCCGATAACAACGGTCTGGTGCTGCCTCCCGCTATCGCTCCTATTCAAGTGGTGGTGCTGCCTATCGCACAGCACAAGCCCGGTGTCATTGATGCCGCTGCTTCTCTGCGTGATCGCCTGATCGCTACCGGCCTGCGTGTGAAGATGGACGACAGTGAGCAGTCTGCCGGTTGGAAGTTTGCTCAGTACGAGATGAAAGGCGTGCCTCTGCGTGTGGAGATCGGCCCTAAGGATATGGAAAAGGAGCAGTGCTGCATCGCTCGCCGCGATACCGGTGAGAAGGTGTTTGTGCCTCTTAATGAGCTGGAAACCAAGGTGGCAGAGCTGCTGCAGGATGTCCATGACAATCTGTACAACATGGCCGCTAAGAATCTGGAGGACAACAGCTTTGACATGACCTCCTGGGAGGAAGTCAAGGAAATGGCGCAGGGCAAGGGCGGCTTTGCACGTACCAAGTGGTGCGGCAGCTTAGATTGCGAGCTGGCGATGAAAGAAAAGGCTGGTGTCAGCAGTCGCTGTATGCCTCTCAAGCAGTCCGGCACCACCGGTAAGTGCGTGGTGTGCGGTAAAGATTGCACCACTGACATCTACTGGGGCGTGGCATACTGATTTTTCCGGCAAGCACAAGATGTTGTGCCGGAAAACCGTTGTAAAACCCCACAAAATTACACCCTGAAAATTTTTGCAAATTTCACAAAAATATTTTGGAAATCCCCTTGACAAACAAGGGGATTTCCTTTATTATTACATGGTACGCGCGGAATGGGTGCTGCACACCCGGAAGCGTTTACAATGCGATGAACCGGGAGATTGCTCCGCAAGGAGGTAACTTTCGGGGAGTATGTCCGATAATCGGGCGGCTGAGAGATTCTGTTACGTCAGCGTAGATCGCTGCGCCAGAAGCGCACCGGCCATTCGTGCCGGTGTTTCTTATGAGCCGGAATGATACGCACGGAACAGCGTATAAAGAATTTCTCGCCGTACGGAAGTTGGTCAAAGCAAAACAAACCGTACGAAAATGGAGGAACAAACCAAATGGCAAAAGAAATGATTCGCATTCGCCTGAAGGCCTATGACCACCAGGTCATCGACCAGAGTGCAGAGAAGATCGTTGAGACCGCTAAGCGCACCGGCGCTACCGTGTCCGGCCCCATCCCTCTGCCCACCAAGAAGGAGATCGTCACCATCCTGCGTGCAACGCACAAGTATAAGGACAGCCGTGAGCAGTTCGAGCGTCGCACCCACAAGAGACTGATCGACATCACCAATTCCACTCCTAAGACCGTTGAGGCCCTAATGTCTCTGGATCTGCCCGCCGGTGTGGAAATCGAGATCAAGCTGTAATTTATACATTATATAAGTACACGATCTCAAAACGAGCCCCTGCCGCCACGGTGGCGGCGAAAACAAAACATTGCTTGCAACCCAAGTCCGTCGACTTGCGTGAGACGGACGGGTTACGTCGGCAGAGCAAGCGGTTTCTACCCAATGGAAATTGAACTATGCCGACCAATAACCTTTAAGGAGGATCATACATGAAAGCAATCATCGGCAAGAAAGTTGGCATGTCTCAGATCTTCGACGAAAACGGCAAGGTCATTCCCGTAACTGTGATTGAAGCGGGTCCCTGTGTCGTCGTGCAGAAGAAGACTTCCGAAAAGGAAGGCTATGAGGCTGTTCAGCTGGGCTATGAGGACATTGCAGAGCGCAAGCTGTCCAAGCCCGAAATGGGCCACCTGAACAAGGCTGGCGTGGCCCCCAAGAAGTACCTGCGTGAGTTCAACCTGGAGAATGCTGCTGAGCTGAACATCGGCGACATCATCAAGGCTGACACCTTCGCTGAGGGTGACTTCGTTGACGTGACCGGCACCAGCAAGGGTCACGGTTATCAGGGCGTTATCAAGCGCCACGGCGCACAGCGCACTCCCATGACCCACGGCGGCGGCCCCGTCCATCGTCACGCTGGTTCTATGGGTTCCACTACTGACCCCTCCCGTATCTTCAAGGGAAAGATCGGTGCCGGTCAGATGGGCTGCGACACTGTCACCATCCAGAACCTGGATATCGTGAAGGTCGACCCCGAGCTGAACCTGATCGCTGTTCGCGGCGCGATCCCCGGCCCCAAGGGCGGCTTGGTTACCATCAAGTCCACCGTTAAGGTCCATCGTGTTAAGAACGTTGAGTCCGGCATCAGCAACAACCCGCAGAAGGCTTCCGGCCGTAATCCCCAGAAGGCATCTGCACGTAATAAGTAAGGAAAGGAGTGCTTAAGTAAATGTCTACTATCAAAGTTTTGAACATGGCCGGCGCTGAGGTCGGTACTGTTGAACTGAATGACAGCATCTTCGGCATTGAGCCCAACGGCGCCGTCGTTCATGAAGTGGTGAAGAACCACCTGGCAAATTGCAGACAGGGCACTCAGAGCGCTCTGACCCGCGGCGAGGTTTCCGGCGGTGGCAAGAAGCCTTGGCGTCAGAAGGGTACCGGTCATGCTCGTCAGGGCAGCACCCGTGCTCCCCAGTGGACCCACGGCGGCGTGGTGTTCGCTCCCAAGCCCCGCAGCTACTCTTACGTTCTGAATAAGAAGGTCAAGAGACTGGCTATGAAGTCTGCTCTGTCCGCTAAGGCCGCTGCAGGCGAAATCATTGTTGTTGATTCTATCAAGATGGACAGCATCAAGACCAAGGACTTCCGCGCTTTCCTGAACGCCGTTAAGGCTGACGGTAAGGCTCTGGTGGTTACCCCCGCCAAGGACGAGATCGTCATCAAGAGCGCACGCAATATCCCCGGTGTTGTGACCACCATGGCTAACCTGATGAATGTTTATGACATCCTGAACGCCAAGAACCTGGTCATCGACAAGGAAGCCCTCGCAGTAATCGAGGAGGTGTTCGCATAATGGCTAACGTTTACGACATCATTATTCGTCCCATCATCACCGAGCGCTCCATGGCTGCCACTGGCGAGAAGAAGTACGTCTTCGAAGTGGCTCCCACCGCCGGCAAGATCGAGATCAAGAACGCCGTTGAGACCATCTTCGGTGTGAAAGTCGCTAAGGTCAACACCATCAACTACGATGGCAAGGCCAAGCGCATGGGCGCTGCCCGTCCCGGCAAGCGCAAGAGCTGGAAGAAAGCTTATGTCCAGTTGACTCAGGATTCCAAGACCATCGAGTTCTTCGAGGGTATGGTGTAAGAAAGGAAGGAGTGTAAAGAATGTCTATTAAAACTTTTAAGCCGACCACCCCTTCCCGCAGACACATGACTGTCAACGGCTTCGACGGCATCGATAAGCACGCCAAGCCTGAAGCCAGCCTGACTGAGGTTCTGAAGAAGAACGCTGGTCGTAACAGCTACGGTCGCATCACCGTTCGCCATCGCGGCGGCGGCGAAAAGCGCAAGTATCGTATCATCGACTTCAAGCGTGACAAGATGGACATTGAGGCCACTGTCATCCGCCTGGAGTACGATCCCAACCGCAGCGCCAACATTGCGCTGGTGCAGTATGAAGACGGCGAGAAGCGTTACATCATCGCTCCCGTTGGCCTGAAGGCCGGCGACAAGGTGATCTCCTCTGCCGCTGCCGACATCAAGCCCGGCAACTGCCTGCCTATCGCCAACATTCCCGTTGGTACTGTGATCCACAACATCGAGATGCACCCCGGCAAGGGCGCCCAGCTGGTTCGCTCCGCCGGTGCCTACGCTCAGCTGATGGCTAAAGAAGGCGAGAACGCCCAGATCCGTATGCCCTCCGGCGAGGTTCGCATCATCCGCACCAACTGCATGGCCTGCATTGGACAGGTCGGCAATCTGGAGCACGAGAACATCCAGATCGGTAAGGCCGGTCGTAAGCGTCACATGGGTTGGCGTCCCACCGTTCGCGGTAGCGTCATGAACCCCTGCGATCACCCCCACGGCGGTGGTGAAGGCAAGTCCCCTGTCGGCCGTCCCGGCCCTGTTACTCCTTGGGGTAAGCCTGCCCTGGGTTACAAGACCCGTAAGACCAAGAATCCCACTGACAAGTTCATTGTCAAGCGTCGTAATCAGAAGTAAGGAGGCAAAGAGAATATGAGCAGATCTATCAAAAAAGGCCCGTATGTTGCCCCTGAGCTGCTGAAGCGGGTTGAAGAAATGAACGCAAAGGGCGAGAAGAACGTGCTGAAGACCTGGAGCCGCAGCTCCACCATCTTCCCCGCCTTCGTCGGCCACACTATCGCAGTACACGACGGTCGCCGTCATGTTCCTGTATACGTACAGGAAGACATGGTTGGTCACAAGCTGGGTGAGTTCGCTCCCACTCGTACCTTCCGCGGCCACGCAAAGTCTAAGTAAGGAGGATGCAGAACATGGAAGCTAAAGCTTATTTGAGATACGTCCGCATCTCTCCCCGCAAGGTCCAGATCGTTTGCGATCTGATCCGCGGCAAGGATGCTCAGACCGCTATGGCGATCCTGATGCAGACCCCCAAGGCTGCCTCCGAGCCCCTGGTGAAGCTCCTCAAGAGCGCTTGCGCTAACGCTGAGAACAACTTCAACATGGACCCCGAGAAGCTGGTGGTCACTCAGGTATTCGCTACCCCCGGCCCCATTCTGAAGCGCATGATGCCTCGTGCACAGGGCCGTGCTTATCGCATTAACAAGAGAACCTCTCACGTGACGCTGGCCGTCGCTGAGAGAGACTAAAGGGAGGAGACAGTTTTATGGGACAGAAAGTGAATCCCCACGGCATGCGCGTGGGCGTCATCAAAGACTGGGATTCCCGTTGGTATGCCAGCAATGAAAAGGTTGGCGATCTGCTGGTCGAGGACCACAAGATCCGCGTTTACCTGAAGAAGCTCCTCTTTGCCGCGGGCGTTTCCAAGATCGAAATCGAGCGCAGCAATGAGGTCGTTACCATCTATCTGCACGTGGCTCGCCCCGGTGTCGTGATCGGCAAGGGCGGCACCCAGATCGAAGAGTATCGCCAGAGCGTTGAGAAGCTGATCGGCAAGACCGTGAAGCTGAACATCGTCGAGGTCCGCAACCCCGATATGGACGCTCAGCTGGTGGCAGAGAACATCGCAGCTCAGCTGGAGAAGCGTATTTCTCACCGCCGCGCTATGAAGAATGCCATGGGCCGCGCTATGCGCGCCGGCGCCAAGGGCATCAAGGTCAACTGCAGTGGTCGTCTGGGCGGTCGTGAAATCGCCGGCAGCGAGCACTATCATGAGGGTACTATCCCCCTGCAGACCCTGCGTGCCGACATCGACTACGGCTTCGCTGAGGCTGCTACCACCTTCGGCCGCATCGGCGTGAAGGTTTGGATCTACAAGGGCGAGATCCTGAGCCAGGCCCTGCGCACCACTCCGCGCACGCTGGACACCAGCAAGCCCTATCAGGAGCGCCGTGAGCGCCGCGGCCGCCGTGACGGCGAGCGTCGTGGTGGTTTCCATCGTGACGGTCAGAACAACGGCTTCAACCGTGACCGCGCTCCCCGCCAGGGTGGCTTCCGCAAGCCCGCAGAAAAGAAAGAAGGAGGCGCACAGTAATGCTTCTGCCTAAGAGAGTTAAGTACCGCAGAGTACACCGTGGCCGCCTGACCGGTAAGGCCATGAGAGGCAACAAGATCACCTACGGTGAATTTGGCCTCGTTGCGCTGGAACCCTCTTGGATTACCAGCAATCAGATCGAAGCAGCCCGTATCGCCATGACTCGTTATACCAAGCGTGGCGGTCAGGTCTGGATCAAGATCTTCCCCGATAAGCCCATCACCGAGAAGCCTGCTGAGACCCGTATGGGTTCCGGTAAAGGTTCTCCCGAGTATTGGGTAGCAGTTGTTAAGCCCGGCCGTGTCATGTTTGAGATCGCCGGTGTTTCCGAAGAGGTCGCCCGCGAGGCTCTGCGTCTGGCCAGCCACAAGCTGCCCATCAAGACCAAGATCGTCAAGCGTGAGGATCTCGAAGCCCAGGAAGTAGGTGAATGAGATGAAGGCTACTGAAGTACGTGCAATGAGCGTTGAGCAGCTCAATGAAAAGCTCGACTCCCTGAAGAAGGATTTGTTCTTCCTGCGTATGCAGCACGCAACCAACCAGCTGGACAATCCTCTCAAGATCGCTGAAACCAAGCGTGATATCGCCCGCGTGAAGACCGTTATCCGTGAAAAGGAGGAGAAGTAAAATGGAAGAGAAGAGAATTTCCTCCCGCAAGACCAGAGTTGGTAAGGTCGTGTCCGACAAGATGGATAAGACCGTGGTCGTTGCTATCGAAGACCGTGTCGCTCATCCTCTGTACAAGAAGATCGTCGGCCGGACCTATAAGCTGAAGGCCCACGACGAAGAGAATACCTGCGGTGTAGGTGATATTGTTAAAGTGATGGAGACTCGTCCCCTGTCCAAGGATAAGCGTTGGCGCGTGGTCGAGATCATCGAGAAGGCGAAGTAAGGAGGTAGCCGTAGTATGATTCAGCAAGAGTCTTATCTGAAGGTTGCCGATAATACCGGCGCCAAGGAAATTAAGTGCATCCGCGTTCTGGGCGGCTCTAAGGTGAAGTACGGCAACATCGGTGATGTGATCGTCGCTTCCGTCCGCAAGAGCACTCCCGGCGGTCAGGTCAAGAAGGGCGAGGTCGTCAAGGCCGTTATCGTCCGCAGCGCCAAGGGCATCCGTCGTGCCGACGGTACCTATGTTCGTTTCGACGACAACGCTGCTGTTCTGATCAAGGACGACAAGAACCCCAGAGGTACCCGTATCTTTGGGCCCGTTGCTCGTGAGCTGCGCGACAAGGATTACATGAAGATCCTGTCCCTCGCTCCCGAAGTTATTTAAGGAGGGGCCTGAGAATGAATAATCTGAAGATTAAGAAGAACGACAAGGTCGTCGTTCTGTCCGGTAAGGACAAGGGCAAGCAGGGCAAGGTGCTGGGCACCGTTCCCAGCGAAGCCAAGGTCGTGGTGGAAGGCATCAACATGGTGACCTGCCACATTAAGCCCCGCAAGCAGGGTGAAGAGGGCGGCATCGTCAAGCGCGAGGCAGCTATCTACGCCAGCAAGGTGCAGGTCGTCTGCCCCAAGTGCGACAAGGGCACCCGCGTGGCTTACAAGATCGTTGACGGCAAGAAGGTCCGCATCTGCAAGAAGTGCGGCGCTGAACTGTAAGAAAGGAGAGAGTAAGAAATGGCACGACTGAAAGTAAAGTATACTGAAGAAGTAGCTCCCGCTCTCTTCAAGAAGTTCGGTTACAAGAGCACCATGCAGGTTCCCAAGATCGACAAGGTCGTGGTGAACGTGGGCTGCGGTGAAGCTAAGGAAAACCCCAAGGTTCTGGACGCTGTTGCGAAGGATCTGGGCGACATCACCGGTCAGAAGGCCGTGATCACCCTGGCTAAGAAGTCCGTCGCTAACTTCAAACTGCGTGAAGGTATGCCCGTCGGCGCAAAGGTCACTCTGCGCGGCGAAAAGATGTGGGAGTTCCTGGATCGTCTGTTCAACGTGGCTCTGCCCCGTGTCCGCGACTTCCGCGGCATCAGCGCCAACGCTTTCGACGGCCGCGGCAACTATGCCCTGGGCATCAAGGAGCAGCTGATCTTCCCCGAGATCGAGTACGATAAGATCGACAAGATCCGCGGCATGGACATCGTCATCTGCACCACCGCTCAGACCGATGAAGAAGCACGCGAGCTGCTGACCCTGGTCGGCGCTCCCTTTGAACGCTGATTAGGAGGAATGGAATCATGGCAAAAACGTCTATGAAGCTGAAGCAGCAGGCTCCGGCCAAGTTCTCCACCCGTAAGTACAACCGTTGCAAGATCTGCGGCCGTCCCCACGCTTACCTGCGTGACTACGGTGTCTGCCGTATCTGCTTCCGCACGCTGGCTTACAAGGGCGAGATTCCCGGTGTCCGCAAGGCTTCCTGGTAAAACAGCACTACCGTATCAAAGAGGCAAAGCCTCTTGATATAAAAGGATGGCGAAAGGTCACTGGTAATTAAACACCGGATCAACGGACGGTGGACTAAATTTCCAGTGATACCTCGCTGCCTGAACAGACAAATGTCTGTAACTCTAAATTAGGAGGAAATTATTATGCACATCACTGACCCTGTTGCTGATATGCTGACTCGTATCCGCAACGCAAACAACGCAAAGCACGAATCCGTTGACGTTCCCGCTTCCAACATGAAGAAGAGCATTGCTCAGATCCTGCTGGACGAGGGTTACATCAAGGCATTCCAGATCGTGGACGACGGTACCCAGGGCATCATCCGTATTACCCTGAAGTACAACGCCGGCAAGGAGAAGGTTATCTCCGGTCTGCGCCGCGTGTCCAAGCCCGGCCTGCGCGTATACGTGGGCGCCGATGAGCTGCCCAAGGTTTTGCGCGGCCTCGGTATCGCAATCGTTTCCACTTCCAAGGGCGTCATGACCGACAAGGCTGCTCGCGCAGCTCACGTTGGCGGCGAAGTCCTGGCATTCATTTGGTAAGGAGGTATTTGAACAATGTCTAGAATTGGTAGAATGCCCATTACCGTCCCCGCAGGCGTGGAAGTTTCCATCGCTGAGGGTAACGTTGTCACCGTAAAGGGCAGCAAGGGCACCCTGACTCAGGCTCTGTGCTCCGACATGATTCTGGAGCAGGAAGGCAACGTCATCACTGTTAAGCGCCCCTCCGACGATAAGGCTCATTGTGCTCTGCACGGCATGACTCGTGCCCTGCTGCACAACATGGTCGTCGGCGTCAGCGAAGGCTTCAAGAAGGAGCTGGAGATCAATGGTGTTGGTTACCGTGCCACTAAGGAAGGTAACAAGCTGGTCATGAACCTGGGTTATTCCCACCAGGTCATCATGGAAGAAATCGACGGCATCACCATCGATGTTCCTGCTCAGAACAAGATCGTGATTTCCGGTCCCGATAAGCAGAAGGTCGGCCAGTTCGCAGCAGAAGTCCGCGAAAAGCGTCCTCCCGAACCTTACAAGGGCAAGGGTATCAAGTATGTTGATGAAGTCATCCGCCGCAAGGTTGGTAAGACTGGCGCTAAGAAGTAAGGAGGTGTGCCGTAAATGATTAAAAGACCCAACACAAACGCACAGCGTTTGAAGCGTCATAAGAGAGTTCGCTCCAAGGTGTTCGGCACTACCGAGCGTCCCCGTCTGAACGTCTTCCGCAGCGAGAAGAACATTTATGCTCAGGTCATCGACGATGTGGCCGGCAACACGCTGGTTTCCGCTTCCTCTCTGGATAAGGAAATCGAAGGCAACGGCGGCAACAAGGTTGCTGCTCGCGCTGTCGGTAAGCTGGTTGCTGAGCGCTGCAAGGCCAAGGGTATCGATACCGTCGTGTTTGACCGCGGTGGTTATCTGTATCACGGTCGTGTTGCTGAGCTGGCTGAAGGTGCCCGCGAGGGCGGCCTGGAATTCTAAGAGAGGAGGATAACTGACAATGGCAAGATTTGAAAGAGAACAAAGCGAATATATCGAAAGAGTCGTAGCTACTAACCGCGTATCCAAGACGGTCAAGGGCGGTCGTGTCATGAAGTTCTCCGCTCTGATGGTCGTCGGCGACGGCAAGGGCAAGGTCGGCTTCGGCCTGGGCAAGGCTGCTGAAGTTCCCGAAGCAATCCGCAAGGGTATTGAGGACGCCAAGAAGAACATGATCAACATTTCCCTGTCCGGCAGCACTATTCCTCACGAGATCATCGGTGAGGCCGGTGCAGGCCGTGTGCTGATGAAGCCCGCAGCTCCCGGTACCGGCGTGATCGCCGGCGGTCCTGTGCGTATCATCTGCGAAGCCGCCGGTATCAAGGATATTCGTACCAAGTGCCTGCGTTCCAACACCGCAGTTAACGTCGTGGCCGCTACCTTCGAGGGCCTGAAGGCTCTGCGCACGCCGGAAGAGGTCGCTCGTATCCGCGGTAAGAGCGTAGACGAGATCGTAGGCTAAGGAGGGCGTGAAACATGGCTAATCTGAACATCAAGCTCGTCAAGAGCCTTAACGGCAGACTGGAAAAGCACATCGCCACTGCCAACTCTCTGGGCCTGCGTAAGATCGGTGACACCACCGTTCAGCCCGACAACGCACAGACCAAGGGCAAGATCGCAAAGATCGGTTATCTGCTCCAGGTCACCGAAGTAGAATAAGGAGGTGCGAGAGAATGAAATTGAATGAACTGTCTCCCGCAGTTGGCTCCACCAAGGAAGCCTATCGCAAGGGCCGTGGTCACGGCTCCGGCAACGGCAAGACTGCAGGCCGCGGTCACAAGGGCCAGAAGGCTCGTTCCGGCGGCGGCACCAGAATCGGCTTCGAGGGCGGCCAGATGCCTCTGGCACGCCGCATCCCCAAGCGCGGTTTCAACAACATTTTTGCTAAGCCCCTGGAAATCATCAACCTGAGCGCCCTCAATAAGTTTGAGGACGGCGAGATCGTCACCGCTGAAGCCCTGCTTGCAAAGGGTATCCTGAGCAAGTGTGAGTACGGCTACAAGGTCCTCGGTAACGGTACCGTTACTAAGAAGGTGACCGTGCAGGCCGCTGCTTTCTCCCAGGCTGCTAAGGAAGCGATCGAAGCAGCTGGTGGAAAGGCAGAGGTGATGTAAGGTGATTCAGACAATTCGCAAGGCCTGGGGGATTCCCGAACTTCGCAAAAAGATCATCTTCACCGCACTGATTCTGCTGATTTTCCGTATCGGCAATGCCATCCCTGTTCCCTATGTGGATACCGGTTTGATGGCAAACTATATCAATCAGATGAGCACCACCATTCTGGGCCTGTATAATGTCATGTCCGGTGGTGCATTCGCTGAAGCAACCATCTTCGCCCTGGGCGTTCAGCCCTACATCAACAGCTCCATCATCATTCAGCTGCTGACCATCGCCATCCCTGCTCTGGAGCGTCTGGCTCGTGAGGGCGGCGAAGAGGGCAAGAAGAAAATCCAGTCCATTACCCGCTATGCTACCATTGCCATTGCTGTTCTGCAGGGCTGGGGCTATTACATGCTGATGAACCGCTACGGTATCCTGACGCAGACCGGTATTTGGGTCGCTCTGGTCATTATCGTGTCCTTCATCGCAGGCTCCGCTTTCGTCATGTGGATGGGCGAGCAGATCACCGAGTTCGGTGTAGGCAACGGTATCTCCATCATCCTGTTTGCAGGTATTCTCAGCCGCGTACCCACCATGGTTTCCTCCATGGCATCCGGTATCAAGGCAGGTACCCTGCAGTGGTGGATGGCTCTGCTGGTAGTGGCTGGCATCCTGGCTCTGGTCGTTCTGATCACCTGGGTCAACGGTGCTGAGCGCCGTATCCCCGTGCAGTATGCCAAGCGCCAGGTGGGCCGTAAGATGTACGGCGGTCAGGCATCTACCCTTCCTATGAAGGTGAATATGTCCGGCGTTCTGCCCATCATCTTCGCGCAGTCCATCGCCATGATCATTCCTACCGTAGCGGCATTCCTGCCTGCTCCCAAGGAAGGTACCTTTGGTTACTGGTTGGTCAACGCTGTGGACAGCAAGTCCGTGGTGTACATGATCGTCTACTTCCTGATGATCATTGCATTCAGCTACTTCTATGCTACCATTCAGTTTAACCCCATTGAGATCTCCAACAACCTGAAGAAGAACGGCGGTTTCATTCCCGGCTTCCGTCCCGGCAAGCCCACCGCAGACTTCATTCATAAGGTCCTCAATAAGGTTACCCTGTTCGGTGCGATTTATCTGGGCATCGTGGCGATCCTGCCTCTGCTGATCGGCAAGATCGTCGGCCAGTCCGCTCTGTCCATCGGCGGTACTTCCGTCATCATCGTTGTCGGTGTTGCACTGGAAACTGTTCAGGCTTTGGAATCCCAGATGCTGATGCGTCAGTATAAGGGCTTCTTGGAATAAGAGGTAATATATCATGAAACTGATCCTTTTAGGTGCTCCGGGTGCCGGCAAGGGCACTCAGGCAGAGATTCTCAAGAACAAGCTGGATATCCCCACCATCTCCACCGGCAACATTCTGCGTGCTGCCGTGAAGAATGGTACTCCCACCGGTCTGAAAGCCAAGGAGTACATGGATGCCGGTAAGCTGGTACCCGATGAAGTTATCATCGGCATCATCAATGAGCGTCTGCAGGAGTCCGATTGCGCCAATGGTTATATTCTTGACGGCGTGCCTCGCACGATCGCTCAGGCTGAGGCCATGGAGCGTGCGGGTATTAGTTTCGACGCTGTTGTCGCCATCGAAGTGCCCGATGAGAAAATCATCGATCGCATGGGCGGCCGCCGTGTCTGCGAGGCTTGCGGCGCAAGCTATCACATTGTGAATGTCCCTCCCAAGACCGAGGGCGTGTGCGATGTGTGCGGCGGCAAGCTGGTGCAGCGCAAGGATGATAATCCCGAAACGGTGAAGCACCGTTTGGTGGAGTATCATACAACCACAGAGCCCCTCAAGGGTTTTTACGAGGCCCGTGGGATTCTGAAAACTGTGGATGATCAGCCTTCTGTGGAGGCGACCACACAGGCGATCCTGGCAGCTCTGGGGAGATAAGAAATGATCACTCTTAAGTCCAGCCACGAGATCGAACTGATGCGTCGGGCGGGAAAAATTACCGCGGCTGCCCGTGCCCTGGCACGGGATATGGTAAAACCCGGCGTAACAACCCAACAAATTGACAAAGCAGTGTTCCAGTTCATTAAGTCACAGGGTGCGACACCTTCTTTTCTGCACTACAACGGCTATCCTGCCAGTGTATGTGTCAGCGTGAACGATGAGATCATCCACGGCATTCCCGGTAAGAGGGTGCTGCAGGAAGGCGACATCGTCAGCGTGGATGTGGGTGCCTATATCGGTGGGTTTCACGGCGACTGCGCCGGAACCTATCCCTGCGGTCAGGTATCTGACGAAGCCATGCGTCTCATTCGTGTGACGCAGGAGAGCTTCTTTGAAGGTATGAAGTACGCCCGTGAGGGCTACCGCCTGTCGGATATTTCCGCTGCTGTGCAAAAGTATGTGGAGGCTAACGGCTTCAGCGTAGTGCGCGAGTATGTCGGTCACGGCATCGGACGCAATATGCATGAGGCACCTGAGGTTCCCAACTACGGTAAGCCCGGTCACGGTCCGCGCCTGCTGCGCGGTATGACCATTGCCGTGGAGCCCATGGTCAACGCCGGCAGCGCCGCCATCCTGCAGATGTCGGATGGCTGGACGGTGAAAACCGCCGACGGTAAGTATGCCGCCCACTATGAAAACACCGTATTGATCACCGCCGGAGAGCCGGAGCTTCTGACGGTTGCCGAGGGGTCATTGGTGTAAGATATGGACATTGCTAAATCGAACATCGTAAAATCTACCGCCGGCAGGGACGCAGGGAAATTCTTCTTCGTTCTTGAAACGCAAGGAGATTTCCTCCTGCTGGCTGACGGCAAGACAAGACGCGTGGAAACCCCGAAACGCAAACGGCAAAAGCACGTGACGCTGGTGGGTGAAAGCCACAGTCTGGTTGCTGAGAAGATCAGAAGCGGCGAAAAAATCACAAATAGTGAGCTTCGTAAAGCCATAGCCGCGATCAGCGGCGGTAATCAAGACCAGGAGGGATAACAACTTGGCAAAATCCGACATGATCGAAGTTGAGGGCGTAGTGGTCGAATCCCTGCCCAACACCACATTCCAAGTAGACATTGGAAATGGACACACCATTTTAGCGCATATTTCCGGAAAGCTCAGAATGAATTTCATCAGGATTCTGCCCGGTGACAAGGTGACAGTAGAGATGTCCCCTTATGATCTGACCCGTGGCCGGATTACCTGGCGTAGTAAGTAGGAGGTTTAAAACAATGAAAGTAAGACCGTCCGTGAAGCCCATGTGCGAGAAGTGCAAGGTCATTCGCCGCAAAGGTCGCGTTATGGTGATCTGCGAGAATCCCAAGCACAAGCAGCGTCAGGGCTAAGTAAGAAATTTGGAGGTGCTTTAAA
>JAUMWJ010000008.1 GCA_030529655.1 Eubacteriales bacterium
ACCATGACTGACCGGATGCCTTGAGAAAGTCAATAAAATCATAAGCTGCCTGCCCGAATGTGCCGATACCGTAAGGGGAGGGCAAAGAGAAAACGGGCATGATAATACCGCTGGATCGCTTCATCATATCACCTGATCTTTTCAAATGTTTTCGCGGTTAGGAGATAATCTTTATAGTAATATAATGGAAAGAATAAACAGATGTCAAGCTACGGTACAATTTGGAGGTAAGCAAAAATGCGAAAATTTATGATGGTGTGGAAATATGATGAAATAATGCGCTGATTGGGAAAACGGTAACGCTGTCAAAATATGATCCGCAAAAGAATGACTTGCCGGAGCGCAGCGATTATATAGGTGCAAAGGTTTCCACATACAAGCCGAAGTTGTTTCTTCACGGAGACAGAATCGATACGGAGGTTTGAAAAAAATTCTCCTTTTTACTTGCAAAAACGGCCGATAATATAGTAGAATAACAAATAAGTTGGAATTTAACCGATTGGCAAAATGCTCTGAGTACATTAGGAGGATATGATATGAACATCAGTAAGATAGAAAATGAACGCAGTCTGACACTGGCACTGGCAGGGCGTCTGGATACCACCACGGCACCGCAGCTTGAACAGGCGGTCAACGAATCCATCGACGGGATCACAGAGCTGATCTTCGATCTGGAAAAACTTGACTATGTCTCCTCGGCCGGCCTGCGCGTGCTGCTGGCCGCCCAGAAGCGCATGAACAAGCAGGGCAGCATGACCGTGAAAAACATCTGCAGCGACATTATGGAGGTTTTCCAGATCACCGGCTTCACCGAAATCCTGACCATCGAATAAGCTCTGCCGTATATCATCTGAATTGATCAAGACGCGATACTCATGACAAAGAAGGGATTCCCCCATGAATGAAAATGAGATCAAGATTGTTCCGGACAATCGGGTGATCCCTATCGCCGTATCCGCTGCACAGGAATACGCGCGCTACTACTTCAAAAACGAAAAGAACATCAAGGCCACTGGCATGGCGCTGGAAGAAGCCATTGCCAACATCACCGAAGGAATGAATACCGAGAAGATCCGTAAAAGGTTTTTCTCGGTATTTTTCTTTTGATTGCCCGGTTTCATGTGCTGACGCAGGACGCGCAGAGGAATTCGCTGAAATACGGATGCACAAGAAGGTGTACTATTTGGTGGGTTTTACCTTGCAATCCGTACTATTTTGTCATTCTCTATTTGACAAACAGCTTACTATGATGCAAAATAATGGCAAATAAAATCACAAGGGGGTGGCTTTTTGATGAATGAAAAAAGAAACGACACAAAGTCACTGATCTCTTTCATCGGCTCTATGCTGGTTTTCGGAACAGTGGGAATTTTTCGCCGTTATATTCCGTTGCCATCGGCACTGCTGGCCTGCTGCAGAGGCGTGATCGGCTCGGCGTTTCTGCTGATACTTGCGGCTTTGCAAAAAGGGCGGACACGGCAGAGAATCGGCGCAAAGAAAACGGCGATACTTGCTTTTGTCGGGGCGCTTATCGGCATTAACTGGCTATTGCTGTTCGAGGCGTATAATTATACTACGGTGGCAACAGCTACCCTGTGCTACTATATGGAGCCGACTATCGTGGTACTGCTTTCGCCGCTGGTGTTCCGCGAAAAGCTGACGGTAAAAAAAGGGTTATGCGCGCTTGTTGCTGTGATCGGTATGGTATTTGTGTCCGGTGTGATAGAGAGCGGTATGCCTTCATTGACAGAGATCAAAGGCGTTTTATTCGGCTTGGGAGCCGCAGTGCTGTATGCCGCAGTCGTCATGATCAACAAGAAACTGCCCGGCATTGAAGCCTACCAAAAGACGATTATTCAGTTATTTTCAGCGGCGGTCATTATGGCACCGTATTTATTGCTGGCACAGGATTTTTCGGCAGTAAGGATCAATACCAGATCCATTGTGATGATAGGGATTCTCGGCCTGATACATACGGGCTTGAACTATGCCATCTATTTTGGCAGTATGGACGGTCTGCACGCACAGAGTGTGGCGCTGTTCAGCTATCTCGATCCTGTGACGGCGCTGATCCTCTCAGCTCTTATTTTGCATGAAACCATGTCCGGATGGGGTATTATTGGCGCGGTGCTGATTCTGGGCGCGGCGTTAATCAGCGAATTTGACGGAAATCTGCGGAAAAGTGCCGGGAAAAATGGGGAATTGTAAGCCAATTACATCCTTTTTCTTGACGGCTGTGAAAAAATCAAGTACAATACATTTATGTGAATATCTGCCTGTACTGAAGAACAGGTGAAAGAGAATTTTAGTGAAAATCACGAAGGAGGACCCCTTATGATGAACGAAAAATATCAAGCCCTCTTTACGCCGTGGAAGATCGGCAATGTGGAAATCAAAAACCGTATCGTACAGACTTCTATGGGCGGTACATCCCTGTTCGGTTGGCTGGAGCCCTGCCATTTCGACAAGGAAGCGGCGCATCACATTCTCAACCGCGCACAGGAGAATGTGGGTCTGGTGCTGCCCGGTATGCAATGTGTACGCGATACCATGGGCAAGCGGTGGCTCTATCAGAACAAGAAGATGTTCAAGGACCTGGCGGAGTGGATGCCCGAATTCCACAAAACCGGCGCCAAGCTGTTCGTGCAGTTGGCCGGTGGTTTCGGCCGCTCTATGGCTATCAACGACATGATGGTCATGCTGCTCAAAAATAAGCCTGTGGGCAAGGTGGCAAGTGCATTTTTGGATGTGGAATACTGCTGCGCTTCCTGCTCCGAAACGCCTAACCGCTGGCAGGAGGACTACACCTCCCGCGCATTGACCCGTGAGGAGATCAAGGAGATGGTGGAGGCCTTTGCCAAGACCGCCAAAATGTGCAAGGACGCCGGCGTGGACGGTGTGGAAATCCATGCGGTGCATGAAGGCTATCTGCTGGATCAGTTCACCATGAAGAACTGGAACTTCCGTACCGATGAGTACGGCGGCTCCTTCGAGAATCGCTATCGTTTCCCCGTGGAGATCGTGCAGGCTATCAAGCGTGAGTGCGGTCAGGACTTCCCCGTGGCACTGCGTTACTCTGTGGTGTCCAAGACTAAGGGCTGGGGCGAAGGCGCTGTGCCCGGTGAGGAATTCGAGGAATTCGGCCGCGATATGGAAGAGTCCGAGAAGGCCATCAAGTATCTGGAGGAAGCCGGATACGATATGTTCGACTGCGATAACGGTACATACGATGCCTGGTACTGGGCACATCCCCCCGTATATATGCCTGAGAACTGCAACCTGTCCGAAGTGGAGCATATCAAGAACTTTACCAGCAAGCCCGTGGTTTGCGCCGGTAAGATGACCCCCGATGTGGCTGCTGCTGAGATCGCTGCCGGCAGAATCGACGGTATGGGTACTGCCCGTCAGAACCTGGTCGATCCTGAGTGGGTCACCAAGCTGATGAGCGGCCGTGAGGAAGAGATCAAGCCCTGTATCAACTGCCACAATGCCTGCTTCAGCTTTGCTAAGTCCAAGGGTACTGCCAACACCCAGAGTCTGGACGACTCCCTGCATCTGGCACGCTGCGCGCTGACCCCCAGCACCATGCAGCACAATAAATATAAAATCGTACCCACCCGTCACCCCAAGAAGGTGGCCATCATCGGCGCCGGTATCGGCGGTATGGAAGCCGCTCTGGTGCTGAAAAAGCGCGGTCATATGCCTGTGATCTTCGAGAAAGAAGAGCGTCTGGGCGGCCTGTATAACACCGCCAGCGCTATGAGCTTCAAGGGGGCTGACAAGCAGCTTCTGAAGTGGTATGAGCGTGAGTTGAAGGAGCATGAGATCGAAGTGCGCTTCAACACCGAGGTCAACGATGTCAACGTGCTGCTGCGTCAGTTCGACGAGGTCATCATCAGTGTGGGCAGTGAGCCCAAGCACCTGCTGGTGCCCGGTTTCAACAAGACCCTGACCTTCACCGACCTGCTGGATAGCGATAAGGAAATCGGCGACAAGGTGGTCTTCTTCGGCGGCGGTCAGTCCTCCTGCGAGGCGGCTTATGAACTGGTATTGCAGGGTAAGCACCCCGTTATCGTGGAATACGCCAACGATCTGATCGTGGCAAAAGGTACCTGCCTTGCTAACAGCTCCTTCCTGCGCGATATGCTGCGCTTCAAGAAGGTTCCCATCTATCTGGAGCACTCCATCAGCGAGATCGGTGACGGCTATGTCATGGTTAAGCCCAACAACGGCGGCGAGGCCTTCCGCGTGGACTGCGACAATGTGGTCAACGGTATCGGTTTCGTGCCCAAGGCATTCAACGGCGCAGGCCGTCATGTCCACAAGATCGGTACCTGCGTCAACTGGGGCAACCTGCGCAATGTCATTTGGAGCGCATGGGATGTGTGCATGAAGATCTGATGGGATACGCTTTTCGCTTATTCTATATCATAAAAATCATAAAAGCAGCGGCAGACGAAAGTTTGCCGCTGTTTTCATGGTATGTACAGGGATAGATGGAAAAGAAAGGGTTGTTTTTTTCGTGGAAATCCGTTACACTATGGATAAGTAATTTTGCGGGAGGAAACGCATATGTCTTTTGAGAAGAGAAGAAAAATCTGTATTGGCCTGTTGGCTGTTTCCGTCATTTTTTGGTTTCTGCGTAAGTTGAGCATCGTGTACATTCCGGCTGCATCTGCTTTCGCTCTGGCGGCTTCCATGATCCTTTTGGGTGTGTCTATGCTGCAGACAAGCAGCTCGAAGAAGCTGGCTTCCGTGTTTATCATCGCATTCGGCCTGTTTATGATCGTGTTCGGTGTCATCGAACTGTACGGCTATTTCCACGGATAAAAACTGCATCCGGCGCATCGCCTTTCGGCGATGCGCTATTTTTTTTGCCTGTTACCTTTTTTTGTGCAACAAATGAGTGGTGCAGTGCGGTAAATGTGGGGGTGAAGCAGATGCGATTTCCGTTACTGTGTGAGGAGGACGGCAGCAGCGTGTGCGCTGTATGCGATATATGCGGCAGTGAGATTTACAGGGATGAAGCGTTCTACCGCTTAAACGGCGAAACCGTTTGCGATGACTGCGTGGGGGATTATGCGCGGCTTTTTTTTGCCCCTTTTCGTGAAGATGGGAGATGGAGAGATGGATAATAGCGCATGGCAAGAGATACGGAAACGGTATGAACGCGGTGGGATCAGCTACAGAGAATTGAGTAAACAGTTCGGTGTGCCTGTCAGTGCGATCGGTAAGCGTGCTAAACGGGAGGATTGGAGCGGTGATCGCAAACAAATGGCGAGAAAAAAATCCGGTGGAAATCTCCATGAGGCGGCAGGACGGTTACTGACGATTGCTTCGGATCTGGTGAGCAAGGCGGAGCATGAGCGACAGATGGATGTGAAAACATTGAAAGAGCTGACCGCTGTGCTGAAAGAATTGAATCAACTGTCAAGAACGATAGAAAACGAAAAAGAGGAGGATTCTATCGTGCGCGTGATACTGGAAGGGCAAGCAGAGGAGTGGGGGCAATGAATGTGCGCCAACTGAAAATCGGAACACCCAACGATAAGCAAAAACAATTTTTGCAATGCAGGAAAAAGTACATCGCTTTCGGCGGAGCGCGTGGCGGCGGCAAAAGCTGGGCGGTACGCACCAAGGCGAAGCTGATGGCACTGCGCTATCCGGGAATCCGCTTGCTGCTCGTCAGACGAAGCTATCCGGAAGTGGAAACCAATCATGTGCGCTTTTTACGCGCCGAATTGGCAGGTATTGCGGAATACCGCGCGTCAGCAAGACAGTTCCTGTTTCCAAACGGAAGTATATTGGAGCTTGGCTACTGCGCCTGCGACAGCGATCTGGATCGCTATCAGGGTGCCGAATTCGATGTGATCTTCTTGGACGAGGCAACTCAGCTTCGCGAAATTTGGATGCGACAATTTGCTGCCTGCCTGCGCGGTGTGAACAACTTCCCTAAACGCATTTACTATACCTGCAATCCGGGCGGTCCGGGACACAGTTACATTAAGCGGCTATTTATCGATAGACGGTATGAACCGGGAGAGGATCCGGAGGACTATGCCTTTATTCCCGCCCGTGTGACCGACAATCAGGCACTTTTGAAGGCACAGCCGGACTATCTTAAGCAGCTCCAATCCCTGCCAAGAAAACTGCGCGAGGCATGGTTGGAGGGGAAATGGGATATTTTCGAGGGACAGTTTTTTCAGGAGTTTACCGATGATCCCGACCACTACCGTGACAGGCGGTTTACTCATGTGATTGAGCCGTTTGAGATACCAAGAGAGTGGCGCATTTACCGCAGCTATGACTTCGGCTACGCCAAGCCCTTTTCCTGCGCATGGTGGGCCGTCGATCCCGACGGTGTGATCTATCGTATTCTGGAGCTATACGGCTGTACGGGCAATCCCGACGAGGGTGTGCGATGGACACCGGATAAGCAATTCGCGGAAATGCGATGCATTGAGGACAGCCATCCGTGGCTGAAAGGGCGGGATATTCAAGGCGTGGCTGACCCAGCCATTTGGGACAGCAGCCGTGGTGAAAGTATTTATGAAACGGCACTAAAGTACCGCATTTACTTTACAAAGGGTGATAATCGGCGTATTCCCGGATGGATGCAGCTTCATTATCGAATGACCTTCGATGAGGAGGGGTATCCGATGATGTATATTTTTAACACCTGTCGGGCATTTTTGCGCACCGTGCCATCGTTGCTGTTCTCTGACAGCGAGGTGGAGGACCTGGACACCAAGCAGGAGGACCATGTGGCCGACGAGTGCCGCTATTTCTGTATGTCACGGCCCATTCCGCCGCGGCGAAATGACAGCCAAACAAAACCACAGGACGATCCGTTAGACTTGCACAAGGGTAGTTTCGGCTCCTGGGGTGCTGTGAAAAAATTCGGATAGTTTTTAGAGTTGTTGTCCGGATATGTGCAACAGACGGCAATCGATCAGACAGAGATGGAAAGCAATTCCCAATACATCAATGAGGGAGGAACCATATGGAACAAATGGAGATTCTGCGACCGAAAATCGGTCGGGAGGAAGTGCGTAAGGCAGCCGACATTCTGAAAAAATATAAGCAGGGAAAGGCGAACCTGGAAAAGCGCATCATCGACAACGAACAGTTCTGGAAACTGCGCCATTGGGAGCAGATGGCAAAAGGTGGTGAGGGAGGAAACGAGGACGACCCCCAGCCCACCAGCGGTTGGCTGGTCAACTGTATTCTTTCCAAGCACGCTGACGCCATGGACTGCTATCCTGAACCGAACGTGCTGCCCAGAGAGGCCGGTGACCGGGAAGAAGCTGCCAAGCTGAGCCGTATTTTGCCGGTAATTTTGAAGAAAAATCAGTTCAAACGGGTGTACTCCGATGCGTGGTGGTACAAGCTCAAGTCCGGCTGCGCCGTTTACGGCGTGTTCTGGGACGGCAACAAGCTGAACGGTTTGGGCGATATTTCCATCAAGCGCATGGAGCTTTTGCACCTGTTCTGGGAGCCGGGTGTGAAAGACATTCAGGATTCGCCTCATTTTTTCTCCACGGAACTGGTATCCAACGAGCAGCTCTTGCAGCAGTATCCCCAGCTGGAAGGTAAACTGCACACAGGCAGCTTTTCTGTGAGCCGTTATCTCTACGACGACACGGTGGATACCTCCGACAAGTCACTGGTGGTGGACTGGTACTACAAAAAGAACGGTGTACTGCACTTCTGCAAATTTGTGGGAGAAACGGTGCTGTATGCCACGGAAAATGACATTGCTGTGCCGACGAAGACCGCAGTGATTGGCGTGGACGAGCAGGGGATGCCTATGATGGGGCAGGTGCCTGCCGGACGCTCAATGGCAGAGCGCGGCTGGTACGATCACGGGCAGTATCCTTTCGTATTCGATGTGCTGTTTCCTGAGGAGGGTACGCCTTGCGGTTACGGTTATGTGGATCTGTGCAAGAGCCCGCAGAAACAGATCGACTTGATGAACCAGGCAATTTTGAAGAATACGCTGGCAGCCGCCACGCCCCGTTTCTTCATTCGCTCCGACGGTGCAGTGAATGAGAATGAGTATGCCGACTGGACGCGACCCTTTGTTCACACCAACGGCAATTTAGGCGCCGATTCCATTGCGCCGATTCACGCTGCCGGTCTTGACAGCGTCTATGTGGCAATTCTGAACAACAAGATCGCTGAAATGAAGGAAACTGCCGGTAACCGCGACACCGTCAACGGTGGTACGGTATCCGGTGTGACGGCTGCTACCGCCATCGCCGCCCTGCAGGAAGCCGGCGGTAAGCTTAGCCGAAACATGATCGATGACGGCTATGAGGCGTTTTCCGATGTGGCGAAACTGTGCATTGAGCTGATTCGACAGTTTTACGAGATGCCCCGTCAGTTTAGACTTTTGGGTGACATGGGTCGAGAGGAGTTTGTCAGCTACGACAACATGGGATTGCTGCCGGAAACAATCGACGACGGTTTTCACATCAGCTATCGTGTGCCGGAGTTTGATTTGGAGATCTCGGCGCAGGACGAGAATCCTTACAAAACCATGGAGTACAATCAGCTGGCTTTGCAGTTGTTCCAGTTGGGTTTCTTCCGCGAGGATATGGCCGATCAGGCGCTGCGATGTCTGGAATTGATGGATTTCAAGAACAAGGATCACATGGTTGGCGTCATCAAGGAGGGCGAGACACAGGCAAAGAGGATCGCAAAGCTGCAATCACAGTTAATGCAGGTGGCGCAGGTGGTGGACGAAGCAAAGGGTACGCAGTTGGCGGCTGCCTTGGCAGCGGAATTCAACACGGCACCTCAGGGACATATCAAAAAAGTGGACATGACTCAGAGACTATCCGCCATGGATCAGATGCGACAGCAAACACGCCAGGTGGTGAATCCTCAATGATCGAGGTAACTTTTACCCACCAACGCATGACGGTGCAGGGGCACGCTGAATATGCGCCCCACGGCAAGGACATCGTTTGCGCGGCGGTAAGTGCCCTTGCCTATGCGCTGATCGGTGCATTGGAAGAGGACGGCTTGATCCGTGAACTGGTGGTGCGGCCGGGATTTATGACGGTGGTAGCCAAGAAAGAGGACAAGGCGTTCGATGTGGTGCGATGCGGTATCTTACAGATCGCAGCCCGGTATCCGCAGTGCGTGAGCATCAGAAAATAACCCCTGCGGGGTGGACGAATGGGAGATTTATATGGGTCGTGTCCTACCACGGGGAGGAAAAGATATGGAATATATTTATAACCTTCAACTGTTTGCATCGGAAGATGCGGAGATGCCGGCTGTGCCGGAGGAAACGGGCGAAATGGCTCTTGACGCCGGAGAGCAGGAGAGCTTTGAAAGCATGATCCACGGTCAGTACAAAGCAGAATTTGACGAAAGAGTGCGAAAAATTCTGGACGGGCGTTTGCGGGGACTGCGGCAAGAAAACGAAAAGCTGCGCCGTGAAAAAACGGCGAGGCAGGAATCGGCACGACAGGCATTCTTGCGCCTCGGTGAGGAAGAAGCGGCTATGCAGGCGGTTTATCCGGATTTCCAGTGGCGCAGAGAGATTCAAAATCCGGTTTTCGGTCGGTTGGTGGCTTCCGGTATTGACGTACGCACCGCCTATGAGGTGGTGCATCGGGAGGAAGTGCTGAAAAATGCCATGTCATACGCCGCCAGACGCACCAAGGAACAGACCTCGCGGGCGATTGCCTCGGGTGCTATGCGTGTGCGGGAAAACGGCGGACGCAATGTGACGGTAACACGCAACGACCCCAAGGGCTTGACCAGTGAGGAGCTGGCCAACATCCGCAAGCGTGTATTTGACGGAGAAAAGATTCGCTTTTAAGGCTCGCAACCAACATGAAATTGTGAGGAAAAGGAGAAAAGGACAATGGAGTACAACAAGCATTTTGACCTGCAGTTGTTTGCAGGCGACATGAACACCCAGACCACCGGCGGCCTGAGTGCGGAAATGAAGACCTATTACGGTATGGAGCTGCTGGAGAACGCCAAGCCCCAGCTGGTACACAATCAGTTCGCTGCCACCAAGCCCCTGCCTGTGGGCGGCGGTAAGACCGTGGAATGGCGTAAGTTCGGTGCTTTTGACAAGGCACTGACGCCCCTGACCGAAGGCGTTACCCCCGACGGCAGCGGTATTTCCGTCAGCTACATCACCAAGGATCTGAGCCAGTACGGTGACTACACCACCGTGTCCGATATGCTGGATCTGACCGCTATCGACGATGTGGTGCTGGAGATCACCGACCGTCACGGCGCCAACATGGGTCTGACGCTGGATACCGTGACTCGAAACGAGATCCAGCAGGGCAATCAGGTTATCTATGCCCCTAAGTGCAACAATGACGGCAGCAAGACCGAAGTCATGTCTCGTTACGCGCTGGATGACCAGTGCAAGATCAGCGGTGAGCTGGTGGCAAAGGCCGCTACCGCCCTGAAGAAGATGAATGCGCCCAAGATCAACGGCAAATACGTCTGCATCATTCATCCCAGCGTCGCCTACGACCTGCGTCAGGATGAAAGCTGGATCGCTGCTCATCAGTACGCTGCCGCTACCGAGTTGTTTGACGGCGAGATCGGTGAGCTGCACGGTGTGCGTTTCGTAGAGACTACCGAGGCCAAAATTTTCTGCGGTGAAGATCTGGCGTCTGACAGTCGTACCCTGCTGGTAAACAGTGCAGTCAACGCAAGCAAGACTGTCAGTTTCGACGGCGGCAATGTGACTGCCGACTCTCTGGCAGGTCGCTATGTGCTGATCGGTAACGAGCGCGCCAAGGTGGTCAGCAACACGGCTTCTTCCATGACCCTGGACAAGAATGTGACCGCTGCTGACAACACCGTGATCTATCCCGGTGAGGGCGGCGCCGAGGGTATGGCCGTTTACGGCTGCCTGTTCATCGGTAAGGATGCCTACGGTGTGGTGGATCTGAGCGAGGGTACCGAGGTCATCGTGAAGCCTCGCGGCTCCGGCGGCACCGCCGATCCTCTGGATCAGCGTTCCAGCGTGGGTTGGAAGGGCGTTCACGCTGCTGCTATCCTGTACGATGAGTACATGGTGCGCTTGGAATGCGGCAGTTCCTACTCCAAGCAGGATAAGGGTAACTGATCTCTTTTGCCCCGCCTACATTCAGTGGGCGGGGCAGTAAATAACAACAGGAGGGTCATACAAATGGATCAAATGGTTAAGATTTTACTGCCTCGCGGCAGAAAGAACGAGGAAAACTTCATCATTGTCAGCGTTAACGGAAGAACCTGGAAAATTATGAAGGGCGTGGATGTGGAAGTCCCCTACTTTGTGGCAGAGGTGCTGGAAAATGCTGAAATGATGGCGGAAATGGCACGCCGTTATGTGGACAAAATGGCCAACTGAGGAGGAATGAGCAGATGGCTAATCTGACAGTGGGGCAGGTGCTCCTGCAGGTGGATGCGCTGCTGCCCAACCAATACACAGCGGAGGAAAAATGCCGCTGGATTCGCCAGGCGGAGGGGTTCGTTTGGGAGGAAGTTATCGGACTCCATAAGGGCGAGGAAAACGCACCAATGGCGACGCAGTGGGACGAGGACACTGAACTGCTGGTGGCGGCACCATACGACGAACTATACCGCTACTATGTGGAGGCGCAGATCCACTACACTAACGGCGAAATGAACCGGTACAACAACGCTTGCGTGGCATGGAACAATGCTCTGCTTACCTACCGCGATTACTATTGCCGTCATCATATGCCGCGGCAGAAAGTGAAAGCGTTGCATTTGTGCTGAGGAGGTGAGAGGATGTTTTTTCCAAAAATGACTGTGCCGGCACAAAGCCGCGTGACAGTCAACCGTTTCATGGGCTACGATCGACGCAACGGTGGTGAATTGGGCTGCTTTGAAAAAATGGAAAACCTGACTTCGGACGGCTATCCGTCGTTGACAGTGCGTAAAAAACGGTCAATGGTGACACAGCTTTCCCGCCCCAACGGTTTGACAAGTAAGGACTGCCTTGTCTGGGTGGACGGCAGCTCGCTGTATATCAACGGAGAATGCACGGAGCTGTCGCTGCAAAATGGCGAAAAACAGCTGATCGGCATGGGCGCTTATCTGCTGATCTGGCCGGATAAGAAGTACATTAACACCTGCGATCTATCTGACTGGGGTTGTTTGGAGAATACGGTGGAAACCTCCGGCAGTACCGTTATGTGGCTGTGCCACGGTGACGGTACACTTTGGCAGGACTATGTGACAGGCAACACAGCGCCGGACGAAGCCACTCTATGGCTGGACACCTCCGCTTCTCCGTGCGTGCTGAAACAATTCGACGAAAACGGTTGGATCGTTGTAGACGATGTCTCCGTGATGATCAGCGCGACAGGTATCGGCGTGGGCTTCGCGGCAGGTGATGGTGTATTCATCAGAGGCTGTGAAGCGGAAGATATGAACGGCAGCTTCGTATTGCAGGCGGTGGATGACGACTATCTGGTGGTACAGGGCATGGTGGAAGGCGTGATTACCCAGTCGACACCTGTGACGGTCAGACGCAGCGTACCGGAAATGGATTTCGTGGTGGAATCCGGCAACCGTCTATGGGGCTGCAAATACGGAATCGTAGATGGCAAGGCAGTGAACGAGATCTACGCCAGTAAGCTGGGAGATTTCAAGAACTGGAACTGCTTTGCCGGGCTCTCTACCGACAGCTATGTGGCGTCACGAGGCAGTGACGGTCCGTTTACCGGCGCAGCGGCCTGTCTGGGCAGTGTGCTGTTTCTGAAAGAAAACTGCATGGAGCGTGTTTACCCCAGTCCGTCCGGCGCTCATGAAATCATCACATTGGCTTGCTGCGGTGTGCAAAAAGGGAGTGATCGAAGTCTTGCGGTGGTGGACGGTGTACTGTACTACCACGGATTAAGCGGTATTTGCGCCTTTGACGGCAGCCTGCCTGTTTGCGTATCTCAGGCCCTGGGCGATATGCGATACAGTCATGCCACAGCAGGATGCCATGAGGGAAAGTACATCGTGTCGATGCAAAGTGAGGACGGTGCATGGCATCTGTTCGTTTACGATACCCGGCGCAAGCTGTGGCACCGCGAGGATCACTTGAGGGTGCGCTACTTTGCCCAATGCGATGGCGGATTATTCGCCTTGGCAGAGGATGGAACGATATGGGCCATGCAGGGAGGCAATGATGGACAGGAAAACACTGTTTCCTGGTATGCCGAAACCGGAGAACTGGGACTGACGGTGCCGGAAAATCAATATCTGGAACGATTGCAGCTTTGCCTCCGATTGGAGGATCATACCGAGGTATGCGCCAATGTCAGCTATGATGAGGGTGCAACCTGGCAGATGCAGGGGAGAATGGTGGGACAACAGGGCTGCGTGAGTGACTGTGTGCTGCACATCAGACCCAGACGGTGCAGCCATTTTCGCTTGAAGCTGCAGGGAACAGGCGGTTGTACGCTATACAGTGTTTCGGCTGTATACGAGAGGGGAAGTGACAGACCGTGAGCACTTTGGCGATGCCGCCGTACCCTACAGGATCATTGCAGCAGCAGCTAATGCGACAATACTCCTATCTGTTTCAGATGAGTCAGCAACTGAATATGGCGCTGTCTCAGTTGGATCAGGCAAATAAAAATGACAGTCATGATGCGGAGCGCCGTCAGGCAACAAATAAAGCAGAGATGCAGCAGCAGTATCAGACCTTAAAAAGCATGATCGTGAAAACTGCCGACTATGTGGAGCAGAGCATGGAACAGATCAGTGCCCAGCTCTCCGGTGAGTATGTGGCGGTTTCCGACTTCGGCAGCTATATGGAGAAGCTGAATGCTTACATCGAGGCAAATCCGGAAGCTATTACCCAATATTATAGCTTTGCATCCGATTTGCAGGCGGATATGAACAAGGTGGACGCTTCTTTTTCGGATTATAAAACCAATACGGAAGGGTATATCCGTACAGGTATCGTTTATTATGACGGCAATATGCCCGTCTATGGCGTGGCAGTAGGTCAGAATCTGACTGCCACGGAAGTTGACGGTGAAAAAGTGGTGGACCAGAACAATTTTCGCGCCACTTTTACCGCAAAGAAGCTGTCGTTCTGGCAAGATAGTACCGAAATTGCCTATGTTTCCAATAATCAACTTTATATCACTCACATCGTGGTGCTGGATTCCATGCGTATTGGCGGGTGGCACATGGCAACGCAAAACGGTTTGGCATTTCAATGGATCGGAGGGTAAAGAATGGCCTATCAAAACTTAGGAACGTTCGATTGGGGAACTGGCCCTCATATTACCGGCTCTGTTGCCTATGACTATCGGCGCAGCGGCGCGGATATGCAGTATAAAGTAAAAGTGACCATCGATCCGGTATACGGAACCTCCTATTTCGGATTTCCTATCTATGCCACCATTAAGCTGGATAGTACGACAAAGGTCAGCGCTCACAAGGTGAAGGATATATCGCCGTCCAAGTGGACGAGCGCCATTGTCTATGAAACCGATTGGCTGACCGTTGCCGGCAAGACAAGCGGAACGACATCACTAAGCGTTAATCTGTATTGTCACTATTCCGAGGACTACCGCGACGAGACCTATAGCTATTCCCTTTATGTAGTGCCGGCAGCATCTGCGATGACATTTTCCGGCTTTACCATGGGAAGTGACGGCAATATCACCGTTACACGCGCCGTCAGCAGCTATACCCATACTGTCACATATCAATTCGGTAATGCAGCAGGCACGATCGCTGATAAGTCGTCAGATACAAGTATCAACTGGATGCCGCCGTTGGATTTAGCAAGGCAGGTGCCAAACACCACATCGGGAACAGGTACGCTGACCATTGAAACCTACAACGGAAGTACAAGGATTGGCAGCAAGGAATATGACTTTACACTTTACGTGCCGTCTGATATTCAGCCGGAGGCAGCGTTATCGGTAAATCTGCGCAATGATAATGCGGTTATTGATGGCTGGGGCGTATGTGTGAAGGGTTACACAAAGCTACAGTATGCTGTGACGGCAAGCGGTGCCTATGGTTCAAGCATCCGGAGCTGTCAATTTGACTTTGCAGGAAAGACGGCAACAGGTCTGTCCGGCACCGTGGAGGTCAACAGTGCCGGCAGCTTTGTACCCCGTGTAAAGGTGGCGGATTCCAGAGGCCGCAGTGTGACTGTGACCGGTGATGGTGTGACTGTTTATGATTACAGTGAGCCAACCATCGGTCAGCTCAGCGTGCAGCGATGCAATGCCAATGGCGCAGCGGAAAATGAAGGTGTTTATATTCACATACAAGGTGCATTCGCTGTGGGTGCTGACATTGGAGGACGAAACAGCGTAACGGCAATAGGCCACTATCGGGAAATCGGCGGCACATGGAGCGGCGATACGGTGATCGAGCATGGGGATGCAGTAATTGGAGGCAGTCTGCTGGCGACCAAATCCTACGAGGTGGAGATCACAGTGACAGATAGCGTGGGCGGTCACAAAACCGTGTCGGTTGTCATTCCGACAGCGGAGGTGACATTCCATCTGCGTGAAGGCGGTAAGGGTGCCGGGTTTGGCAAGTATGCGGAGAAAGAGGCGCTGCAATGCGCCTGGGATGCAGAATTTGACGGTGATATGGCGATTGCAGGCGATCTGACCGTTGGCGGAAAGACATTACTGAACATGATTTATCCTGTGGGCAGTATTTATATGTCAGCGAATAACGTATCTCCGCAAACCTTTTTTGGCGGCACATGGGAGCGTATTAAAGATACCTTCCTGCTGGCTGCCGGTGATACCTATGCGGCAGGCGCAACGGGCGGTGAAGCGGCGCATACACTAACAGTTGATGAAATGCCAAGCCACAATCACGATATTGCTGTTTATCAAAGCGGCTCTACAGACGTTGCAAACGGTCTTGTTAGACAAGCACAAGGTCAAATTAGCACTGGTTTATATGTTAGATACCGTGGTGGGAATCAATCTCATAACAATATGCCGCCGTATTTGGCAGTTTATATCTGGAAACGAACAGCGTGAAATAAGGAAGGAAGCGTAAGAATATGGCATCTAATTATCCGACAGTACAATATGGCTCTTACGGCGATACCGTGCGCCAACTGCAGCAGGCCCTGAATCAGGTGGGCTATTCGCTGGATGTGGACGGCAGTTTCGGCACGAAAACGAGAGCGGCGGTCATTGATTATCAGAAGAAAAACGGTTTGCAGGTGGACGGTGTGGCCGGCAGTGAAACAATGGGGAGCTTGCTGGGCAGAATCAACCGTGTGTCCAATGGCAACAGTAACAGCAAGCAGGTGCTCAGCGGTGTGTCCGATGAAACGGCGGATGCGCTATGCCGCCTGGAAAAGGGCTATGCACCCTCCGATGAAGTGACGGCAGCGCAGTCTGTGGTGGCAAGTATGGAGGCGTTGAAACCGAGCGATTATCAGTCAGCCTTTGAAAGCCAGTTGGCAGCGCTGTATGATGAGATCAATGATCGGCAGCCCTTTACATACGATCCCACTACGGATGCGGCTTATCAGCGATATGCTGCCATTTATGCCCGACAGGGGAAGGCTGCCATGGAGAACACCGTGGGAAAGAGTACGGGTCTGACAGGCGGTTACACTTCCAGCTTTGCACAGAACGCAGGACAACAGGCGTATTATCAGTATTTGCAGGAGCTGAGTGAGCTGGTGCCTGAACTGGAGAAGAATGCGTGGGATCGCTACACCCAACAGGGTAAGGCGTTGACGGATCGCTACGATCGACTCAATGATCAGGAAGCTGAGGCGTATGATCGATGGCAGGATGAGATGGATGAGTGGCGAAAGGCGTTGGCTTTGGCACAGGATCAGTATGAGAATGTGAGCAAGCAGGACTTGGACAACTATCAGACCATGCTGGCACACTACACCACAAAGGCTGCCAAAGAGCAGGCAGCATCGGACGGTGTGCGTATGAACAACGGCAAGGTCAACACGACCGCCGCAAAGACAACCACACTTAGCTCTACTGCCAGTGAGAGCTTGGAACGAGCAATGAATAACTATCTTCGCGCCGGTGATACCGTCAGCGCACAGAATCTGGCAGCGCAGTACAAAAATCGTATGACTGCGGTGCAGAAGAAAAGCGTAGAGTCGCTGTTTGGCCAGTACGGAATCGGCGTAGGATGGTAATTGCTTGCCAAATGGCGGCAAATCGGGTACAATAAGGTAAATTGTTTTTGCCGGAGGCCACCCTATGGCAGGTTTCTATTATCAACAACTGAACAAGGAGCATCGGATGGCGTATGACGCAATGTGTACCGGATTTCAGGCACTTGCGTCTGCCATCCGTGTGCCCCGTTTGGAGAACGCAGTGCTGTCCGACATCTACCAGCGGTTGAAGCTGGATGAGCCTCGGATCTTCTTCGTGGTGGGATTTACCTATCGCTATGATCCTCGGGGCGAATACGTGGAATTACTGCCAGAATATCTGTTTGACAAGGGTAAGATCAAAATGCACCGTCAGGCAGTGGATAAACGCATCGAGCGATTGACGATGCCGCTCAAGAGCAAAACAGACCGCGAAAAAGAAGAAGCGATCCATGGGTTTATTCTGGAAAATGTGCGATATGATAAGCTGAAAAAACCGTATTCCCATGAAATCATTGGACCGTTGACACAAGGCGTGGGCGTATGCGAGGGCATTGCCAAAACGGTGAAGGTGTTGTGCGATGCGGTGGGATTGGAGTGCGTTGTGGCGCTGAGCGAGGCGAATCCCGATGCAGGTATCCCGTATCGCCATGCGTGGAATGTGGTGAAGGTGGCAGGGAAGGCCTATCATCTGGATGCCACCTTTGATAACTCCCTGCAGCGCAGTACGGCTCGCTATGATTATTTCAATCTGGACGACAAACAGATCTTCCGAGATCATGAACGATTGGTATGGGATGTGCCGCGCTGTGATGACGGCAACAGCTTTTTCTACCGGTCGGTGTCCTTTACGAAAACGGAAGATGTGGTAAAGCGTATGACGCAGGTACTGCGGAAAAAACAGACGCATTTTGTGTTTCATTGGCGAGGCGGCGGATTGAATCGTGCGATTTTGCAGGAGATACTGACTGGCTGCCGTGCAGCAGCTGAGGAAAAAGGGAAAACAATCAACTGCTCGGTTAATATGGCTCAGGCGGTCATTCAACTGGATTTCGACACGGCGGAGAAAGAAACGGTGACGATTCAGCAACCTGACGAAGGCCGCGATATGGCAGAATAGCCCGTTTTAGAGGAAATGGCACTTTACATATAAAACGATTTTGGGTATAATAAATTGTTCGTTATCGAAAGGGGGTAGATGCCTTGCAAGTAAATCAGATCCGCGTCGGGGCAGTACTATCCTACATTTCGATGGGATTAAGTACGGTGATCTCACTGGTTTACACACCGATCATGCTGAATCAGCTTGGCAAAGGCGAGTACGGTGTGTACAGCACGGTCATTCCCATTATCTCCTACCTGACGCTGCTGAGTTTGGGACTGGGCAGCGCCTATGTGCGTTACTATTCGCGAGCCAAAGTGGCGCAGAACAGAAACGAAATGTCCAAACTGAACGGTATGTTCCTTGTTACCTATACGGTGCTGGGCCTGGTGCTGCTGCTCTTGGGCTGCGGTCTATCCTTGAAGGGCGAACTGGTTTTCGGCAACAAATGGACGGCTGATCAACTGGCTTTGGGTGGGAAACTGCTGCGCATTATGTCTTTGACGGCAGCTCTGTCGTTCCCGTTTAGCGTATTTGAATCGCATGTGACGATTTACGAACGGTATTTGTTCCAAAAGATTCTGCTGATGGGTAAGCAAGTGCTTAATCCGCTGTTGACGATTCCGTTGCTGCTGTTGGGATTCCGCTCGGAGGCGGTGGCGCTGATGTCGCTGTTTTTCACGGTGGCCAGCGGCGTGTTGAATGTATATTACTGCTTTGTTAAGCTGCATATGCCGATCAACTTCCGACACTACGATTTCAGCCTGATGCGTGAAATGGTAGGATTTACGGTGTGGGTCTTTATCGGCATCGTAGTGGATAACATTAACTGGGGTATCGGACAGTTGATGATGAGTTGGCAGCACGGCGCAGAAGCCGCCGCTGTCTACAATCTGAGCAATCAACTAAACACGTACTATCTGTCTTTTGCTATGGCGGTGGGAAATGTACTGACACCGCGCGTACATCGCATGGTAGCCTCACATGAGAAAAATTCGGAGTTAAGTAAACTGTTCACCAAAGTGGGACGCATTCAGTTTATCGTTATGATGATGGTCTTGCTGGGTTATGTGGCTGTGGGTCGGTCTTTTATGGTATCCTGGGCGCAAAGCGAAAGCCCGACAACGGATTATATTGTGACGCTGTTACTGTTTGCCTCTACGCTGGTGCCTGCAATCCAGACGGTGGGCGTGGAGATCCAGAGAGCGAAGGGTATGCACAAATTCCGATCTATCACCTTGCTGTTTGCTGCGTTGGCAAATGCCGTACTGATGATCCCGCTGTGTAAATGGTGGGGTGGTGTCGGCGTGGCGGCATGTATCCTGTTTACCGCGCTGGTGAGCAATGTGTTTATGATGAACTGGTATTATAACAAGCACATTCGCCTGAATATACGATGGTTCTGGAAAAAAATCTGTCAACTGCTCCCGTCTATGATTTTGCCGTTGCTTGTGGCGATGGCGATTGCCGTGTTTGTTGATGTGCAAGGGTACTTCCAGATGGCAGTGTGGGGCTGTGTTTTTGTGGCGGCCTACTGCCTGAGCTTGTGGCTGTTTGGCATGAACCGCTACGAACGCGGTCTGGTTATTGCACCACTACGGAAGATTTGGAATAAACTAAGCAGAAAATAACGGAAGGAGGCGGCGGAGATGCCAAAAAAAAGCGGACGCAACACCAAAGGACGGATCGTATCCGCTGCTTGGAAGCTGTTTTATGAGCAGGGGTATGAGAATACCACCGTGGAGGACATCATCTTTGAGTCGGAGACATCCAAAGGATCCTTTTACCACTATTTCGAGGGCAAGGATGCGCTGCTTGGCTCGTTGTCGGTGCTGTTCGACGAGAAATACGAAGAACTCCGTGATGCGTTACAACCGGAAGCAGACGCGATTGATAAACTGATCTTTCTCAATCGCGAGTTGTTTACCATGATTGATAACAGCGTATCGCTGGAACTGCTGGCGCGGCTGTTTTCTTCCCAGTTGGTAACTCGCGGCGAAAAGCATTTGCTGGATCGAAACCGAACCTATTTTAAACTGCTGCAGCAGATCGTACGCGAGGGTTTAGAAAGCGGTGAATTGCGCGGCGATATGTCTGCCAATGAGATCGTAAAGGCCTATGCTATGTTCGAGCGCGCGCTGATGTATGACTGGTGCTTATCCGGTGGCGAGTATGCTTTGGCTCGTTATGCCTCACAGATGATGCCTATGTTTTTGGAAGGCTTTCGGGGGAAACACTAAATTATTTTTTATCGAACAGTTTTGTTATACATCATCGTACAGTAAAAAAACGACTATATAAAAGAAAAATTTAATAAAATACAGAATGGTGTACAGAATTTATTCTGTACACCATTCTGTATTTACGTCTGGTGCTTTTTGTGTTATACTGACACCTGTGAAACAAAAAGAACCGTTAGGAGTGACAATCGTGAAAATCAGCGAAATTGTTGTATTTGTTATTTATTTGGCTTTCATGCTGTCTATCGGAATTTTCTTCTTCTTTAAGAACCGTTCCGGTGGTGACAAGACCTATTTCCTGGGTGGCCGTCAAATGGGCCCCTGGGTCACAGCGCTGTCCGCCGGTGCTTCTGATATGAGTGCATGGGTGTTGATGGGTCTGCCTGCCTCTATCTACTCGCTGGGTATCGGTCAGGCGTGGATTGCCGTGGGTCTTGCCATTGGCTACACGATCAGCTGGCTGGTGGAAGCGCCGCGTCTGCGTCGCTTTTCTGTGGTGGCGAACGACTCGATCACCATTCCTCAGTACTTGACCAACCGTTTCCTGTCAAAATCAAAGGTGCTGCAGATCATGTGTGCCATTATTTTCCTGGTGGCCTATACGGTGTATGCCGCATCTTCCATTAAGGCCTGCGGCACGCTGTTCAACACCGTGATCGGCATGAATGCCAACACTGCCATGTATTTGGCTGCCATTATCATTATCGGCTACACCTTCCTCGGCGGATTCACTGCTGTTTGCTGGACAGACTTCTTCCAGGGTATGCTGATGCTGGGTGCATTGCTGATTGCTCCCATTTTTGCCGGCTTTATGCTGGACGGTATGCAGACAGCTACCATGCCTGAGGGCTACTTCAATGCTTTTGCCAGTTGGAAAGATATTGTTTCCGGTCTGGGTTGGGGTCTGGGCTACTTTGGTATGCCCCATATCATCATTCGCTTTATGTCTCTGGAATCGCAGAAGAGTTTAAAGAAGTCCGCAAAGATCGGCATTACATGGACGGTGTTGATCGTGATCTTCTCCGTGCTGGCCGGTTGTATCGGCCGTTTGTTCCTGGGCTTTGACCAGAATATTGCTGACAATTCTCTGGTATTTATCAGCATGGTGCGTAGGATTTTCCCCGGTGTCATCTCCGGTATTCTGCTTTCCGCTGTATTGGCCGCTTCTATGTCTACGGCTGACAGTCAGTTGCTGGCGGCCGCCTCGGCTTTTGCCAGCGATGTGTACCGTCCGGTGATCCGCAAGGGTAAGGCCGGCGAGAAGGAGATGCTGTGGGCCGGTCGTCTGGTGGTGCTGGTCATTGCGGTGGTTGCGCTGCTGATCGCATCTAACCCCAATTCCGGCTCTATCATGAGCTTGGTTTCCAACGCATGGAGCGTATTCGGCGCGGCGTTTGGCCCGGCTATTATGCTCAGTCTGTTCTGGAAGCGCTTCACCTTCGGCGGCGCTGTGGCAGGTATTTTCGCCGGTGCATTGGTGGATGTGCTTTGGTTGGCTTTCCTGTCAAGCACAGGCATTTATGAGATCATCCCCGCAACCGTTGCCGGCTTGATTGCCGCTGTGGCGGTGTCTTTGCTGGGTAAGAAGCCCGGCGATGATGTGGAAGCCCTGTTTGATAGGGCTTTGCACTACGACGAAGATAAGTAAGAATACATCAAACAAAACCGCCGCGGTAACATACCGCGGCGGTTTTTATGTTGAGCCCCAAATTACGGTTTCCGGTTGTTTTTTGCCCCTTTTTCAGCAGATAACACTTCGTCCACATCAGCATCTTGTAAATAAATCAGTTTTTCGGACAGAATCTTGGAGAATCCGGCAATCAATGTGCTTTCGATCAGAAGTCGTTCTACCGCGCCGCTGCTGTTTGGATCGCAGGAAAGAATGTCGTTGGCGGCGGATTGTACCTGTCGATTGAAAAACAGCGCTAAATGGCGGAACGTTTCACAGTAATCGCGGTAAGCAGCTTGTAACTGTTTTTCGGAAAGATCCGGCGGAATGATCTTTTGCACATCGCTGATAGAAAGACATTGCTTCAGCGTAAGGATAAAAATGAGATAGGCAATGTGTGTACGATCATATTTCCGTTTCACAGGAGCAGGCATGATCTTTAAGCGCACATAGTTGTTAATGGCAGAGGCTGTGACCATCCGATTTTTTTCATCACTGGGGATAAAGTTCAAATACTGTTCTAAAAGATTGGTGATCTGATCCATGTATAGACCGAAATCGGGAATCGATTCCCATTCCGGCAAGTGATAGTCTGTAATAAATTGATCCCACCGCTGTAACTTGTGTGCAATCAGCTCTTTGTCATAACTCATCGTTCAGTTCTCTCCTTTCTATCTTGTTTATATAATAACAGATATTCAGATAAAAAACAAGAAAAACAGGAAAAGAATATCTTGACCGATTGTAACTAATATGTTATATTACATATAACATATTAGCGAGGTGATCTGCTTGTGGAGAAAATATATGTATATGGTGATTCGCTGTTGAAGGCAACCACACCGGATGCTGATTTTCATTATCATTTTCACTGGCAGGAATTGCTGACGGACAGGAAACTGCCTGCGGTGGTCAACCGAGCCAAGATGGGAGCCACGGTACAAAAAGGTACTGCGTTGGTGCAGCATGATCTGAAGCGTGGGATTGACGCGCCGGTGGCATTGGTAGGCTACGGTGGGAACGATAGCGATTTTGATTGGGCTGCCATTGCAACAGATCCGGAGGGAATGCATTTGCCTCGTACACCGCTGCCTCAGTTTTTGCAAACTTTGGCGGAAGTTACGCAGTTGTTGCTCCGCGATCAAGTACAGCCGCTGCTGATGACATTGCCGCCTATTGATGCCCAGCGTTATTTGGATTTTATTTGCCGCAATGGGCACAATCGGGAGAATATCATGCGTTGGCTGGGCGATGTGCAGCGTATTTATCGTCATCAGGAGATGTATTCTGCAGCTATCGCGCGGTGTGCGTGGCAGCAGCATTTGCCGCTCATTGATGTGCGAAGTGCCTTTTTGTCGGAAAGGAATTTGCCTGACATGATTGCTGCAGACGGAATACACCTGACGATGAAGGGATATGAGCGTTTGTTCGAGCTGCTTTGTAGCGGAGTGCAAAGTGTATGATTGCGTAAAAACAACGCCTGCCAAAGGCAGGCGTTGTTCATTTGTTACGCATCATCTTCCGTGGCTTCCACGAGAAAACTTACCGGACGGAATCCGTCATCACAGGAGATCATGGCAGAATGGGGGTTTTTCATCCAACCGTCATAGAAATCGCCTCCACCGTGAGCGAGCGTCATCACATAGGGCGACAGACACCGCCAGGCGCTTTTGCAAAAACCGTCCGGCCGTTCCCAACCGTTGGTGATAAACACCTGACCGGGAGTAAGGTCGCAGGTGTGCTCGATGGGGTTTTCGTACTTGGCAGACAGATCATCGTATCGCGCCATGCGCATTACGGTAATGCGGCATTTTTTCATAGGGTTTGCTCCTTCGTTTATTGCAGAATGGCAACCCATTTGCTGTATTTTTCAAGGTTCAGATCACGCTCAGCGGCATCCTTGCCGATGGTCAGGATATAAACCTTGATTTTCGGCTCTGTGCCGCTGGGACGCACCAAAATGGTGGTGCCGTCATCCAGCTCAAAGCGCAGCACATTGGAGCCGCGCAGTTCCATCGTACTTACTCCGCCGCCGGTGCAGTCAACGACACTGCCGTTGGAGTAATCCTTACGCACGACCACCTTGGTGCCGGCGATCTGGGCAGGGGGATTCTCCCGCAGGGACTTCATCAGCTTTGCCATCTTTTCAAGACCGTCCAGACCGGGCATCACCAGATTGTGGGTCTTTTCGCCGTACCAGCCGTATTTTTTATACAGGGCCTGCAGCGCATCGTACAGCGTCATGCCCTGTGCTGCGTACCATGCGGCCATTTCGGTTAGAAGCATGGAAGCGGTAACAGCGTCTTTATCGCGTACATAATCGCCCAGCATATAGCCGTAGCTTTCCTCGTAGGACATGATGACCTGACCGATGCCTTCGTTTTCCAGGTGATTCTTCTTTTCCGCCATAAACTTGAAGCCGGTAAAGGTGTCGCAGGAGGTCACGCCGTTAGACTCGGCCACCTTTCGTGCCATTTCTGTGGTCACAATGGTCTTGAGGAAGTAGGGGTGGGCAGGCATTTTGCCGGCACGCTTCATAGCACCGATCAGATAGTCCAGCATCAATACGCCGGTTTGATTGCCTGTCACGGGAATAAAAGCACCCGTGTCATCACGCACCAGAATACCCACACGGTCGCTGTCGGGATCGGTGCCCAAAATAAAGTCTGCGCCTACCTGATTGGCAAGATCAACCGCCAGATAGAAACCCTCGGGATTTTCGGGGTTAGGGGAAACCACTGTCGGGAAATTACCGTCGATCACCATCTGTTCCGGCACGCAATACAGGTGCTTCACACCCAATGCGCGCAGCGCTTCCGGCACCAACTGATAGCCGCAGCCGTGGAACGGTGTATAGACCATCTTGAAGGTGTCGGCGACCTTCGCCATGGAGTCACGATCGTTGATCATGTCGGTGACACGTGCCATGAATCGGCGATCGGTTTCCTCACCCATGACTTCGATCATGCCGTTATTCACTGCATCCATAAATTCCATGCGGTTCACACCGGTGAAGATGTCAATTTGCTCCAATTCCTTGGCAATGGCATCGGCATGCTGGGGCGGCAGCTGTGCGCCGTCTGCCCAATAGACCTTGTAGCCGTTGTACTCCTTGGGGTTGTGGCTTGCAGTTACATTGATGCCTGCCTGACAGCCGTATTCACGCACGGCAAAGCTCAGCTCGGGCGTGGGCCGCAGACTTTCAAACATCCGCACGTGGATACCGTTGGCAGCGCAGACTTCGGCAGCAGCACGGGCAAATTCCATGGAGTGGTTGCGGCAGTCCATACAGATGGCAACGCCGCGTTTTTTGGCATCATCGCCCTCGGCGCAGATCACATTGGCAAAGCCCTGGGTGGCCCAGCGGATCACATAGACATTCATTTGGTGCAAACCCATCTTCATTGTGCCGCGTAATCCGGCGGTGCCGAATTCCAATGGGCCGTAGAATCGGCTTTCGATCTCCTTTTCATCGTCTGCAATGGAGCGCAGCTCCTGAAGTTCCTCAGCCGTCAATACACCGCTTTGCAACCATTTTTCGTATTCTGCATGGTAGTTCATAGTTCGTCCTCCTCTATCGGTTTGGCCTCCAAAATCGCTTTTGCGTCTTCTAACATGGATGCAGGAACATATAAGCCGGCACCATAGCCGGAAAATCCATTGATGACCTTGCCTGCTCCGCCATCCAGATCATAATATTTGAAACATGGAATACCGTAAGCGTTGAGCAGGGAGATCTTCATGTCGGAATCGTCGGCGGAATCAAAGACATTCATCAAGCGTGCCGCCTTGGCGTTTTCGCCATTTTCGTCCTTGGGCCACCGGGGACCGTCGGGGGCAAAAGCCCATTTGCTCATATCCATCATTAAAAACCTCCTATTTGTGGTATTTCGTACCTTGCTCAATTTGATAAGCGCGATAAATTTGTTCCAGCAGCATAATACGCGCCATATGGTGGGGAAATGTCATAGGTGACATACTCAGCCGCCAGTCGGCCTGTTGTTTTAACTCCGCATCCAAACCTACGCTGCCGCCGATCAGAAAAGTGAGCTGTGTTTTGCCTGCCACGGCAAAGTCTGTCATGCGGCGGCTGAGTTCCTCACTGGAACAGGGCTTTCCCTCGATACATAGGGCGATCACTGCGCCGTTCTTGGGCAGTTTTTCGCGGATGGCAGCCGCTTCTAAGGACAACGCCTTGTTGATCTCGGCAGGTGAGGGTGCGTCGCTTAAACGGCTCTCCGGCAATTCGATAATTTCCAATTTGCAGTGACGCTGTAAGCGTTTGCTGTATTCCGCAGCGGCTTCTGAGTAAAATTTCTCTTTCAGTTTACCGACGCAGACAATACTTACTTTTTGCATACAGGCACCTCCACACAGTAGGCATGGCTCAATTCCGAACGCGGCGCAATGCTTACCGGTATGCTGAATCCGTTCACACCCAACGCACGCTTAACGGTGTCTAATGCACGAGCAGGGGAGTTGTTTTCCTTGCTCAGATGCGCCAGCACGATCTCCTGCGTGCCGCGCTCTGCCATCTGCACGGCAAAGTCGGCGGCGCAGTCGTTGCTCAGGTGTCCCTGACGGCCTAAAATACGCTCCTTGAGATAGAGGGGATACGGTCCGCTGCGCAGCCACTCCACATCGTGGTTGCTCTCCAGCACCAGCAGATCGACACCTCGCAGTGCCGTGGCTGCGCTTTCGGTTACATAGCCGGTATCGGTTAAAATCCCTACACTGCCGCTATCGCTGTCCACTCGATAGTCTACGCTGCCGGCGGCATCGTGAGAGGTGGCAAACACCTGCACATGAAGCGTTCCGACAGAGAACTGCTCCGTTGTGTCAACGCTGTGCAGCACCGGTTCGATGCCGGCAATACGATAGGAAAGCTGTCGCGCGGTAGGTGAGCTGGCATAAAGCGGAATCGCATGGTGCTTAAGCAATGTACGCAGTCCGCAGATGTGGTCAGAGTGCTCATGGGTAATGAGAATGGCGGACAGATCATCGGCAGATAAGCCCAGTTGACTGAGCGCAGATGTGGTGCGCCGCGCGGAAATACCTGCATCCACCAAAAGATGCGTTATTCCGTCGGATAGCAGCAGACAGTTGCCTTCTGATCCGCTGGCAAGTGTATGTAGGGTCAGCAAAATGGTTACCTCACAGTGTAAAATAGAGAAACACAGCGTTTGCCGGGAAAAGCCAAGCAAACGCTGTTATATTCACAGTCAATCTTATCCGATATTGGCTTCAGTCAGTTCTTCGTCAGGAATCTCCACCAAAGAAATGTCCGCACCGACAGCGCGCAATTTGCCCACCAGGTTTTCATAGCCGCGCTCGATGTACTGTACCTGGCTCAGCTCCGTTGTGCCGTTAGCGGCCAAGGCGGCAATGACCAGAGCAGCACCGGCGCGCAGATCGCAGGCCTGAATAGGAGCGCCATTCAACTGCTCCACGCCTTCGATCACGGCCACCTTGCCATCCACCTGAATTTGGGCTCCCATACGCTTCAGCTCGTCCACATAACGGAAGCGGTTGTTCCACACGCTTTCCGTTACCAGACTGGTACCTTGCGCCATCGTCAATACAGCGGCGATCTGAGGTTGCATATCGGTGGGGAATCCGGGATATGGCATGGTTTTTACATTGGTTTTCTGCAAGGGTTGACTGCGGCGAATCAACAGCGTATCCTCGTTTTCCTCCACGGTGACACCCATTTCCATCAGTTTGGCGGAAATGCAGTCCATGTGTTTGGGAATAATATTCTTGATCAACAGTTGACCGCCGGTGGCAGCGACGGCCGCCATATAAGTGCCGGCCTCGATCTGGTCGGGGATAATGCAGTAGCTGCCGCCGCACAGACGATCCACACCGCGCACCTTGATAGTGTCGGTGCCGGCGCCCTTCACATCGGCGCCCATGGAGTTGAGGAAATTGGCCAGATCGACAATATGCGGCTCCTTAGCGGCATTGTCGATCACGGTGATTCCGTCAGCCAAAACAGCCGCCATCATAATATTCATGGTAGCGCCCACAGACACCACATCTAAGTAGATGTTAGCACCGGTCAAACGCCCGTTTTTCGCCTTTGCGTGGATAAAACCGCCTTCAACGCTGACATCAGCACCCATAGCGGTAAAACCCTTGATGTGCTGATCAATGGGACGCACGCCGAAATCGCAGCCGCCGGGCATAGCCACCGTTGCCTCACCAAAGCGACCGAGCAGTGCGCCGATCATATAGTAGGAGGCGCGAAAACGGCGGCACAGGTCATAAGACGGCTGTGTGGAATGAATGGTATGGCTGTCGATTTCCACAGCGTGTTGATTCAAGACGCGCACCTTGGAACCCATGGCATCCAAAATGGAGAAAAACAGCGTTACATCGCTGATCTGAGGAACATTATCAATACGGCAAATGCCGTCTACCATCAAGGCGGCAGGAATAATCGCAACAGCGGCATTTTTGGCACCGCTGATGGTAATTTCGCCAAACAGCGGACGGTTGCCGCGAATGATATATTGATTCAAAATGGGCACCCTCTCTTGTCAATTACAATTAGCAACGGGTTTAGCTTACCCGCAAACGAAAAACTTCATACCCTGAGGCAGAAGGATATTTATCTGCTTATACAAGATAAGTATACCATATTTTTTCTTAAAAGCAATTAAAACATAAAAGATTTTCCAATATTTTTAACGGTTTGACAAAACAACAAAAAAGTACCAGATTCGTTAACATAATCTGATACTTTTAGATAAAATATGTGTTAACCAAGCCAGCGATAGTGTTCTGTCACATCATGTGTAGAGATATAATCTTGCTCCACGGCATCATCAATGGGATTGCCGTGATGAATCAGGAAGGGGATCCCTTTCGCGTTTCGCCGATCGGAGCAGATACCGATGTGATCCCGATTGCCGAAGATCACAATGTCACCGGGCTGCCACTGTTCGGGATCGCTCAAATCGCAGGTCAGGACCTGGGCATAGCGGCAAAAAAAGGTACCCAGATTACTGACACGGCGGAAATCAATGTTGCCGTCGGGCGTTTCGATATTGGGATAGTATTCCCTGTTTTCGGCAATGTCTGCATCCACCATGTCTTTCAGCGTGTAACCTGCGGCTTGAAAGGCATGCCATACCACATCCGTGCATACGCCAAGACCGTCGTCGGGATAACCTCCGCCATAATATTTGCTTTTGTAATGGGGTTTTGTGTGAATATATTCCCGTGCGCCCAGCATCATATCCGTCCAGTCGTCCACACCGTCACCGTCAGCATCAATGGGACTTTGCAACTCCGTGATTCCCAATTCCTTTGCGGTATAATATTTATGGGGCAAAAAGTGACGGGCAACAAGAATCAACCCAATAACCAGCAACAGCAGCATCAACAGCAATAGCGGTCGCGGCAGGATGCGCTTGCGCCGTATGCGTCGCTTGCGATTACGTGGACGAGGCGTATATTCATCCATAAACAGACATCCTTTCAAATGTTTACATAATACATTATAATCTGCTGCCCTGCAAATAGCAAGAAAAATAAAAAACCCGCGGTAACTGTATGCTACCGCGGGGAAAAATTTACTTTTCGTTGGGCATTTTCCAAGCGAAATGATCGGTATGCAGCAGGTGGTGAGAACGCTCGCTCAAAGGCTCCTTGAGGTACTCATGGTAGAGTGCCAGCACATCGCTGTTCTCGTGCGAGAAACGCAGTTTTTCGTTCTTATCCAGATTCCACAGCACATCGCCGCGGCTTTCTGCCATCTCTACGCCGTCGTGGATCGGCTGACCGCCACCGCCGGCACAACCGCCGGGACATGCCATGACTTCCACGAAGTCATAATCCACCGTGCCCTCGTCCAAGGCATTCATCAGCTTACGGGTATTGCCCAACCCGCTGACGACGGCTACACGCACATCACCTGCGCCGGGAATGGAGAACACGGCCTCCTTCCAACCGTCCATACCGCGTACGGCGGTAAAGGCGTCGGGATCGGGATTGCTGCCGGTGACAAGATAGTAGGCGCTGCGCAGAGCTGCGTCCATCACGCCGCCGGTAGCGCCGAAGATCACGGCCGCACCGGTACTGCTGCCAAGAGGACTGTCAAAGGGTGTTTCGTCCATAGTGGCGGGGTTGATCTGCTCACCGCGGAACATACGCACAATCTCGCGTGTGGTCAGCACTACATCTACATCAGGATCGCCACAGGCGTCATTCAGCGTGGGCAGCGCGGCCTCGGCTTTCTTAGCAGTGCAGGGCATAATGGAAACCACGAAAATATCGTGGGGATCCACGCCGATCTTCTTGGCAAAATAACTCTTTGCCACGGCACCGAACATGGCCTGAGGACTCTTGGCGGTGGACAGCTGCTCTACATAGGCGGGAAACTGTCCCTTGATGAAACGTACCCAACCGGGGCAGCAACTGGTAAACATAGGCCACTTGTACTTGCCGCGGTGTGTAAAGCGCTGGATAAATTCGCTGCCCTCTTCCATGATGGTCAGATCGGCGGTAAAGTTGGTGTCAAACACGTAGTCAAAACCCATCTGCTTGAGAGCGGTCACCATGCGCTGGGCGGTAGCAAACTTGGGATCGAGATGATAATGCTCGGCCCATGCACTTCGCACAGCGGGAGCCACCTGCACCACGGTGATCTTCTTAGGATTGGCCAGGGCATCGAATACCTTACCGGTATCGTCACGCTCCTGCAGACCGCCAACAGGGCAGTGGGTAATGCACTGACCGCAGAAGGTGCAGTCAGACTCACCCAGTGTGCGAGTCTTGGCAACACCCACGTTGGTGCGGGAGCCGGTGCCCATCAAGTCCCAGATGCCCATGCTCTGTACCTTTTCGCAGACCTGTACGCAGCGCATGCACTTGATGCAGCGGTTTTCCACGCGTACCACGGGATTGGAAAAATCATCGGGCGTATTGCGTAGGTCCTCGATATAATGATCGCCCAGCAGGTTGTAGTCATTGCACAGTTCCTGCAGCTTGCAGTTGCCGCTGCGGGTACACTGAGTGCAGCGAATATCGTGCTGACTCAGCAGCAGACGCAGGTTGACGCGGCGTGCCTCACGCACGCGAGGGGAATTGGTATGTACCACCATATCCTCAGCCACCACATTGTTGCATGAGGGGACGAGACGCTCCTGACCTTCTACTTCCACCATACAGATACGGCAGGCACCGATCTCATTCAGTTCTTTCAGATAGCACAGCGTGGGAATGTCCAGCTTCACAGAACGCGCTGCTTCCAGAATGGTGGTACCCTCCGGCACGCGTACTGTTTTCTTGTCAATCGTCAGCGTTACCATTTTTCCACTCGACCTCCTCTGAAAACGCCGTAACCGAAGTGATCGCAGCGCAGGCAGCGGGATGCCTCTGTGCAGGCGCCTTCTTCGGTCAGGCCGCACTCAATATCGTCAAAATCGCACTTGCGTTCGCCGGCCTCGCGTTCGGTGGTGTTGATACGTCCGTGGGGCGGACGGTTGTTCAGCTTGGGTGTGGGGATATCCACATCCACGTTGATCTCATGCTGGAATCCTAGATGCTCATCGATGTTGGCGGCAGCCACCTTACCGGCGGCAATGGCGCGAATGGCAGTAGCGGGACCGGTTACACAGTCGCCGCCGGCGAATACATTATCCATATCGGACACCTGGCCGCTCAAGCCGGCCACAAAGGTACCGCGCTTGATGGGAACACCGGCTTGCTCAAATCCTTGAATTTCAATGCCCTGACCGATAGCAACCACGATGATATCAGCAGGTACACGCACTTCTTCCGAATCAGCCTTGTTGGGACGAGGGCGTCCGGATTTGTCGGCCTCGCCGATGATTTGGGGCTGTACCCAAAGAGCGGTTGCCACACCGTTTTCGTCGCTTTCGATACGGACGGGGGCGGCCAGCGTCATCATTTCAGCGCCCTCTGCCATAGCACCGGTAATTTCATCGGGCAAGGCGGTCATATCTTCAATACGGCGGCGATAGACACAGGTGACCTTTTTCGCACCCAGACGGATCGAACTGCGGGTCACGTCCATGGCCACGTTGCCGCCACCGATGACCACCACATTCTTGCCTTTGAAGTTGGGCATGTGGTTGTCGCCGATGGCACGCAGCAGGGAAACAGCAGACATCACATTGCGGCTGTCTTCACCGGGAATGCCGACCTTTTTATCCTGATGGGCACCGATGGCAATATAAACGCAGTCATACTCCTGCTGTAGCTTTTCCACCCAGATATCCTTGCCGACGGTTACATCTGTATGAGCCTCGATGCCGAGGGAAAGGATAGATTCGATTTCCGCATCAAGTTTCTCACGGGGGAAACGGTAGTTAGGGATGCCGTAGCGCAGCATGCCGCCCAACTTTTTGCGTTCCTCATAGATGGTGACCTTGTGACCCATCAATGCCAGATAGTAGGCACAGCTCAAACCGCTGGGGCCGCCGCCCACGATGGCGACGGTCTTGCCGGTGCTCTCAGCGCAGGCGGGCTGAGGTACATCGCCGGCGTGATCCACCGCATAGCGCTTCAGACCGCGGATGTTGATGGCGTCATCGATCATATTGCGGCGGCATCGTGCCTCGCAGGGATGCTCACAGATGTAGGCGCAGGCGGTGGGGAAGGGGTTATCCTTACGAATCAGACGCACCGCATCGGCATTGCGTCCCTCGCCGACCAAAGCCATGTAGCCGGGAATGTCTACGCCGGCGGGGCACAGAGCCACGCAGGGTACGGCATTCTGCAATCCGGCAAGGCACCGATGGTGCAGAACATGCTCTTCGTAGTCATCGCGGAAACCTTCCAGACCGTCTACTACCAAACGGGCGGCATCGCGGCCGATGGCGCAGTCAGCGGTGTTGACAATGCTGCGCGCGGTTTTTTCAATAATGTCAATGGTTTCCATGGTAGCGGTACCGTCCAGTACCTTGGAAATCAGCTTTGTCAGCTGCCCCAAACCGATACGGCAGGGCACGCATTTACCGCAGGTCTGTGCATGGCACAACTGCAAAAAACTCAACGACATATCCACCGGACACAGACCCGGGGGACTGGCGGCGATGCGCCGCTCGACGTCACGATATAGATTATCCACCACAGTCTGTGCGCGACTGGTGGTCTTAATATCAAGTCTACTCAATGTTGCTCAACTCCTTTTTGCCAACTACTGCAGATAGTTAACAGTACAGGCAATATAATTTTAAATAGGATACCACATATTTGGACAATGTCAATCTTTTAAGAAAAGTTATTGAAATGAGAGAAAGTTATCAAAATTTACTGGAAAATATTATTAAAAAATTTGCATAACATTTTAAAAAGAAAAACTAAAATAATTGGCTGATTTGAAACAAAATTGCAAATGTCTTGCTTTAAATTGATAAAAGCGCAACAAATTTCATGAAAAAATGTTTCGTTAAAATACAATCATGAAATCGAATCATTACGAAAAATCCGGCTTGCTTGACAGAAATTCACAGCGGGAGTATAATTTACCTATAAAGCGTTTAATGTTCATTTTGAACAGTGGGAGAACCGTTTTTGGGGTGTATCCGCCTATGCGGTAGGGGAACTTCTTCCCCCGAATCCGTCAGCTAATCTCGCCGACGTGAGAAGGAGTCACCGCAGGGGACAATAGTGCCTCTGTGCCTTTCTGCGCTGACAAAAGTCAGTGCATTTTTTTAATGGAGATAGCATATGAATCATCGATTGATTGCGAATGTATTAGGATATACCATGTTGGTTGAAGCGGGATTTCTGCTATTACCCATGGTGGTAGCTCTTTGCTACGGTGAGGGTGACTGGACATCTTTTTTACTCTGTGCGTGTATCTGTGCGATCGTTGGCTGGCCTGGCACACGAATCAAGCAGAAGCGGCGTCAGATGCAGCGCCGAGACGGCTATGTAGCGGTAGCGTCTGCGTGGTTGGCGCTTTCGTTGTTTGGCGCCTTGCCCTATGTGTTTACCGGTGCGATTCCTCATTATATCAATGCACTGTTTGAAACGGTTTCCGGACTGACGACGACCGGCTCAACCATTTTGACGGAGATGGAATCTTTATCTCACGGTGTGCTTTTTTGGCGTTCACTGACACAATGGATGGGCGGTATGGGCGTATTGGTGCTGTTTGTGGCACTGATGCCGAAAATGGGTGTCGGAGCCGTTTACCTGATGCGCGCGGAAAGTCCAGGCCCGATTAAAAGCAAACTGGTGCCCAAGGTGGGTGAAACAGCCAAGATTTTATATAGTATTTATATTGGTTTGACCGTTCTGGAAATGATCGCTCTGCGTATAGCGGGTATGGGATGGTTTGAAGCCGTCAACCATGCGTTCACCACATTGGCTACCGGCGGCTTTTCCGTCAAAAATGCCGGCATTGCCTATTATAACGCAACTCCGGCGATCATCTGGATCATTACAATCTTTACTTTTTTGGCCGGTGTCAATTTTTCGATGATTTTCTGGCTCATTCGCGGACATATCAAAGATGTGCTCCGTAATGAGGAATTGCGCCTATATACCGCCATTGTTGTGGTGTCCACGCTGCTTATTTGCGGCAATCTTTGTGTCCAGTCCGGCACAACCTTTGGTCAATCCGTCACCGATGCAGTATTCCAGACGGCTACAATCATCACGACCACGGGCTATGCCACAAAGGATTTTGCGTCGTGGCCGGTCTTTTCCCAGACGATACTGGTCATTTTGATGTTTGTCGGCGGCTGTGCCGGTTCAACAGCAGGTGGCTTTAAAATTTCGCGTATTCAGATTTTGGTGAAAAGCTTGCGCCGTGATCTGCAGCGGATCAGTCACCCCAACCATGTCAGCGTCATCACGGTGGAAGGACAAATGGTGGAAGAGCGTGTGGTGACTTCAGCCCAAGCGTATACAGTGGCGTATCTGCTGATTCTGCTCTGCGGTACTTTGGCGGTGTCCTGGGATAATCTGGGCTTTACGGAGTCGTTTGTGTCTGCGCTGACTTGTTTAAGCAATGTAGGTCCCGGCTTAGGACGCCTTGGCCCAATGGCGAATTTTGCGCCGCTGTCTTATTTCAGCAAGGCGATACTGTCGTTTTTGATGTTGCTTGGCCGTCTGGAGATCATGCCGATCCTGATACTGATGAGTCCCCGCTGGTGGAAGAAATAAAAAAAGTTCCGGTTTCGAAACCGGAACTTTTTTATTTCGCGCAAAATGTGTCATACTCTTTTTGCAGCCATTGCTTCAACTGTTCTACACCCTCGTTGTCCCAGGAAAAATCCTGTTCACGCACATCGGTGGCCACCTCATAGCAGTACATGCTGTATACGGCAGCGTGAAGCTGCTTGTTGTCCTTATCGGTAGCAAACCGATAGCGGAAATCCCCGATGCTGCCGGTGTAAACAAATGCCCGATTGAACCAATGGGGTGTTAATACATCAAATTGCGGATGCATAGTATGTCTCCCTTGTGTGTATTCTTTGCTATTATATCACGATTTCGGCCGATTGTCACGCATCGAATAGACCGAGGATCACAATACCCACCACCACGAGGACGATCATGGCGTAGTGCTTCCACGACAGCTTTTCTTTCAGGAACAGACGGCTCCACAGGACGCTTGCCGCGCAGTAGGCGGAGATAATAGGTGCCGAGAGCGCCACATGATCGCTGTCAGCCAGCGCATAGATGTAAGCAAACTGACCGGCGGTTTCAAAGACAGCACCCGCATACTTGGGTGCCTCTCGCTTGGGAATCAAGCGGTCACGCTTGATCACAAGTACATAGATCACACACACGATGGCGGCAAAGAGGAAGGTCAGCTCGTAGGCGCAGTTGGCGCTGTCTTCGTCCAGCGTTTCCAACACACGGCTATCCGCAAAGGTGCCCAGAGCATCCAGCAGGCAGTAGATAACAGGCAGGATCAACGCCAATGCCGATTTAGCGTAATGATGGTTGCTGGCATCTTGCCGGGCAGCGCGCAGATTTTCGTCCTCGTGGGCTTCCACAAAGCCCAGACCGATCACACCGATGCAGACCAGCGCCGTGGCAATCAGCTGCGCGCCGGCCAGCTCACCGATACCGCCGAAAATCAGGCACAGCACCGCCACCAACGCACCCGAGGAGTTACAGATAGGGGAGGAAATAGACAGCTCAATGTAGCGCAGTCCGATGTAGCCGATGGCCATAGACAGAATGTACAGCAGTGAGACAGGCAGATATGTCCATATGACAGACCAGGAGATGTCTACACCGCCGATGAAGATTTCATATGCGGCGTGCAGTCCCATAACCACACCAACGGCAATGATCATTTTCAGATGGCTATACTTATCATCAGCGTCCTGACAGCCGATTTTTGAAAAGAGATCGCTTCCACTCCAACAGATGAGGGTAATCAGTGAAAACCAAAACCACATAAAATTGCTCCTTACAGTGTGATAAGACCTGCATCCAACATTTTTTGCAGACTCATGAGGATTCCCAGCTTAGCATGATACCAAGTCAGGCCGCCCTGAAAATACACCGCATAGGGATCGCGGATCGGGCCGTCAGCGGACAGTTCGATGGAGGCACCCTGTACAAAAGCGCCGGCTGCCATGATCACATCGCTGTCATAACCGGGCATAGCCCAGGGCTCGGGGGTCACATAACTGTCCACCGGTGCGGCGGATTGGATACCCTTGCAAAAGGCGATCATGCCATCCCGACTGCCCAGCTCCACCGCCTGAATGATGTCGTGACGCACCTCGCGACTGGTGGGTACCACACGGAACCCTAACTTTTCATAAGCTGCCGCCGCAAAGACAGCACCCTTTACTGCGGAGGATACCACCGTGGGAGCCAGGAACAAACCCTGATAAAACGCGGTCAAAAGCCCCAGATTGGCACCGACTTCTTTACCCAGACCCGGTGCGCTCAAACGGTAGGCGCAGCGATCAATACACGCTTTTTTGCCGCAGATATAGCCGCCGGTAGGAGCCAAACCGCCGCCTAAATTCTTGATCAAACTACCAACAATCATATCAGCACCCACATCGGTGGGTTCCAATTCCTCTACAAATTCACCGTAACAGTTATCCACCATGCACAACACATCCGGCTTGCACTGCTTACAGAAAGCGATCAGCTCCCCGATCTGAGCCACGGAGAAAGAGGGGCGGGTGGCATAGCCCTTGCTGCGCTGGATGGTAATGAGCTTGGTCTTTTCGCTGATGGCCTTACGGATGCCGTCATAGTCAAAGCTGCCGTCCTCTTTTAAATCCACTTGTGCATAGCTCACACCGTATTCTTTCAGCGAGCAGGGGGAAGGACGGATGCCGATGACCTCCTCCAGCGTGTCATAAGGAGCACCCACAGGGGAGAGCAACTCGTCACCGGGCAGCAGATTGGCACCCAGTGCCAATGCAAGTGCCGCCGTACCGCAGGAAATCTGCGGACGCACCAACGCTGCCTCGGTGTGGAAGCAGTCGGCATAGACGCGCTCTAAATTGTCGCGCCCCTCGTCATCATAGCCGTAGCCGGTGGAGATATTAAAATGGGTGGCATTGACACGGTTCTTCTGCATGGCACCGATGACCTTTGCCTGATTGTATTCGGCGATAGCATCAATACGCTCAAACTGGTCTTTTACGCCTTGTAATACGCTTTCGCCGAAATTCAGCACAGCAGGGGAGATGCCCAACTGCGCATACATTTCCTGTGCATTCATATCTCGTCGTTCTCCTTTTTTATATTGCCCAAAATCCGTTCTGCCACCTGATCCAGTACATCCGGCTTGGTGACAATCAAGCCACTTTCGCTGTCACCTAAGATCAGCAACGTGTCGCCCGGTTCAATACCATAGAAGCACCGTGCCTCTTTGGGTATGACGATCTGACCCCGGTCGCCCACCTTAGCTGTGCCGAAAATATGGTGGCCCTTCGGCTTGCCTAAAATGTGTTTGCCGCCTGCCATGTGTTCACCTCACAATAAAAATCACATTTTTCATACTTGTGTGACAAACGACAGTATAGCACGATATTGAAAATTTGCAAGTGAAAGTGAAAAAAATTTCAAAAAATACGATATAAGGATGGATAAGGGTATTGCTATTTTACAAAAAGAGAAGTATAATATTTGATACACGCGAATCACCATTCGCAAAAATTTGAAAGTGAAAGAGAGAAAAGTTTCATGATTGACAAGATTGATAAAGTTGTCAACGCGATCAGCAATTTCCTCTATAGCGGACCTAAGGGTGCATTCCCGTTCGTTATTATTTTCCTGATCTGCGGTGGCCTGTATTTCACCATTCGCTCCAAGGGCGTACAGTTCCGCCTGTTCGGCGAATCCATCCGTGTGGTCTCCGAAAAGCCCAAGGGCGAGAACTCCGTTTCTTCCTTCGGCGCTCTGATGGTTTCCACTGCTTCTCGCGTGGGTACCGGTAACATCATCGGTGTGTCTACCGCTATCTGCCTGGGCGGCATGGGCAGTGTGTTCTGGATGTGGCTGATCGCTCTGGTGGGCGGTGCTTCCGCCTTCATCGAGTCCACGCTGGCTCAGATCTATAAGAAGCGCGACAAGGACGGCACCAGCTTCGGCGGTCCCTCCTACTACATGGAGACTGCACTGCATCAGCGCTGGCTGGGCGTGATCTTCGCCGTGATCATCATTCTGACCTACGCCGTGGGTTACAATGCACTGGCTTCCTACAACCTGCAGTCCGCATTCGCCGGCTTCAGCTTCTATAGCGAATCCTCCACTCCTTGGATCATCGGTGGCATTCTGGCTGTTCTGTTCGCTATCTGCGTCATGGGCGGTGCCAAGCGTCTGACCAAGGTTACCGGCGTTCTGGTTCCCGTGATGGGCGTTATCTACATTCTGGTTTCCCTGATCGTCATCGTGATGCACATTCCCGCTATCCCCGCTATGATCAAGGGCATCTTTGTCAATGCCTTCGATTTTAAGGCCATCTTCGGCGGCTTCTCCGGCAGCTGCCTGATGTACGGTATCAAGCGCGGTCTGTACTCCAACGAGGCAGGTATGGGTTCTGCGCCCAACGCCGCTGCTACCGCTGATGTTTCTCACCCTGTTAAGCAGGGCCTGGTGCAGATGCTGTCCGTGTTCATCGACACCCTGCTGATCTGCTCCGCAACCGCTTTTATGTGCCTGCTGTCCGGCGTGGCTCCCACTGAGGAAGCTGCCGGTGCCGCTTATGTTCAGGCATCTCTGTCCGCCAGCTTCGGCGGCTTTGGTCCCATCTTCATTGCTGTGTCCATGTGCCTGTTTGCCTTCACTACCCTGATCGGTAACTACTATTACTGCGAGGGCTGCTTGAAGTACATCATGAAGCGCACGCCCAGCAAGGCATTCATCACTGTGTTCCGTCTGGTCGCCGCTGTCATCGTTCTGTTGGGCGCCGTGGTCACCATGGGTCTGGCTTGGGATACTGCCGATATGATGCAGGCGCTGATGGTCGTCATCAACATCCCCGTCATCATCATTCTGGCAAAGCCCGCTCTGGACGCTCTGAAGGACTACTCCAAGCAGCGTAAGGAAGGCAAAGATCCCGAATTCAAGGCCGCCTCTATTGGCCTGAAGGACGAAACCGATTTCTGGAACTGATTATTACATAAAAAATAAGAGCAGCGAAAGCTGCTCTTATTTTTTGCGATAAATTATGCCTTGGCTGTTGGAAAGATCACGCCGTTGCATTTCATCAGCACGCGGATGGGATAGTCGCGGTCGAGATAGTTGCGGCAGAACCAGTCAAAGGTGGCATCGGGCAGATGGACAAGTTCCGGTGCCTCACAACGGAACAGCTCAAAGGTTTTCTGATCACCTGAGAGCAGAGCGGCCAGTACGTCCAAACGCTTTTCGTTCAAAAGACGCTCCATGCAGCCGTCCATGATGGCCACGCAGGCCTGCTCTTCTTTGCTGCCGTACAGTTCCTTGTTGCCCAACCAGAAGAGGAACTCCTCGGGGTCAAGGTCCATCTTGGTGGTGATCTGGCTCAGCTTGAAAAACTCTTTCCAGTCCTTGCTTTTCAGCACTTCAATCAGGTATTGCACCAGACCGTCGTCCATTTCAATGCAGTCAAGGAACACCTCGAAAGCGTGCTTGTCTTTGTCGGGATCGGGAGCAGGTTCTTTCTGCGGTTCCTCAGCGGGCTTTTCTGCGCTTGCGGCGTTCTGTGCGAAAAATGTCATGGCTTCGGCGTTCGCATCGCCATCAAACAGCTCTGCAGGCAGCTCTTTGCCGTCCTGTACGGCACAGCGGCGCACAAATTCCGCCATACCCATGATGCTAAGCTGCTCGCCCAGTTCCTTCATGCGCTCGCCCTCGTCCTCGGAGGTCAAGGTAATGCCCTCAGGTGCCTGACGCTTGCCCTCAAACACTTCGGTCATATATTGCAGATAATATTCAAATAAAGACATATTCTTTCCTCACTTTCTAAGGGTAAACTCTATCATATCACGGTTGTAATTGCAAGAAAATTCGTGTAAACTGTAAAAAGGGAAGGTGAGGGAATGTATTACATTTATATGTTGCAATGTACGGACGGCACTTATTATACCGGCATCACGCCGGATGTTTGCCGCCGTATGCAGCGTCATTGTGCCGGAAAGGGCGCAAAGTATACGCGCTCTCACCCCGTTGCTTCACTCTGTGCTCTGTGGCGCACGGAGGAGAAAACGGCGGCGGCACGACTGGAGTATGTCATCAAAAAGCGGCTGAACAGAGAACAGAAAATATCGCTGATCGCAGAGCCGACACAGTTGGCAACACTGTTCCCTTATTTAGAAGATGCAGCATACACCTATATACCGGATGTGACGCTTACCATGTGCTTACAAGGAGAATTTCATGGCTGACTACAAGCTATATGCCGCACCGTTGGAGGGTTTGACCACCTATCTGTGGCGGCGGATCCAATATGAAATGTTTGGCGGTGCGGATCAATATTTCACACCGTTTCTCTCGCCCAACAGCAATTTTTCCTTTCAAACAAAGGAACTGGACGATCTGCAGCATAACGAGGGTATGCCTGTAGTGCCCCAGATCCTGTGTAATCGGGCAGATCACTTTCTGTGGGCGGCTCGCGAGCTTTATGAAATGGGCTATCGGGAGATCAACTTCAATTTGGGCTGTCCCTCCGGCACAGTCACGGCAAAGCGCAAGGGAGCAGGGTTTCTGGCTTATCCCGACGATCTGAACCGCTGTCTGGGCGAGATTTTCGACGGACTGCCGACGGATATGCGACTGTCGGTGAAAACACGCATCGGTAAAAATGACCCTGCCGAGTGGGAAAAGCTGCTGACGATCTACAATCAGTATCCCATCTCGGAGCTGATCGTGCATTGCCGCGTACAAAAGGAGTTCTATCGCGGCGCAGCCCATACAGATGCCTTCGCCTATGCCTGTAAACATACGGCTCTGCCGCTGGTCTACAACGGTGATCTCCATACTGTGCAGGATGTCGCGGAATTTTGCGAGCTGTTCCCCGAAACCGAAACGCTGATGTTGGGTCGGGGACTGATTGCCGATCCGTCGCTGCTGCGGCAAATACGAGGAGGAGCCAAGGCGTCAAGGGAGGAACTGACCGAATTCCACAAGCGTCTTCTGTCGGCATACCGCCGTCGTCTAAGCGGTGATTTACCGGTACTGCACCGTATGCGTGAGTTTTGGAATTACTACGCCGCTTGTTTTGAAGCACCGGATGAGGGACTGAAACAGATTCGCAAGGCAAGGAATTTAAGCGCTTATTGCGGCGGCGCAGAGGAAATTTTACGAAATTGCGCATTGCGATAGAGGAGAAAAATATGCAGATAGTACTTGAAAATATGAAGGAAATCCTGCCGGTAGCGATCTTTTTCTGGTCATGGCTGCTATTGGCGGTTTTGTGGAAGCCGCAGCGTTTTCGCAACAGTCTGCTGTTAATGGCTACCGTAGTTGTTACTATGGTATTGATTGCAGGTTGTTTTGGAAACAACAGCGGATATGTATTGATGAGCATTTTTCTCTTGTCAATGCTGGCGCTTCTTGTCGTTCCGGTTCTGTTGATAATCAACGGCATACATATGATTCGCCGAGAGTCCGCGGCGTTGCCTAACCTTCTGTCGCTGCTGTTGGGAATTGTGGTGGCCCTAGGTGAAATTGCCCTGTGTGTTTCGTTCTTTTATGTGTCTGATTTAGCAGAGGCCACGGTGTTTCATAAAATCATGTTTTTATTTGGTGCAACGGTGTTTTATTTCAGTTTTTTGCTGTTGGGGTTTGTGCAATATACGCTGTTCATCCAAATTCTGCCCCACCGAATGTGCTTTGACTTTGTGATCATTCATGGCGCCGGGTTGCAGGATGGCCGAGAAGTGTCGAAGCTGCTTGCTGACAGATTGGATAAGGCGATTGAACTCTATGAAAGGTGCAAAGTCAAACCGATTTTGATTCCCAGCGGTGGTCAGGGTGATGATGAAGAAATCTCCGAAGCGGATGCCATGGCGGGCTATCTTTGCCGGTACGGTATTCCCGAAGAGCATATCGTGCGGGAGGATCAATCCACCACAACGATGGAGAATCTTATTAACTGCAAACAGATTATTTCTGCGCGAGGAGGAAAGCGGACAGCACTTGTTTCCAGTAACTATCATGTATACCGCTGCCTGAGCTATGCCAGAAAGCTGAAAATGAAATGCGTCGGTGTGGGCGCGCATGTGGCGTGGTACTACTGGCCCAGCGCACTGATCCGCGAATTTGTGGCGATGTTCAGCAAAAAGAAGCATCTGGCGTGTATTCTTATCGGTTATGTACTGCTGGTGTTTCTTCCGCTTATTCTGCTGTTTTTCCGATAAAAAAGTACCGACTGAAAAGTCGGTACTTTTTTGTTGTTAACTTAACACGTATACGGTGCAGTCATGTCGGCCGAACCGACAGGCCTCGTCATAGGATGTGAACCACAGATCCAGTTTGTTGCCTTTGATAGCGCTGCCGCAGTCACGGGCCACTGCCATGCCGTAAACCCAACTGCCATCTACTGTTTGTACGAACATTCGTGTGCCGTATGGGAACACGGTGGGGTCCACGGCGATGTTGCCCACGCCCACAGGATAGCCGCTGGCTGTGGCCCAGCCCCCGGAGTAGGCCGTGGCGTTACAGGTGGTGATGAAATCATACAACATCGTATCACCGGAAGCAAAGGTCAGATAGCCGCCGCCTTCGCTGTCAGCGTTTACGGAAACGATATAGTCATCACGATCTACAGAGGAAACAAGTGTGCCGTATTCGACGATTTCCGTCACGGCAGTGTCGGCAGTTTCACCCAATAGATCCGCGTTTACGACTTCACCCTGTCGATAGGTATCGGCATAGGTCTTGACGATCGCACCGTTCACACCTGCTTGCTTTACGCGCTCTGTGCCTTTTTCCATCAAAGGATTGCTTACGCGCTCGGTTTTGTAGGTCGTGGGAATGGTTTCTTTACGAATTACTTTTGCTTCCTCATCAATTTTAATGGACATACCGTTCGCTGTGTCAAGAATGATCATATCGTTCTCGTCTGGCTTGATTTTCAGCCGTTTCAGCAGATTGTCCACGGTTTCATGACGAGTGATTGCCGTATAGGTCTGGCCGTCCTTAACAATGCTGACTTCCTGATTGGCATCCAACAGTAACTGCGCATCGGCAGCGTGATCGTCTACCTTGACCTGCAGGCCGTTGCTCCGCAGCTCTTCTGTAGGACGACCGAGAATCGCCTGCGAAGTCGTTTGATCCTGCACCAGATAGATGAAATCTTGCTGCTCAATATCGCAAAGGCAGATACAGAGCGCAAAACCTAATGCACACAACGGCAGAAAGATTTTCAATCGCTGAAGAATGTGGGGATCTATTTTTTTCAATAAATGTTTCATATTACCTCGCTGTATGACGCCGCTTGAGGTCGGCATCTAAAATAGAACTGTACCGTTTTGTAACTTTTGTTACAATTCAAAAAGTTGCATGAAGTATATCACTATCACCCACTTTTGTCAAGTTTTTAATGGCAATAAGAATATTATTACCCACATAGACAACAAAATAGGACATCAATAGAAATAAGAATGCAAGATATGACAAAGGGAAAGTTACAGAAGTTACGAGCGGAAACAAAATGTAGCCGCTGAGAAAGACGGTTGAAAAAAGAACAGGCAGTATGGTATACTGAATCTGATGATTATGAACGAAGGAGAGCATTTATGCGCGTTACTTATATTCCCGTGGGGCAAATCGTCAACGCTCACGGTATCCGCGGTGAAGTGAAATTAAATCCTGCTATGGGATTTGATCCTGAGTTTCTGGCGGAATTTGATACATTATATATTGACGGCAAAGCGACGAAGGTAAAAAGCGCCCGTGTCCATAAGTCCACTGTGCTGCTGACCTTGCCCGGCGTGGAAGATATGGACGCGGCATTGGCGTTCAAAGGGAAAAGTGTGTCCGTTTTGCGTGACGATGTAGAAATGGACGAGGATGAGTATTTTGACACTGAACTGGAAGGACTGACCGTGCTGGACAGCGAAACAGATGCACAGATCGGCAAAATCAAGCGTGTGCTGAATTATCCGGCGCATAAGATTTACGAGGTAAAGGGCGGCGGTAAGGAATATCTGATCCCTGCCGTGAAGGGCGTATTTATCGAGTCTGTGGATTTAGACGGTGGTATGATGCGTGTCCACATGATGAAAGGACTGGCAAGCGATGAGAATTGACATTATGACACTGTTTCCCGATGCCATCGAGGCGATGATGGGCCAGTCGATTATCGGTCGTGCCCAGGCAAAGGGGATCGTGACTGTTGCCACCCACCAGATCCGCGACTATACCACCAATAAGCAGATGCAGGTGGACGATTATCCCTATGGCGGCGGACGGGGCGCGGTGATGCAAGCCGATCCGCTGTATCGCTGCTGGCAGCATATCTGCGAGGAAGCAGGAGAACGGGTGCATACGATTTATCTTTCCCCTTGCGGACAGGTGTTTAACCAACAGATTGCCAAGGAGCTTAAAGCAAACCACGACCGCCTGATCCTTGTTTGCGGCCATTATGAGGGTATTGATGAACGCTTTATCGAGGAGTGCGTGGACGAGGAGATCTCCATGGGTGACTTTGTCCTTACCGGCGGTGAGATTCCTGCCATGGCGCTGGCGGATTGTCTGTGCCGCATGGTGCCGGGCGTACTGCCGGAGGAGAGCTGCTATACGGAGGAGAGCCATTGGAACGGATTGCTGGAATATCCCCAGTATTCCCGCCCTGAGGAGTGGCATGGCCGTAAGGTGCCGGCGGTGCTTTTAAGCGGCAATCACGGGGCTGTGGACGATTGGCGCACAAAGCAGAGCTATAAGCGTACCTGCCGCCGCCGTCCGGATATGTGGGCACAGTTCGATGAAAGTCAGCTCACCACCAAGCATGACCGCAAGGTATTGGCTGAAGCCAGGCAGGAACTGGCGGAAGAACAGGAATAAGATCAAATTGTGCGGAAAGCTATTTTCCGCACAATTTTTTTGAAAATTTTTCATTCAATCGCCCAAATTCGCCTTGACTTTTTTGTGAATATCGTGTATCATATTCCGTGTTGTAAAGGAATATAACTTTACAGAAGGAGGGATTTCCGTGAAAAACCAGACCTTTCGCATGACAATGCTGTTCGATTTTTACGGTGAAATCCTCACCGAGCGGCAAAAAGAGTTCTACGATCTGTACTATAACGAAGACCTGTCGTTGGCTGAGATTGCCGAAAACTATGGCATCTCCCGCCAAGGTGTACGCGATGTGATCGTGCGTGCCGAGTCGATCATGACGGAGCTGGAGGACAAGACGGGGCTTCTCAAGCGTTTTATGCAGATGCGTGATAAGCTTGTCGCCATGGAGGAAGCCGCCACTGAGATTCGCACGATCAACTATCGACAGTATGATAATCCCCGTTTGGAGGAGTTGGCGGCGTTGATTGCAGACCATGCTGCAGCATTAAAGGAGTAAACCAATGGCATTTGAGGGACTTTCCGAAAAACTGAATGCCGTATTCAAGCGCCTGCGCGGTAAAGGCCGCCTGTCGGAAAGCGATGTTCGGGAGGGTATGCGTGAGGTACGCCTGGCGCTGTTGGAGGCCGATGTCAGTTATAAGGTCGTTAAGGACTTTGTGGCGAAGGTAACAGAGCGCTGTGTCGGCTCTGATGTGCTGGACAGTCTGACGCCGGCACAGCAGATCATCAAGATCGTCAACGAAGAACTGACGGCACTGATGGGCGGCACCAATGCCAAGCTGACCATGGCCAATAAGGGCCCGACGATCGTGATGATGGTGGGTCTGCAGGGTGCCGGTAAAACCACCAACGGTGCCAAGCTGGCAGGCATGATGCGTAATCGGTTCGGCAAGCGCCCATTGCTGGTTGCCTGCGACGTATACCGTCCTGCCGCTATTACGCAGCTGCAGGTGGTAGGTAAGCAGTTGGAGATTCCTGTTTTCGAAATGGGACAGGAGAATCCCGTACATATTGCGGAAGAGTCGCTGAAATACGCTCGTGACCACGGCCACGATATGGTGTTTTTGGATACCGCAGGCCGACTTCATGTGGATGAAGCGTTGATGGATGAGCTGAAGGCCATCAAGTCAGCGGTGCGGCCCAATGAGATTTTGTTGGTCGTGGATGCCATGACCGGTCAGGACGCTGTCAATGCCGCCTCTGCCTTTGATGAGGCGCTGGGGATCGACGGTGTTGTGCTCACCAAGCTGGACGGCGATGCCCGCGGCGGTGCGGCGCTTTCTATCAAGGCCACTACCGGTAAGCCTATCAAGTTTGTGGGCACCGGCGAAAAGCTGGATATGATCGAGCTGTTCCATCCCGACCGAATGGCTTCCCGTATCCTCGGCATGGGCGATATGCTTAGCTTCATTGAGAAAGCTGAGCAGCAGTACGATGAAAAGCAAGCCAAGAAGCTGGAGGAAAAGCTCCGTAAAAATAAGCTGACCCTGACCGATTACCTCGATCAGATGGAGCAGCTGCAAGGTATGGGCGATTTGAGCCAGATAGCAGGAATGTTGCCCGGTAATATGGGCAAGAACTTTGATGCCAGCCAGATTGATGAAAAGCAGATGGCACATACCAAAGCCATCATCCAGTCCATGACACCGCTGGAGCGCGAGAATCCCCAGATTCTTAACGCCAGCCGCAAGCGCCGCATTGCGGCAGGCTGCGGATTGGAAGTAGTGGATGTGAACCGCCTGCTCAAGTCCTTTGAGATGCTCCAGCAGCTTACCAAGTCCATGAGCAAGGGTAAATTCCGTGGCATTCCCGGCATGGGTGGTATGCCCGGTATGAGCAGCAAGATGCACGGCTTCGGCCGGAAAAAGCGTCTGCGCTAAGATAAGTCTATAAGTGCAGCAGCATTTATGAAATAAAAAATATCAATTTAATTTTATTGGAGGAAACAAACTATGGTTAAGATTCGTCTGAGAAGAATGGGTGCTAAGAAGGCTCCTTACTATCGTGTCGTCGTCGCTGATTCTCGCTATCCCCGTGATGGCCGTTTCATCGAAGAGATCGGTTCCTACAATCCCTGCGTGTCTCCTGCTGAGATCAAGATCGATGCTGACCGCGCCAAGGAGTGGATCAAGACCGGTGCACAGCCCACTGAAACCGTTCGCGCTCTGCTGAAGAAGGTCGACGTTCTGTAATTCGGGGGCAAAACCATGAAGGATTTGCTGCTCTACATCGCAAGAAGCCTTGTGGAACACCCGGATCAGGTTACTGTGACCGAGGTGGAAAACGGCGACGAGCTGACGCTGGAGCTGCGCGTGGCACCCGAAGATATGGGTAAGGTAATTGGCCGACAGGGTCGAATTGCCAAAGAGATTCGTACAGTGGTGCGTTCCTATGCCCAGCGCAAAGGCGTTAAGGTTTCGGTTGATATTGTTGATTAACAATAAAAACCCCAAAACCGTTGGTATATCAACGGTTCTGGGGTTTTTGTTGTTCCTGTGACCACAAAATGACCACGGAAATGACAATAAAACACAAAGAAAAACAGCTTATTTTACATTGCGCTATTGTCGAATTTGGCGGGTAATGCTATTATGTAGTATGTAGGAAGAAATCTGATTGCTCTTGGAAGGAAGCTGGATATATGAATGATGTGATTCAAAAGCGCATAGAGGAATTCGCCCAAAGTAATACTGACCCGGTTGCTTTTTACCGATTTTTACGATTTGAACAACCGGACATGATAGATATTCGCAAGGCAGAAGATTTTTTAATAGAGGACTATTCTTCAAAGGCAAAGACAATTCAGATTATTCAGGCATACAGGGTTAAAACGGATTGAAGCTTCATAGAATTGCCGAAATAGATGTTCCGCCGGAATATAGAAGAATAGCAAGTGTTCCGATTATTTCCATTGAAATGGAAATCAATCGTAAGTATTACTAATCGTCACTGTTTCTTTCGTATCGAATAAAGAGCAGCAAGGACAAAAAGCACTAAATCAAAAGGAGATTTCACGATGGAAGATAAGAAAATATTAAATGATGAAGAACTGGAAAAGGCAACCGGCGGCTGCGATGTTTGTCAAATCGCATTAAAAGTGATAAACGGAGATTTGGGTACCGGCGAAGAGCAAAAAAGACGCCTCAGGGCTGCCGGATATGACTTTTATGAGGTCAGGAATGCAGTGAATCGGATACTTGCCTGGCAAAAACGGCATCCGGACTCCTCACCGGATTGTTATCTTAAAATTGCTTTATGAATCACCGCTCTTCGAGAACGGATATAACAACACTCCGGGAATCGCAGGATGCCTGCACCGCCCGCATTCATAAACGGGCTTGTGATTACGATGACTTTGATCTTATTAAAACAGCTTATTCATTTTCAAGGAAAAATATGCTGACGGAACCTTATGCAAATACGTCAGATTGTCCGCAAAACTCGGCTTCCCGAACAAAAAATTGACAAATACAAAAAAGGAGATTGTATAAAATGAAAGTAACTGGTATGTTCCCGTCAATCGTATGCAAAAATTCTGAGGACCTTATAAAATTTGCATCAGAAAAATTCGGATTTAAGGTGGCTCATACAAATCAAGCCATTATCAGCGAAAATCAGTCTGATTATGTTTATATCATGAAAAACGAAAATGATGTTCGATTCGATATTATTCAACTTGATATTGAAACCCCTATTTGTTCTATGTGTATCAACGTAGATAATTTTGATGAAGCTCTCACCGTTTTCAAAGAAGACGGTTATCGTCAAATTGGTGAACCCGTTTGCCTTAATAATGCAAAAAAAGTTCTGATAAAAAAATCAGAAAACATTCCTCTTCTTTTAATTCAGCATATAAAAAAATTGTAACACTTCTAATGAATTAAAACATTTTTGGAGAAATTTTTAATGAACCATAATAAATTCCTTTTGCTAAGATTATTGATTTTAAGAACGGTACTAACCGTTCTTTTGTTGGCAATTGGTTTTGGTGTCGCATATGCAGTAGCTAACATTCCCGCTTTTAATAATTTATTATTGCCGTTTATTATTTCATCCGTAGCAGGGATTATAGTTTTGTTTCTACTGTTCGGAAGAATATATTGCGGCTTTTTCTGTCCGTTGGGATTGCTAAATGACTTTGTTTGGCAGATGACATCAAGATTACATTTACCCAAACTGTCTCGCAACGAAAAATTCATGAAAAAAGTACGAATAGTGAGAAGAATTAATGTTGTTCTGTTTATTCTCACTATTATTTCATTGATTGGAATTGCAATGCTCTTTCCTGAATTATTAAGTAACATCCACATTACCACGTTTGAAATAGTTACTGTTGTGGTATTCTTTGTCATTGTTGCTTCATTTGCCAGAAGACTTTTTTGCAATGTCTGTCCTTTTGGAATTTTTATCGGCTTTTTTGAAAAGCTAAATATTGTTAAACTCAAAAAAGACTGCAGTGCATGCACTATGTGCGGTGCGTGTTATGAAGCGTGCCCTATGCGAATAAAGTCTGTATATACGGAACAGGAAAAATCCGACGTTTCAAATAAGCAATGCATTTATTGCGGTGAATGTATTAAGAAATGTCAGGAGGATGACGCATTATACATAACTGTTTGCGGCAAAAAAATATACAAATCCTCAAAAGAAGACTTTATGAACAATCAATTTTCGGATGTTACTCTCAAACGCAAGGATAAAGAATAAAATGAGTGTTGAAAACTGCAATTCTAAAAATGATAAAGAACGCTACGCAAGATATCATCAGAGATATTTGAATAAGTCCGTTGAAACTGCTTCAAAGTATTTTCAAAAGCTTGAGGAACTTCCCGGAGAACCTGATGAACTGGCTTATTTCAAAAACATCCTGAGAAAGGTGTTTATTGATAATAAAGTTATACGGTATGCTGACAATGAAATATTCGTCGGCTCATTTTGTGCTACAATGCCTGCAGAAATAATCCGTGCAGCCGGTGCAAGACCGATAAAGCTGTGCAGTAACAGTTTTGTCGGGGCGTATATAGGCGATTATACTATGCCGAGAGATGTATGCCCGTTAGTCAAATCGGTTGTCGGAAATATTACCGGTGAAATAAGCGAAATGTACAATGCTTGCAGTATGTATATTGTCCCCATATCCTGTGACTGCAAAAAAATGCTTGCAAGTCGGCTTTCGGATGTTAAGCCGACAGTTCCTTTATATCTTCCACTAAATCGTACCGATGATGACGGAATGGATACATATATCAAAGAGTTGAAAAAAGTGGCAGATAAAATATCGGAAATAACCGGTGTTAAAGCAACAAGAGAATCACTGGCAAGTCAGATAAAACTGCAAGCAGATGTTCAAAGAGATATTCATGTTTTCTTGAATCTCAAAAATGATACTGACTTTTTGATTCGTGGTTCTCACGCATTGACAGTTATGAATTCGTTGGCTTATGATGATATAGCTCATTGGGGCAGTCACCTTAAAAGGCTTAACGAAGAATTGCTTGAAAAGAAAATCAAAAAAGATTTTCTGACTAAGAAAAAACTGCCGAGAATTCTTCTTGCAGGTTCTCCGATTACTTTTCCTAATATGAAAATTCCCCTTATTGTTGAAGAAATGGGCGGAATTATTGCTGCGGATGAAACTTGTCTCGGAGATAAAGGAATCAGTGATTTGGTATCAATATGCGATAATACGGCAAACGGTTTTTACAGAGCACTGGCTAATAGGTATATCAAACCCTGCTCTTGTCCGATATTTCCCGATAGCGATATTCGTATTCGCAAAATGAAAAAAACAGTTAAGGATGCCCATATCGACGGAATTGTTTATCATGTACTTCGAGGCTGTGTTGTATATGATTACGAATTTGAGCAGATTGAAAAGTATTTCAGCGCAAGAGGAATTCCCGTAATTCGTTTGGAATGTGATTTCAGTGATGAAGATGTGGAACAGCTTCGTGTTCGTATTGAAGCATTTATTGAAATGCTTGCATTTAAGAAAATTTGAGAGGAAAATTCAGCTGATGACGAATTTATATTTTGCCGGAATTGATGCCGGCTCCACATATATAAAAGTTGCTTTGATTCAGGGAAACCGTATTATTGATACTGCTCTTGCAAATTCAGGAATAAATAATTCCGCAATTGCATCAAGTTTGCTGGACACTCTTGCAGAGAAAAATAATATCAAAAGAGAAAATATCGCTTATACAGTTGCCACGGGATACAGCAGAAAAATTATTGATTCTGCCGATGCTGATGTTTCGGAAATTACTGCTCACGCTTATGGTGCTAAGCTGACTGCTCCTGTCGATTTTCAGCCGGGAATACTTATTGACATAGGCGGACAGGACAATAAAATCATCTATCTTGATTCTGATTATTCTGTAATGAATTTTTCCATGAACGATAAATGTGCTGCCGGAACCGGTAAATTTTTGGAAACCTGTGCTCAAATCTTAGAAACCTCTGTCGATAAAATCGGCGAATTATCATTAGAAAGCAAAGAACCCTGCCAAATTAACAGTACCTGTGTAGTTTTTGCTCAGTCTGAAATTATTTCGCTTATTGCAAGAAAGTATGACAGAAAAGACATTCTTTTCGGTTTACATTTGTCTATGGCAAGACGAATAATTAAAATGATTCGCCGTAATGAGTCAGTCGGTGACATTATGCTCACCGGCGGCGGTGGACTGAATATCGGTCTGAAACGTGCTTTTGAAGATGAACTGTTAATGGATGTTTATGTTGCCGATTTTCCGCAGTATAACGGAGCTATCGGTACGGCACGTTTCGCTCAGGAAATATTTGCCAAACAAAGGGGTTGCTTATGAGTAAGGTTAACAAATTTGAGCTTGAATGGCAAAACACTTTACGGATTTTATCCGATAAAAACTCTGATTTTTCGGAGCTTGACTACTTCCTGAAGCTTGCAGACGATTATTCAAAGTTTCACTTCGGCAACAAGCCGAAAGTAGTGTTGCCCGGACTTTATTTCCCTGACGAAATCATCAGAGCAATGGGCATTGATTTTTGCTATGTTTGCGGTGGTAGCTATGAAAGCACGTTGTCAGACTGCATCAATCTCCCAAAAGATACAGACGATGAAATAAGGTCAATTGTCGGTATCTTAAAAAGCGATAGTCTGAACCTAAACAAGGATGATGTTATTCTCGTTCCTCTTTGTAATGACAATATGAAAAAACTCAAAGCACTTGTTGACGATTCAGTTACAGCTATATGCTATGAAGTACCGTCTTGTAAGGAAGATTCGCTTCAGAAAGACAGATTTCTGAACGAGATTGACAGAGTAACAAGAGAACTGGAAAAGCATTTCAAGAAAAAACTTTCTTCAAAAATATTAAAAGAACAGTGCGAAATTTCAAAACAGTCGGCGGTTACATTCTGCAAACTCGAAAAAATGTTCAAGGAAAATAAGTCGGGATTGTCTCCATCAGTTTTTTTGTTTATCGCAAACACTTATCGTATGTGCAAGAATAAGGCTGAATGGACTTCACATACAGAATGTCTTATTCATCAACTTAGTACAGTGAATAATTCCGACTCCAATTCATATCCGCCGATTATGCTGTTCGGTTCTCAGATTTTCGCACCTGATTATAAGACTTTATTTGCTATTGAAGAGAAAAAATTAAGGTTGTTTTCTATTATTCACCCGGATATTGAGCATATCAGGTCATTGCTGAATATTGATATTAAATCGGTATCAGTTAAGTATCTGGCTAGTATGTATCTCGATTCGGATATTTCTCCGGTATATATCAATAATACCGAATTGAACGATCTGGTGATGAACGAAATAAATAGCAATATTATCAAGGGTGTAATTGCGTTTATTATTAAAGGTCAGATTGAACACGATTTCTCATTCAAAACCATTGAAAAATTAACGGAAAATGTCAAAATCCCTTTAATCAGAATTGAAACGGTATATAGCAGTTACGATATCGAACAAATTTTGCTAAGACTTGAAGCATTCGCTGAAATGCTTAATATGAGCTGTTGATTTTTGA
>JAUMWJ010000009.1 GCA_030529655.1 Eubacteriales bacterium
GAACTAATTTTTCAATTCTAATGACTGTGTCCAGAAAACTGGGTACATATCACTGGCTGCCGTTTTTGCCGCTCATTTACTTTTTAAAGCTGTCCTTCAAGGATACACTGCGGTTAAAGACCAGATGATCAGCACTGCTGTCCCGGTTATCCAGACAGAAGTAGCCCACACGCATAAACTGGAAGGTAGGCGCATTCACGCCGGTGCGGTTTTCCTGCTTGTCAAAAGCGGCGGCCACATCCACCATCGCCTTTTCCACCTTACATCCGTCCAAAATGATCAGCGAATCGGGATTCAGGCAATCCAGGAAATTCTTATCGGCACCGTCGGGCTGGGCATCATTAAACAGATTATCGTACAGACGCACCTCGGCATCCACGCAGTTGTGAGCGTCCACCCAATGGATGGTAGCGCCCTTGACCTTGCGGCCATCGGCAGGATTACCGCCGCGGGACTCGGGATCGTATTCCACCTTCACCTCGGTAACACGGCCGTTTTCGTCGGTTTCATAGCCCACGCATTTGACCAGATAAGCGCCCTTCAAACGGCATTCCGGACCGTTGGGCGTCAGGCGCTTGTACTTAGGGATCGGCTCTGCCATAAAGTCGTCCGCCTCGATCCACAGATCACGGCTGAAGGTAATGGTGTGGGTACCGGCTTCAGGATCGGTAGGATTGTTCTCCACCTCAAAGGACTCGCTTTGACCCTCAGGATAGTTGACCACCGTCAGCTTCACAGGATGAAGCACCGCCATCGTGCGCTCGGCAGTAGCGTTCAGATCATCGCGCAGACAGTGTTCCAGTGTGCTGTATTCAATCACGCTGGGAGTTTTACCCACACCGATCACCTCACAGAAGCTACGGATAGAATGGGCAGTATAACCACGGCGGCGCAGACCGCACAGGGTCGGCATACGGGGATCGTCCCAACCGGACACACGCTTTTCTTCCACCAACTGGCGCAGCTTACGCTTGGACATGACGGTATGGTCGATGCCAAGGCGGGCAAACTCGATCTGACGGGGTTTATGATAGGGAATGGACACATTGTTCACCACCCAGTCATACAGGGGACGGTGCTCCTCATACTCCAAAGAGCACAGGGAGTGGGTAATACCCTCCAGTGCGTCCTGAATGGGGTGGGCAAAGTCATACATGGGGAAAATGCACCACTTGGTACCCTGGCGGTGGTGATTGATAAAGCGGATACGGTAGATGACGGGGTCACGCATATTGAAGTTGCCGCTGGCCAGATCGATCTTGGCGCGCAGGGTCATCTTGCCCTCTTCCACTTCGCCGTTCTTCATCATCTCGAACAGACGCAGATTCTCCTCGATAGGACGGTCACGGTAGGGAGAGGTAGCGGGGATACCGATGTCGCCGCGGTTGGCGCGGAACTCCTCGGGGGACATTTCGCACACATAGGCCAGACCCTTCTTGATCAGCTCGATTGCGTACTCATAGTCCTTCTCAAAATAGTCGGAGCCGTAATAGAAACGGTCGCCCCAGTCAAAGCCCAGCCAGTGGATATCCTGCTGGATAGCGTCCACGTACTCGGTGTCTTCCTTGGCGGGGTTAGTATCGTCCATACGCAGGTTGCACAGACCGCCGTACTTTTCGGCAGTACCGAAGTCGATGCACAGTGCCTTGCAGTGACCGATGTGCAGATAGCCGTTAGGCTCCGGCGGGAAACGGGTGTGAACGGTCATTCCCTGGAACTGACCACCCTCTGCGATGTCCTCGTCGATAAAATTGTGGATAAAGTTTTTGCTCTCCGTTACCTCCTCGGTTTCGGGGGTATTGGTCTTCATTTCCTCGGTCATTTTCTCACACTCCTTGGTATCAAGAATTTGCATAAAAGCAATTTTATATTATACTGTCTGTTCCTCGTAATTGCAAGTTTTTTTACTTACAATGCGTCAAATTCTTCCTGTGACAGCAGTAAATTCAGTGCCTCCAGCATGGCATTGGGTGTTAAATGGGCAGGCAGATGCAGCTTTTTCAGCAGGGCCTGCCGTTTTTCCACAGAATCGGGACCGATCAGACCTTTATCCAATAGATCTGCCTTTGTGATGTGGGTGATCGGCGTAACACTTTCCTTTCCCTCAAAGGTGGCACCTGCACGGCGCAAGGAATCCAGTAAGACAGCCGGCGTCATACCCTCCACCCCTATTTTCCCTTCTTTTCCTGCCTTGCGCTTGCGTCGTTCTTTCCCCAACACATCAGGAATATAGGCCTGCTTGATCTGATCGGGCGGAATGGCACCCTTGAGATAATTGCGGATCACAAAGCCGGCTCCGTCCGAGTCGGTCAGCAGGATCAATCCTCGCTTTTGCGCTAACTGCCGCAGAAAATCCACTTTTTCACGGTCGTTGAACACGGAAAACCCGCCGGTTTCCACAATGGTGGCGTCCACCACCTGTGATAGCGCATTTTTATCGTAGCGGCCCTCCACCACGATGACTTCCTTGATCTTCTCTTTCATTTCCCTGATGCCAACTCCATCAAAAACAACTTCAGTTCCTGTTCGCTGTCCATATTTTTTTCGCTTTTCATGCGTCGGTCCAGTATCTGACAGCGTTTCACCGCTGCTGCACACCAGTCATGATCTACTCGTTTCGCCGCCTGTAACAGCAGCTTTGCCGGATAGTCCGAAGACATATTCCAAAGACTTTTCAGCCAGAATCGGTCTTTTCCTGCGTCCAACGCCATACGCGCCGTATAAAGGCGGCGCAGTTCCTTGCCGATGGCGGCCAATATAGCAATCGGATCGACCTGCATACGCAGCAATTCACCCAGCACGTGGGCGGCATCGTCAAATTTTCCTGCCGTAATGGCGTTTGTCATGTCAAACACACGGGCATCTAAAATCGGTTCGCATACAGCGTTGATGTCAGCAACCGTCACATTTGTTTCTTTGGCGTAGGCGCCGATTTTTTCGATTTCCGATACCAGATCGGTCATCAGTGTGCCGCAGGTGAACAGCAGATGGTCCGCCGTGGCTGCGTCAATATCATGTCCCACCGCCGCAAAACGCCGCTTGAGCCAACGCAGCAGTTGTTCCCGTTCCTGCTGGGCAAATTCCACTTCCGTCACGTAGCTGTCTAAGGCACCGATCAGCTTTTTCATCTTGCCGTCACGCTTATAGGGAAGCTGATCGTATACAAAGATCAGCGTGCAGTAATCCGGAAAATCGGACAGCAGGTCAATCAGCGCCGAACGCTGACTTTCCTCCAGCTTGAAAAGATCCATATCGCTGACGACCACCATGGTGTGCTGCGCCATCATGGGCATGGCTTCCACGGTTTCAGCAAGTGTCTGTACGCTCAACCCCTTGCCGGACAGGCGGTGAAAGTTAAATTCTTCAAAACCTGCAGGGATCAGCAGCTCTTTGATTTCCTCCAGGCAGCGCTGACGCAGATAGGATTCCTCGCCTTGGAATATATAGATATTTTCCAGTTCGCCGTTCTTGATAGCGTTGCGCAGCTCTGAAAATCCGGCGCCCTTTGTCGCTTTTTTCGTTGCCATTACTCTACTCCCTCATGTACCGTTAATTGAATATTCCCGTTTTCGTCTGTGCGGTATACTTTTATCCCTGCTCTGTGTAACCGTTCCAGGGTTTCCGCTGCCGGATGTCCGTAGCTGTTGTCGCCCACACTGATGATGGCTGCCTCCGGGCGCAAGGCATCCAAAAATGCGTCGCATGAGCTGTACGATGAACCGTGGTGACTCACCACCAGAACCTCCGTATGCGGCAGGTTGTAAGCGGAAACAAATTTCTTTTCCGTTGATCCTGCCATATCTCCGGTAATCAGCACGTCAAAACCGCCCGACGAGCATAGTACCGATAAACCCTGTTCGTTCAGGTCGCCTGTGCCTACCGGCGGATAAACAGTGATCAGGTTCTCCGCAAGGGATACGCGGCAAAGCTGCTTCACAAATGCCACCTCTATCCCCTTTTCCTCGGCAATGGATAACAGTCGGTCTTTCACCCCGTATTCATCCGCAATCTCGGGCAGATATAGCGTAGTAACAGGTATGCGCTCCAGCACTTCATAAAGTCCGTTGGTATGATCGGCATGATAATGGCTCACCACAACGGCTTTGAGTTGTTTATATCCCATGCTGCCGATCCGGTCAGCCGTGCGTCCTCCCGGATCCATATAGCCGTTGCTGCTGCCGCAGTCCACCAGAATGGCATCGTCTTTTGCGTAAAGCAAAACACTTTCGCCCTGTCCCACATTGAGCGCCATCACACCTAAGTCACCGGTATGATAGGGTAGTGTATTGAGGAATACCGTCAGCACCAGCATCGCAGATGCCAACACCGTTGCCACGGCATATTTTCGTTTGCGTCCGGGAGTCATATAGCACACGGCGAAAATGGCATAGAGATAGACCAACCAGTATTTTAGCAGTCGATTGGAAAAATACAGGGCGTAAAAGGGTAACTTCATCAGCTCCTTCGCCATCCACAACACATAATGGGTCAGGCCAACAGGGATCCATCCCATTATTTTTGCAAGCGGTAAGCAGAAAAAGCTGAGCAACACGGTGATGAAACCGATCATGAAATTCCAGCCTGCCGCCGCGACACACAGCAGATTGCTAAGCGGTGAAACCAGCGTAAATGTGTTGAAATAAAACGCTGTCAGCGGAACGGTAAAAAGCAGCGCGCCCACACAAGATGACACATTCGCCATGAAAAATGTCCATGCAACGCCCGGCAGCTTTTTCTTTCCTTTCATCCACGCTGTGGTGAATTGATGCACTTTCCCCGATATACAAAGGATACCGGCTGTGGCGGCAAAGCTCAACTGCAAGCTGATAGAAGCTGCCGCAAAAGGATTGTGCAGCAAAATCACCAGCAGTGCTGCTCCCAATGCCGTGACCGGGTCGCTGTCACGCTTAAAAAGCGGAGCAAGCATGATGAACGACTGCATAATACAGGCGCGCACCACCGACGGAGTCAAACCCACCATCGTCATATAGAAAAGCAGCACGCCGATTCCCACACCGCACAGCAAGCGACGGCGGCGCGGCGGAATGATGAACCCCAACAGACTCACCAGAAACGCGCAATGCAAACCGGAAACAGCAAATAGATGGGCAAGTCCCACCTCAGAGACAGCCGTGCGATCACCCGTAGACATACCGGAGCTGTCTCCCGTTATCTCCGCCATGATGAAGCCCGCCGTCGTTTTGTCATCCCAGATCTTTCCGATCTGTTCTTTCATCTTATGCGCAGCGCGCTGCGGCAGGAAAAACAGTCCGGCGGATTTTCCATCCTCTGCCACAGGATCTCCCTTACCGTACAGCAGCGCATATACACCTTTGGAAGTAAGGGTCGTGACCTCCGTGTCATGTATATGGCCGGCGTCCTGCCAATGTGCCGTACCGCTGATGCGCTGTCCCGGCTGAAGCGGCAGCAACTCCTCATCACCGTAGTATACCGCTTTGGCAAACGGTGTCAGGCGGATCGTCACCTTAGCACCGGTATCGGTCATCATCGGGTAATCTGTCACCACGCCGGAAAACGCCGCCTCCTCACCGCATTGACGGATAACAGGTTGCACAATCACCTCGCTGTACCCGGTAACATACGCCAGTGATAAGCCGAACGCACACAAAATCACCACGATGCGCTTACAGAGCCGTTTGTGTTTGCGTAGTATCGCTAAGACGATAACGGCAAGCAACAAGGAAAAAACCGCTCCCCACAAATGCCAGCCATCCCACGGAAGATAGACAGCGAGAAAGACACCTGCTGCAAAGGAGAAGGCGATGGTTGCCAAAAGAAGCATTTCCCCTCCCCTTTCTTTTAACAAAATTCGTACATATTATAGCAAAAAATCCCACCGAGTGCAAATACAAATCCCCACCTGCAAGGGTGGGGATTTGTATTTATTTCATGCGGGAAAGTTTATCGCTGCACTTCTGCAAAAAGTGGTCATTGCTGATAATGGCGCGGGTATGGGTTCCCTCACCGATCAGGCCCTCTTCGTCATAGGCAGCTACCTTGAATGTCACCATCTTTCCATTCTCAGAAACAGCGGTCACTTCGGCGGTGGCCGTCACCTTCATGCCCACCGGCGTAGGTGCCAAATGGCTGGACTGAATCTCCACGCCCACAGTTCCCTTTCCCTCGGGCAGTTCGCCCTGAATACACCACATGGCGGCACATTCCATCATGCCCATCATGAACGGTGTGCCGAATACCTCCAGTCCGCCGGAGCCGACTGCCTTGGCGGTCATGTCAGCAGTAACGGTTTTTTCAACGGTATAGGTCATGCCAACGGTAATCACAAGCGGTTCCCCCTTTAAATACCCAGTTGGGTCCACAGGTCGTTATACAGCGTCAATGTTTTCCTGGGCAGATTCTCATACAGTTCACAGCGAGCCAACGTGTCATCCGGTGCCGCCATGATCTCATAGAGTTCTTCATCCAGTTCCTCGTCATAAGTCTCCAGATAATAATCAGGATACTGAGCCAAGGCCTCAGCATTGGGTGAGGCGTACCAAATATAGTCCATATTGGCAAGACTGGAGGTGGTGGAGGCAATGAAGTTGATCCATTCCTCAGCCTCTGCCTTATGCTGGCTGCTCTTGAGCACACACATGGCATCCACAAACCAGTTGCTGCCCTCTTTGGGCACCACAAAGCGCAGATCCTCGTTATTCTCCAGCATGGTCAGATAATCGCCGGCATAGTACATGGCGATGGCGGCGTTGCCGCCCTCCATCTTCTGAAAGACCTGATCCATCACGAATGCCTGATAGACACCGTGATTCTTAGCGCCTGCCAGCAGATCAAAGGCTTCCTGCAACTGCGCTTCATCAGTGGTGTTGATGCTGTAGCCCAGATCCAGCAGTGCTGCCGCCATAGCATCACGGGAGTTGTTGATCATCAGCACCTGTCCGGCATATTTCGGATCAAACATGGCGTCCCAGCTTGTGATCTCCTCGTCCACCATAGCGGAGTTATAGATAATGCCCAGCGTGCCCCAAGTATACGGCACAGTGTACTTGTTCTCAGGATCGTAGCTCAGATGCTTATACTGTTCACCGATCAAGGCATAGTTCGGAATATTATCATAGTTCAGCTCAGCCAACAGTCCCTCATCAATGAGGCGCGCCACCATATAATCCGAGGGCACGATCACATCGAAATCCGCACCGCCCATTTCAATGAGGGAATACAGTGCTTCGTTGCTCTCTGCCGTCTGGTAATTGACGGTGATACCTGTTTTTTCCTCAAATTCATCAATGAGACTTTCATCAATATATTCGCCCCACGAGCACACATTCACCACACGGTCGGTGGTGGCCGTGCGGCCGGTGATGACCAGCACCGCCAACAACACACAGGTCATGACACCTGCCGCTACACGGCGCAGTACCTTATGCTCACGGCGGGGCTTTTGCACCTTGCCTTGTCGCTTGGCGTGGTTTTCACGCAGATTCACGATAGCCAACAGCACCAGCACCGTCACAAAGAGCAGCGTGGAAATGGCGTTAATCTCAGGGCTGACACGCTTTTTGGTCATACCGTAGATGGTCATGGCCAGCGTGGAAGTGGAAGATCCTGCGGTAAAATAGCTGATGATAAAATCGTCAATGGACATGGTGAATGCCGTCAACGCACCGGACACGATGCCCGGTTTAATCTCGGGAATCACCACTTTCCAAAACGCCTGCATCCATGTGCAGCCCAGATCCTGCGCCGCGTCGATGAGATTGCGATCCATCTGCCGCAGCTTGGGGCCCACGGACAAAATGACATAGGGAATATTGAAGCAAATGTGGGCAATCAGCAGAGTACCGAAGCCCATGCTCAATTTGGTGGGCAGGGTGACAAGATTCTGCACGGAATTTACCCATGTGGCAATGCTGTTCCAGAAGCCAAAGAGCACCACGAACAGCAGACACAGACTGACACCTGTGACAATATCCGCATTCATCATGGGGATATTATTCACCGCCGTCAAGGGCTCACGCACCTTGCGGCGCATGGCATAAAAGCCAATGGCGGCAAAGGTGCCGGCAATGGTGGCAATAATCGTGGCAAGCAGGGACACCATCAGCGTGGTATACACGCTTTGCATAATCAGCCGATTGCGGAACAGCTCCACATACCAGTTCAGGGAAAACCCTTTCCAGACGCTGCTGCTGGTACCGGCATTAAAGGAAAAGATGATCAGAATGAAGATGGGCGCATACAGAAACAAAAAAGTCAGCGCCATCAGAATACGATCACCGGCGGAATTGCTTTTACGGTTTCTCATAGCATCACCGCCTGTTCTTCACCCTCGCCGAAACGGTTCATGATGACCATACAGATCACCACGATGATCATCATCACAAGAGAGATGGCCGCACCAAGCTGAGGGTTATAGGCACCGCCCAAAAACTGACGCTCAATCAGGTCGCCCAGCAGCAGCTCCGTACCGCCGCCCAACATCTGCGAAATGGCAAAGGTGGACACCGAGGGGACAAATACCATGGTGATACCCGACAACACGCCCGGCAGGGACAGAGGCAGGATCACGCGGCGAAACACCGTGGCAGAGTTGGCACCCAGATCGCGGGCGGCCTCCAGCAAAGAGTGATCCAGCTTGACGATAACAGAATAGATCGGCAGGATCATAAAGGGCAAGTAGTTATACACCATGCCCAGCACCACGGCTCCCTGTGTATTCATCATGGGGAAAAACGCCAGATCAGCGCCCGTCATACGGTTATACAGCGAAATAATCCCCAGTTTTTGAAATAGTTGATTCAAAAGGCCGTTGTTCTCCAGTATCGTCATCCAAGAGTAGGTGCGCAGCAGGAAATTCATCCACATGGGCAGCATGATCAGCACATTGGCCATGCGCTGAAACGATACACCCTCGCGGCTGATAAAATAGGACACCGGATACCCGATGAGCAGACAAATCGCCGTAGCGATCAAAGCCAGCTTAAACGAGCGGAGAAATACCTCCGTATATGTGCCCATCTGGGCGAAGTTCTGGAGCGTAAAGCTGCCGGAAGCAGAGGAAAAGGCGTAGATCGTCATGATGACAATGGGCGCCACCACGAAAATCGCCATCCACACCACATAAGGCACGGCGAAACGGGAGAGCTTATTTTTCATCCTCGCTCTCCTCCTCTTCCGAATCAAACTCGGCATCACTCATCTCCTCATATTCCTCGGAGTAGGAGCTGTAATCGCCGAACATGCCGGAATACGCGCTCTTCTTCATAATGTGGAAACCGTCGGGATCGATCTTGACACCGATACGGGCACCCACGGGAGAGTGATCCGTGGTCTGGATCAGCCACTTGAAACCGCGGAAGTCCACTATAATGTCATACTGCATACCCTTAAAGGTCACATTGGTCACAGTACCTACCAGCTGGCCCTGTTCCACAGGCACGATGTCAATATCCTCGGGGCGGATGACCACATCCACCGGCTCATTCTCGGCAAAGCCACCGTCCACGCAGGGGAACTGCTTGCCGTACATCTTCACCACATTATCGCGCACCATTACGCCGTTCAAGATATTGCTCTCACCGATGAAGTCCGCCACAAAAGCGTTCTTCGGCTCGTTATAAATATCCTCCGGTGTGCCGATCTGCTGAATACGGCCCTTATCCATGACCACCACGGTATCGGACATGGTCAGTGCCTCTTCCTGATCGTGAGTCACATATATAAACGTAATGCCCATCTGCTGCTGAATACGCTTCAGTTCGTTCTGCATATCCTTACGCAGACGCAGATCCAATGCACCCAGAGGTTCGTCCAAAAGAAGCACCTTGGGGCGGTTCACCAATGCTCTGGCAATGGCCACACGCTGCTGCTGGCCGCCGGAAAGCTGATCGATACGGCGCTGGCCGAAGCCCTTGAGAGATACCACTTCCAGCATCTCGTTCACGCGCTCTTCGATCTCCTTCTCCGGCACCTTGGCAATACGCAGGCCAAAGGCAATATTTTCAAATACATCCAGGTGCGGGAACAACGCATATTTCTGGAACACGGTGTTGATCTGCCGCTTATGAGGCGGGACATCATTGATTCTTACGCCGTCAAAGGTCACATCACCCGATGTAGGCGTGGCAAAGCCGGCAATAATCCGCAGCGTTGTGGTCTTGCCGCAGCCGCTGGGTCCCAGCAGCGTAAGAAATTCGGAATCGTTGATATAAAGGTTAATATTATCGAGAACCAGCTCATCGTCAAACGCCATGCAGAGATCCCGCAGGCGAATCAACTCTTTGGACATTTATCCTCCCCCGTTCATCATAAAATGTGCCGCGTTTCGCTGTTAAAAGGGGCTTTTGTTCCCATAGCCGAATTTTTCGTTGAAATTTGACGGATACAATATATATAAAAATCGGGAAAAAGTCAATGAATTTCCCCCTTTTTTTCAAAAAAATACGCAGGGCGCTCTGCAAACCCTGCGTATGACAATTTTAGGAAAAATATTTGTCACGGAAAGGCACATTCTCCACCTCAAAAGTTTTTCCCTTGAGGTAATTCAGAATGCCGGCATCCGTGGGGAAATCGAAGGTCAATTTATAGGAATAGAGCGCCTGTCGCGTTTCGCCGTACTTGCGGTTCTTCTCGCCGCTGCCGTATTTGCCGTCACCTAACAAAGGGCAGCCCAGATCGGCAAAGCTGGCGCGAATCTGGTGGGTGCGTCCGGTTTGCAGTTCCACCTCCAAAAGGCTCAGTTCGTCCCTCGTTTCCAAGGTGCGATAAAGCGTCAATGCCGTCTTGGCGCCGGACACGGGGCGGTGATAGACCGATACCTGCTTTTTCTTCTCATCCTTGAGTAAGAAACACTCGATCTTGCCTTTGGGCGGTTTGGGTGCGCCGAGAGTGATGCACAGATACCGCTTGTCGATCTCCCGGTCACGGATCTTTTCGTTGACAATCCGCAGCGTTTCCGCATTCTTGGCGGCAATTACCAAACCGCCGGTATTGCGGTCAATCCGGTTGCACAAAGCCGGTGTAAAAGCGTTCTCCCAACGGGGATTCCACTCACGCTTTTGATAGAGGTACGCCTGAATATGGTTGATAAGCGTGTTGACCTTCTCGCTTTCATCCGCATGCACCACAAGCCCCGGCCGCTTATTGAGCAGCATGATATTCTCGTCCTCATAGACGATGTCGAGACTGGGCTTAAACAGTGTGAGGAACATATTTTCCTCGCAGGGCTTGTCAAAAAACTCGTCATTGATGTATAATTGCAGAACATCGCCCACCTGCAGCCGCTGATCACGCTGGGCGCGACCTCCGTTGACTTTGATACGCTTGATACGGATGTACTTTTGCAGCAGTGCCGGCGGCAGCAGCGGCAAGGACTTGGAAACAAAGCGGTCCAGCCGTTGACCGGCATCGTTTTTTCCTATCGTGATTTCTCGCATAGAGGCACTCCTCTCTTGATTCTGTGGTCTATTCTATCCTTTTTTTGAAAAAAGTCAAAATATTTGTAAGAAAATGTTTGACAAGCGTTTTCCTATCCTCTATAATAGTAGCCGTGTCATTGCGAGGTGTACTATGCGTTTGAATGTCAACAAGCTGCTTCATACTCCGGGTTCCTCTCAGGGTTTCCATTTTGAAATGGATCTGCGTGATATGGAATTCGGCGGTATGTATCCTGCGGAAAATCCGGTTGTTGTGGACGGCCGGGTGCATAATGAGGCAGGCATGCTTTTGCTGGATCTTCAGGCGGATACAACGCTCCACTGTGTATGTGACCGGTGTATGGAAGATTTCGATGAGCCGAAAACCGTTTCCTATTCGTGCGTTCTCGCCGAGGAAAAACAGTTTGAGGATAACGAAGACATCATCCTGCTGGAAAACGATGAGGTGGACTTGGAGGAAATCTCTCGCGTTGCGTTTATCCTTGATATGGACACAAAGCATCTTTGCTCAGAGGACTGTAAGGGCCTTTGTTCAGGCTGCGGTGTGAATCTGAACCGCGAGGCTTGCCGGTGCAAGCGTCAGGTCGATCCCCGATTGGCTGCGCTGGCCAAGCTCTTGGAACAGAACGACGAGTAAGATATCAAAAATCAATTACTGCACATCGCAGTTAAGACCAAGGAGGTGTCAACATGGCAGTACCTAAGGGAAAAGTATCCAAACAAAGACGCAATAAGAGACGCAGCTCCGTATGGAAGCTGAGTGCCCCCGCCCTGGTGGCTTGCCCCAAGTGCGGTGCAATGCATATGCCTCACAGAATGTGCCCCGAGTGCGGTACCTATAACGGCCGCGAGGTCAAGGCAGTCAAGTCTGTTGCCGGCAAGTAATTACTGTGTGTCCTTGTTAGGAGGGAAGAGTGATCTTCCCTCCTTACTTTTTTGCACGAACCCCTTGTTTTTGCGCTTTTTTCATTGCAAAGGCCGTCCGTTTCGATTATAATAAATTAGTTATAATGTGGTATAATATGAATTTGCATTTTAGATAATTGAGGAACGATGAAATGAGTACTGTGATTACCAGCATTGATTGGCACTCTCCTGCCGAGCGTTCTCACATCCAAATTGGTGAAAAACTGTTGACTATCAACGGTCACGAGATCATCGATGTATTGGATTACCGCTTTTACGGATATGATCCGATTGCCGAGCTGACGCTGCAGCAGCCGGACGGTAATGTGCGTGAAGTGCGGATCCGCAAAGAGGAAGGGCAGGATCTGGGTCTGAACTTTGATACCTATCTGATGGACGAAATGCGCTCCTGCGCCAACCACTGCATCTTCTGCTTCGTAGATCAGATGCCTCCGGGTATGCGTCAGACACTGTATTTCAAAGACGACGATGCCCGTCTGAGCTTCCTGTTGGGCAACTACATCACGCTCACCAATCTCACCGAGCGCGAGGCACAGCGCATCATTGATCTGCACATCTCCCCTATCAATGTATCCGTCCACACCACAGACCCCCAACTGCATTGCACCATGCTGGGCAATAAGAACGCCACCCGTTCCTTAGACTATATGCGTGCATTCGGTAAGGCCGGCATCGAAATGAACGGTCAGATCGTGATCTGTCCCGGCTGGAACGACGGCGATCAACTTCGCCGCACCCTGTCCGACTTGATGGACTACGGCTTCCATAGCTGCTCCTTGGTGCCGGTAGGTCTGACCAAATACCGCAAAGGGCTTGCCAAGCTCCATCCCGTAGACGGTAAAACAGCCGGTGAGATCATAGACATTGCCGAGGAATATGGCAAAAAGTGTCTGGAAAAGTTCGGCACACGACTGTTTTTCTGCGCTGATGAGCTGTTTCTGCGCGCCGGTCGCCCTCTGCCCAACGAGGACTACTACGAGGGCTATCGGCAGTTGGAAAACGGCGTGGGTATGCTGCGCTCTTTGGAACAGGATTTCCTTGCCGCGCTGAAATTTGAAGAATTGCCCGAAAATCCCAAGTCGTTCACCATTGCCACCGGAAGGGCTGCCGAGGGATTCTTGCGAGAACTGGTGGAAAAGGCGCAGGAACGGTTCCCCGGTCTGAAAGGGCAGGTCATTGGCATTGACAACGACTTTTTCGGTCACACCATTGATGTATCCGGTCTTTTGACAGGACAGGATCTGTCCCGTCAACTGCGCGAGCATGAACTGGGCGATCGTGTACTGCTGCCGCTGCATATGCTGCGCCACGGCGAAACGGTATTCCTCGATGACTACACCGTGGAGCAATTACAAGAAGAAATTCACTGTTCTGTACAGATCGTTGGCATCGACGGAGGCGATCTGGCAGACGCACTGTTTGAAGTGGAGGTGTAAACCATGTCCAAACCCATTGTCGCTATTGTGGGTCGTCCCAATGTGGGTAAATCCATGCTGTTTAATAAACTGATCGGCAAGCGCCTTTCCATCGTAGAGGACACCCCCGGTGTCACCCGTGACCGCATTTACGGCGAGGCAGATTGGTGTGGCCGTAAGTTTACGCTGGTGGATACCGGCGGTATTGAACCCAGCACTGACAATCAAATCCTCTCTTTTATGCGTGAGCAGGCACAGATCGCCATTGAAAACGCCACCGTGATCGTGCTGGTCACCGACATTAAGACCGGCATGACCGCCGCCGATCAGGAAGTGGCCAATATGCTGCAGCGTTCTAAGAAGCCCATCGTGCTGGCGGTCAACAAGGTGGACTCTACCGGCAATATGGACCCGGAATTTTACGAATTCTACAACCTCGGTCTGGGTGATCCCATTGCCATCTCTGCCGTTCACGGTCACGGCACGGGCGACCTGCTGGATGCCTGCGTGCAGTACTTCCCGCCCGAGGACGAGGAGGAAGAGGACGATGATGTGATTCAAGTCGCCATTATCGGAAAGCCCAATGTGGGCAAGTCCTCCCTGACCAACAAAATTCTCGGCGAACAGCGTGTGATCGTCAGCAATGTGGCCGGCACCACCCGCGATGCTATCGACTCCTACTTTGAAAATGCACAGGGCAAATTCAACTTTATCGACACCGCCGGTATGCGTAAAAAATCCAAGGTGGACGACAACATCGAAAAGTACAGCGTCCTGCGCGCCACCATGGCGATTGAACGCAGTGATGTGTGCCTGATCATGATCGATGCACAGGAAGGCGTCACCGAGCAGGACACCAAGGTGGCAGGTCTGGCACATGATGCCGGTAAAGCCTGTATCATCGTGGTGAACAAATGGGATTTGATCGAAAAGGACGACAAGACCATGGATCGTATGCGCGAGGACATTCGTCGGGATCTGAGCTATATGACTTATGCCCCCATTCTGTTCATTTCCGCCATGACCGGTCAGCGCGTCAGCCGTCTGTTTGAGCTCATTAACTATGTGAACAATCAGGCATCTACCCGTATCACTACCGGTATGCTCAATAGTGTTCTGGCGGATGCTCAGACCCGCGTGCAGCCGCCTACGGACAAGGGACGCCGTCTGAAGATCTACTACATGACGCAGGTCGGCATCAAGCCGCCCCACTTCGTGGTGTTCTGCAACGACAAGAAGCTGTTCCACTTCTCCTATCGCCGATATCTGGAAAACCAGATCCGCAATGTGTTCGGTCTGGAGGGTACACCTATCATCATGACCATTCGCCAGAAGGGCGAGGAGGACAATTAACCTATGTCCATCATTTTTACCACCGCACTGATCCTGCTGCTGTCGTACCTGTTGGGCTGTTTTAACGGTTCGGTGATGACTTCCCATTTTATCATCCGTGACGATGTACGCAAGCACGGCAGCGGCAATGCAGGCCTGACCAATTTTTATCGCACTTATGGTGCCAAGTACGCTCTGGCTGTTATTTTCTGCGACATGATCAAGATGGTAGTAGCCGGTCTGATCGGCGGATACCTGTTTTTTCATCTGTATGGTGACTGGACACTGGGTCTGCTGTTGGCAGGGATCGGCTGCGAATTGGGGCATATGTTTCCCGTTTTCTTCGGTTTCAAAGGCGGTAAGGGCATTTTGTCCGGCGGCACACTGGTCATCATGCTGGACTGGCGCGTGGCTTTGATCGCCTGGGCGCTGTTCCTCCTGCTGTGGCTTGGTACCAAATACGTGTCCCTGGGCTCTATCTGCGGCACAGCTACCATGCCCATCACCACATATCTGTTCCTCGGTCACAAATGGCTCTATTTTGCACTGGGGCTGGTGGTGGCGGGGTTGATCATCTACTGCCACCGGGAAAATATTGTGCGGCTTATGAATCACAAGGAAAATAAGTTCTCCTGGCATATCGGGCCCCCTTCGGAGACACAGGAAAATTCATAAGTCATACTTATGTATTTCATAACATCCCATCATTTTACAAATGCCAAGATATATGGTATTCTACCTTATATGACATAGCTCTGCGGAACATTATACTACGAAAGGGGCGAATGTTACTTGAAACACAACCAAGTTCGTCAAATTGTCTTTCCGTTATTGGCTGCCCTGATTTGGGGCACCGCTTTCGTCGCACAGGATATTTGCTCGGATAAGATCGAGGCCATGACTTTCAATGCCATCCGTTCTTATATCGCTGTGATCGTGCTGCTGCTTATCATCTTTATCTTTGATAGGCTGAAAAAAGATAAACCGCAAATGACAGCAGCGGAGAAAAAACTCAGTCGCAAGCAAATGTGGATCGGCGGCATATGCTGCGGTACGGCATTGGCTGTTGCCTCTAACTTTCAGCAGGCCGGTATCGGTGCCGGTACCGACGCAGGCAAGGCCGGATTTATTACGGCTCTGTATATTGTGTTGGTTCCGGTGTTCGGGCTGTTCTTTAAAAAGAAGGTGTCGCTACCGGTGTGGATCAGCGTGGTTTTGGCGGTCATCGCTCTGTATCTGCTGTGCATCAACGGTGCGCTGACCATCTCCTCCGGCGATATGCTGTTGCTCCTGTGCGCTGCGTTCTTCGCGGTACATATTCTTGTCATCGATCATTTTACCCAGACGGTGGATGGCATGAAGCTCAGCTGCCTGCAGTTCCTGGTGGCCGGCATCTTGTCCACCATCGGTATGTTTATCTTTGAGCATCCCGATTGGAACGCCATTCTTTCCTGCGCGCTGCCCATTTTGTATGTGGGTATCTTCTCCAGCGGCGTGGCCTATACCTTGCAGATTCTGGCACAGAAGGACTCCAATCCCACCGTGGTCACGATCCTTTTGAGCATGGAATCCGTATTTGCGGTGATTTCCGGTGCCATTATTCTGCACCAGCAGATGACCGGACGGGAATACCTCGGCTGCGTGCTGATGCTGGTCGCCGTCCTGCTGGCGCAGATCCCCAACCCCTTTGAAAAGAAGAAAGTCATTGAATAATCACAAAAAATGACGCTATCTTTCGATAGCGTCATTTTTTTATTTTGTCGTCTTAATTACTCCACGGTCACACCGCGATCAGCAAAGCCCTTGACCATCAGATCCAGATCCGGCTCAATATGCAGAGGCTCACCAGCGGACTTAATGGCGTTGGCAACATCCTTCAGGCCGTTACCGGTTACCACGGAAACCACGGTAGCATCCTTCTCGATCAGACCCTCTTCGCAGGCCTTCTTCAGAGCAGCAGTACCGGTGACACCGGCAGGCTCGCCGAACACACCACAGGTCTTGCCCAACAGGCGCTGTGCAGCCAGGATCTCCTCGTCGGTCACGCACACGGCGATACCGTTGGACTCGCGGATAGCAGCCAGGGCCTTATCAGCGTTACGAGGCACGCCAACGGAGATGGAGTCAGCGATGGTGTTCTCATCCATGGGATACCACTCAGCGTTGTCCTGGATAGCGCGGTTGATGGGATAGCAGCCATAGGACTGAGCAGAGATCAGACGGGGCAGCTTGTCAATGAAGCCGATAGCGTACAGATCCTTCAGGCCCTTCCAGACACCGGCGATGGTGCAGCCGTCACCGACAGAGATAGCCAGATAGTCGGGCATTTCCCAGTTGAGCTGCTCAGCGATTTCCAGAGCAACGGTCTTCTTACCTTCGGACAGATAGGGGTTGATAGCGGCGTTACGATTGTACCAGCCGTACTTATCAATGGCCTCGGCGGACATCTTGAAGGTTTCCTCGTAGTTACCCTTGACAGAGATCACGTTGGCACCGAAGATCATCAGCTGAGCGACCTTGCCCTTAGGAGCGCGATCGGGAACGAAGATGTAGGTCTTCAGGCCTGCAGCAGCAGCGTTGCCGGCCAGAGAGGAGGCAGCGTTACCGGTGGAGGAGCAGGCGATGGTCTTAGCACCGGCCTCAATAGCCTTGGCAACTGCCATGGCGCTGGCGCGATCCTTCAGAGATGCGGTGGGGTTCTGACCGTCGTCCTTGACCCACAACTTCTTGATGCCCAGCATTTCGGCCAGACGGGGTTCCTCATACAGAGGGCTCCAACCCACACGCAGGGGAGTGTCGGGAGTGGTCTCTTCCACGGGCAGCAGCTCGCGATAACGCCACATGGAACGATTGTCGCGCTTTGCCAGCTTTTCCTTGGTCAGCACGGTCTTGATATAGTCATAATCGTAAACGATGTCCAGAATACCGCCGCACTCGCAGTTGGTCAGGTCGGGAGTGGCCTCGTAGGTCTTACCGCACTTGACACACTTACCGTATTTTACGTTTTTCATGGTTTTACCTCACAAAAATATTTTAATTCTCATCTTCTTGCAGATTTTCCAACGCAACACGCACAGCTTCCACTACAAAAGCGGAAAATGTGCACTCTTGTCCACGAATTGCCTCCTCCACCTGATCGATCAAATCATTGGGAAAGCGAATGCTTTTATTCGTGGATAACGGCGTTTTAGGAATCTTAAATTTCTTCATAAGCACCTCGCAATACATTTGTCTTACTAATGGTATTGCATTTTCGCGCAAAATAATGCATTATAATATATATTATGAATTGTAATGCAATTATCGCAAAGAAGGTGTTATGATGGATTATTTGCCCGAAGCCGTTATCTATTCCAAGGAATGTCCCCTATACTACGCCATGTTATACGACGCAGTCACAAAGGCCATTGACGCATTGCAGCATCAAAATTACGGGACGGCGTTGGAAACGCTTTCGCTGATACAGGAAAGTTCGTTGGCTGTTTATCGAAAATCAAAAGAAGATGGTAAGTAAAAGAACAAGGGCGGGGCTGATGCCCCGCCCTTGAGGCGTTTTTAATGACGCTTATATCTTACAGGTTCTTCAGCAGACCGGTGGCCTCGTTGAACTCGTTGATCAGCTCATCCAGCTCCTTGGCCTGAGCGTGGACGGCATCCCAAGTGTTCTCCACATCGTACCACTGAGCGTTCAGATCCTCAACATCCATAGCCTGCTGCTCAACCCAAGTGTAGTACTTCAGGTTGTGGACGCGCTTACGATCAGCGTAGGTCAGCTCGATCATGTTGTCGGTCTTCAGACCCAGCATATGCAGAGCGTGATCCTTAGCGGCCTCAACACCGTTGTAAGCACCGTGCATCTCGTTCAGCTCTTCGATACGGCTGCCGTACATCACAGCGGAGTCGGTCAGAACGGTAGCAACGACATCGTTCTCGGTCAGCTCATAGTACTTAGCCATCTTGATGCAGCACAGCACGTTAGCGATACCGGAGATACCCAGCCAGCTCATCTTCTCGACCTGCTCGTCGGACATGCCCAGTTCTTCCTTCATGTACTTCTTGCCGTCGGCGGTGTTGAACAGGCGCAGCAGACGCTGAGAGTCTTCATCATCGATAGCAATCGCCATGTCGGTGTTCTTCACATTGTGGATCCAGGGGATGTGCTTGTCGCCGATACCCTCGATACGGTGGCCGCCAAAGCCGTTGTTCACGATGGTGGGGCACTGCAGAGCTTCACCAACAGCCAGCTTCAGGTGGGGATAACGCTCCTTCAGCAGATCGCCGGCGGACATGGTGCCAGCGCTGCCGGAAGTGAAGCAAGCGCCGGCAAAGTTCTGGCCGGGCTTCTTGATGGACTCAAACAGATCTGCCAGAGCATAACCGGTGACATTGTAGTGCCACAGGGGGTTGCCCATCTCAGCAAACTGGTTGAAGATCATCATGGTGGGATCCTGCTTCAGTTCCCAAGTCTTGTCGAAGATTTCCTTCACGTTGGACTCGCAGCCGGGGGTAGCAATGATCTGGCCGGCGATGGACTTCAGCCAATCGAAACGCTCCTTGGACATATCCTGAGGCAGAATAGCAACGGACTCGCAAGCCAGCAGCTTGGAGTTGAAAGCGCCGCCACGGCAGTAGTTACCGGTGGAGGGCCATACAGCGTGATGATAGGTAGCGTCAAACTGACCGGTCACCAGACGGGGAGCCAGGCAGCCGAAGGAAGCGCCGACCTTGTGGCAGCCGGTGGGGAACCACTTACCGGACATAGCAACGATGCGGCAGGGAACGCCACTGAGCTCGCTGGGAATCTCCACATAGTTGGGAGTGGCCTGGAACAGACCGCCCTTTTCCTTGGCTTCGTTCTTCCAGGAAATACGGAACAGGTTGACAGGATCAACGTCCCACAGACCGGTGTTGCTGAGCTTAGCCTTGATCTTCTCGGGGATCAGATCGGGGTTCTGCATCTGAGCGATGGTGGGGATGATGATGTTGTTTTCCTTTGCCTTCTGGATATTGTGCTCCAGACCGGCCTTGTTGATAGACAGATCAATTTTTCCCATGTTACTTTTCCTCCTGTTTTTTGTTGGCATCAATATAAGAATATAATGTATATTTGGAAATACCGAAGTATTTTGCCACTTTGTCACCTGACTTGGTAATCAGGAATGCACCGCTTTCATTCAAAAACTGAATTGCCTTGATCTTGTCGTCCTTGTTCATTAAAGCCACCGGCTTCCCGATCATGGTGACAGACTGCTTGATCAGTTCGTTAAGCACATCATTCACATTGACCAGCTTTTCCGGTTCCTTTTGTTCCTTGTCGGTCGGCAGAAGCATATCTTCCACTTCCTTCTTCATCATCAGCAGCGCCGTTACATCGTAGTTAATGGAGAAGATCGCCGCTACTACGCCTTTGCTGTTGCGTATGTAAAGTGAAGAGGATTTCAGAATCTTTCCGTCAGACGTGCGTGTCAGATAGCAGAGATGATCCTTCGCCTCTTTATCCTGACTGCGCAGTTGATCAAGTACCACCTTGGACGCACCGTCGCCGATTTTACGGCCGGATACATGTCCATTCACTATATATATAATGGAATGATCCGAATGGCGGCTGTTGACATCGTGTATAACGACTTCGCACTTACTGCCGAATTGGGCCGCAATACCGTCCGCCAACTGCTTTAAGGTGTCCAGCTTTTTGCTTTCCATGTATCGCCCTCCTGCCCATCTTTAATTTTCACCATGTTCATCATACCACATTTTCGCCAGAAATCAATGCTTTCTACAAAAAAATTTTTAGGTTTAATAAATTTTTGTTTGACTTCCACGAATGGTGTGTTATTATAGTGTTGTAAGAAACCAAACTTACCCACAAATTGTAATTATTATAATATGGAGGTACACTATGGATTTTGAAGCGATCAAAAAGGCTGCTGAGGGCTATAAGCCCGCGATGAGCAAGTTCCTGCGTGACATGATTGCCATTCCTTCCGAGTCCTGCGAGGAAGAGGGCGTTGTTAAGCGTATTGCCGAAGAGATGAAGGCCCTGGGCTACGACAAGGTCGAGTTCGACAAGCTGGGTAATGTCATCGGCTGGATGGGCAATGGCGACAAGATCATTGCTATCGACTCCCATATTGATACCGTTGGTATCGGCAACATCAACAACTGGGAATGCAACCCCTACGAAGGCTATGAGACTGATGATATTATCTATGGCCGCGGCGGCAGCGACCAGGAAGGCGGCATGGCTTCCGCTACCTACGGCGTGAAGATCATGAAGGATCTGAACCTGATCCCCGAGGGCTACAAGATGATGGTCGTCGGCTCCGTTCAGGAAGAGGATTGCGACGGTATGTGCTGGCAGTCCATCGTGAACGAGTACTTCAACGGTCCCGAAGATGCACGCAACCAGGTTGAGTTCGTCATCTCCACCGAGCCCACCGACGGCGGTATCTATCGCGGTCATCGCGGCCGTATGGAAATCCGCGTTGATATGCGCGGCATCTCCTGCCACGGCTCCGCTCCCGAGCGCGGTGACAACGCTATCCACAAGATGGCTGAGGTTATCGAGAACGTTCGCGACCTGAACGAGAATCCCGCTGACGGTTCCACCGAGATCAACGGCCTGGTCAAGATGCTGGATCCCAAGTTCAACCCCGATCATTATGAAGATGCTCGTTTCCTGGGTAAGGGTACCTGCACCACTTCTCAGATCTTCTACACCTCTCCCTCCCGCTGCGCTGTTGCTGATAGCTGCGCTATCTCCATCGACCGTCGTATGACCGCCGGTGAGACCTATCAGTCCTGCCTGAAGGAGATCGAGGATCTGCCCGCCTGCAAGAAGTATGCTAAGGACGTCAAGGTTTCCATGTATATGTATGACCGTCCCGCATGGACCGGTCACGTCTACGAGACCGAGTGCTTCTTCCCCACCTGGATCAACAAGGAGTCCGCTCCTCACGTTCAGGCTCTGATCGATGCTCACCACGGTCTGTGGGGCACCGAGCGTCTGATGCCCACCGAGCTGGCTGCTTCCAAGCGCGAAGGCCGTCCTCTGACCGATAAGTGGACCTTCTCCACCAACGGTGTTTCCATCCAGGGTCGTTATGGTATCCCTTGCGTCGGCTTCGGCCCCGGTGCTGAGTCTCAGGCTCACGCTCCCAACGAAGTGACCTTCAAGCAGGATCTGGTGACCTGCGCCGCTCTGTACGCTGCAGTTCCCGGCCTGTACAAGCCCGAGAACAAGGACGGCTCCGCTACCTCCTTCCGTCAGGAGCTGACCGGCAACGACATCAAGTAATTTCGTTGGTTTCTTCCGATGAGCCGTGATTCACGGCTCATCGGGGAATCATATACCTATTAAAATATTAAATAATTTTACAAGGAGAATGACAACAATGAGCAAGACTGTTGAACTGGCTCGTCACCTCGAGACCCTGCATATCAACAATATGTACAAGAACGATTTCTATTGGACTTGGGACAAGACCGATGATGAAATCGATGCTATCTTCACCGTCGCTGACGCTCTGCGCGACCTGCGTGAGCGCAACAAGAGCACCCGCGTGTTCGATTCCGGCCTGGGTATTTCCCTGTTCCGCGACAACTCCACCCGTACCCGTTTCTCCTTCGCTTCCGCCTGCAACCTGCTGGGTCTGGAAGAGCAGGTTCTGGACGAGAAGAAGTCCCAGATCGCTCACGGTGAGACCGTTCGTGAGACCGCTAACATGGTTTCCTTCATGGCTGATGTCATCGGTATCCGCGATGATATGTACATTGGCCAGGGCCATACCTATCAGAAGACCTTCATGGACGCTCTGGAAGACGGTTACCGTCAGGGCATCCTGGAGCAGCGCCCCACTCTGGTGAATCTGCAGTGCGACGTTGACCACCCCACTCAGTGCATGGCTGATATGCTGCACGTGATCCACTACTTCGGTGGTGTGGAGAACCTGAAGGGCAAGAAGGTTGCTATGACTTGGGCTTATTCTCCCTCCTATGGCAAGCCCCTGTCCGTTCCTCAGGGCGTCATCGGTCTGTTCACCCGTTTCGGCATGGACGTGACTCTGGCTCACCCCGAAGGATACGACGTTATGCCCGAGGTCGAGGAAGTCGCCCGCAAGAACTGCGAGAAGTACGGCTCCAAGTTCCACAAGACCAACAGCATGGCTGAGGCCTTCAAGGATGCTGATATCGTTTATCCCAAGTCCTGGGCTCCCTTCGCTGCTATGGAAGAGCGCACCAAGCTGTACTCCGCCGGCGATCAGGCTGGTATCGATGCTCTGGAAAAGCGCCTGCTGGCTCAGAATGCCGAGCATAAGGATTGGGCTTGCACCGAGGAAATGATGAAGCTGACCAAGGACGGTAAGGCTCTGTACATGCACTGCCTGCCCGCCGACATCACCGGTCTGAGCTGCAAGGAAGGCGAAGTTGATAACTCCGTGTTCGATCGTTATATCGTTCCCCTGTACAAGGAAGCTTCCTACAAGCCCTATATCATTGCTGCTATGATCTTCATGTCCCAGGTTAAGGATCCCGTCAAGGCCCTGATGAAGCTGGACGCTGCTGACGATCATCGCAAGCTGTTCTAATTCAGATTAGTTAGAATAAGTTGCATTTCCGAAGGCGGGAGTGTCTCGCGACACTCCCGCCTTTACCCATGACACATATTAAAAGAGGTAATAGAAAATGAGCAAGAAAATTGTTATTGCGCTGGGTGGCAACGCTCTGGGTAACACCGCCACTGAGCAGTTGGAGTTGGTTGCCAACACTGCCAAGGCCATTGTTGATCTGATCGCTGAAGGTAACGAGGTCGTCATCGCACACGGTAATGGCCCTCAGGTCGGTATGATCAATCTGGGTCTGTCCACCGCCGCTGAGTCCGGTGCTATCAAGGCCGATATGCCTTTCCCCGAATGCGGCGCTATGTCCGAGGGTTACATCGGTTATCATCTGCAGCAGGCCATCGGCAATGAGCTGGTTTCCCGCGGCATGAACAAGCCCGTGGCTACCATCGTTACTCAGACCGTCGTGTCTGAGGATGACCCCGCTTTCCAGAATCCCACCAAGCCCGTTGGCGCTTTCTATGACAAGGAAACCGCAGAGCGCATTGCTGCGGAAAAGGGCTTCACCATGGTTGAGGATGCCGGTCGTGGCTATCGTCGTGTTGTCCCCTCCCCCAAGCCCTTCGACATCGTTGAGGCCGCTTCCATCAAGACGCTGGTTGACGCCGGTAATGTAGTCATCGCAGTGGGCGGCGGCGGTATTCCTGTTATCCGCAAGGACGGCATGGTTTCCGGTACTCCCGCCGTTATCGATAAGGACTTCGGTTCCGAGCTGCTGGCTGAGCTGCTGGATGCCGATATGCTGATCATCCTGACCGCTGTTGAAAAGGTCGCTATCAACTTCAACAAGCCCGATCAGAAGGGTCTGGATGACCTGACTCCCGCCGAGGCATCTGAGTACATTGCTCAGAACCAGTTCGCTAAGGGCTCCATGCTGCCCAAGGTTCAGGCCGCTGTCAAGTTTGCTGAGTCCAAGCCCGGCCGCACCGCTCTGATCACCCTGCTGGAGAAGGCCAAGGACGGTATCGCCGGCAAGACCGGTACCCGTATCCATCAGTAATATCTTCCATTTTGACAGGAGAGGCAAAAGCCTCTCCTGTTCTTTTAGGCGATCAGCCGTCCTTTATTAAAATTCATGCGCCACTTTCGCCATGCGAAAGCGCGGTGGCGACACCGTCGCCACGGTATCGCCGGCAAGACCGGCACCCGTATCCATCAGTAATATCTTCCATTTTGAAAAGAGAGACTTCGGTTTCTCTTTTCTTTTATCATGTCCTATGCCCTGTCTTTCAATGGACGCCACACAGCTATCATGGATTTTTTTATTGAGAACAAATGTTTTTTTTCATTGCAATACTAATATTGTCCAAATTTTACAAATTATTTTTGTGCAAGCATCATAAAAATTGTCATCTGTGCTATTTCCAGTTGAAATTCTGTTTATCATCCTGTATAATACATCTGTCGCACGAATAAAAAGTGAATTTCGGACAACTGTCCGTTTTTCAGATATCCGGAAATTCTTTCTTCTTTCGCCGGGTATCAAAATATTAAAGGAGGAACAAACAAGCATGAAAAAGTTTCTTGCACTGATTCTCGCTCTGGTTATGGCTCTGAGCCTGGTAGCCTGCGGTGAGAAGACCCCCGCTGGCGGTGACGATGCTGCCAAGCTGAAGGTAGGTATCGTTCTGGTCGGCGATGAAAACGAGGGTTACACTGCTGCCCACATGGACGGCATCAAGGCTGCTGCCGCTGCCTGCGGTCTGGCTGATGAGAACCTGGTATGGTGCTACAACATCCCCGAGAATGAAGAGTGCTACGACAAGTGCGTCGAGTGCGTCGAGCAGGGCTGCAACGTGGTCATCACCAACTCCTACAGCCATCAGACCTACACCCAGCAGGCTGCTGAGGAGAATCCCAATGTCCAGTTCGTTGCTATGACCGGTGATACCGCTATGAAGTCCGGCCTGAAGAACTTCCACAACGCTTTCAACTACACCTTCGAGTCCCGCTACGTTTCCGGTATCGTTGCCGGTATGAAGCTGAAGGAACTGATGGATGCCGGCAAGGTTACCGATCCTTACATCGGCTATGTTGGCGCATATCCCTATGCTGAAGTGGTTTCCGGTTACACCGGCTTCTTCCTGGGCATCAAGAGCATCGTTCCCGAAGCTCACATGGATGTTCAGTACACCAACTCCTGGTTCAACATTCAGGACGAGGGCAAGGCCGCTGAAGCTCTGATGTCTCGCGGCTGCGTCATCATTGGTCAGCACGCTGACTCCACCGGCGCTCCCAAGGCTGTTCAGACCGCTAAGGACAATGGCCAGGTCGTATACTCCGTTGGTTACAACGTTGATATGCTGAAGGCTGCTCCCACTGCTGCTCTGACTTCTGCCTCCAACAACTGGTCCGTGTTCTACACCTATCTGTTCAACGCTATGCTGAACGGTGAGGAAGTTAAGACCGACTGGGCTGCCGGTTACAACGAAGGTGCTGTCTGCATCACCGAGCTGGGCCCCGAGGTTGCTGAGGGTACTGCTGAGGCCGTTGCCGCTGCTGAGAAAGCTATCAAGGCCGGTGAGCTGCATGTCTTCGACACCGCTAACTTCACTGTCGGCGGTCAGCCTGTCACCAGCGCTTTCACCTTCGATAGCGACGGCGACTGGGCCAACGACACCAACGAGGGTATCGTGGATGGTTACTATCATGAGTCTGAGTACATCTCCGCTCCTTCCTTCAGTCTGCGTATCGATGGCATCACTGAGCTGAACTAATTACATCACTCTTATGATCCAAAAAGGACTGCCTTCGGGCAGTCCTTTTTCATATCTGTTGTCCCTACTTTATTCCACTGCCGCATTAACTGCGGCAGTGGAATAAAGTAGATTTCAGTAAAAAAAGCCAAAATAGCATCCGGAGTTTTCCCAGGGAACATTGTCGAAATTCACAAAAAATTCGACAGTGTTCTGTTGCTTTAAACACTATTTTAGAATATCAAAAAATTTTTTGATTTTTAATTTACAACCAAAAAAAAATGTGGTAAAATTGCTGTGAAATAAATCGGGTATAAGCACCTTTTAGCACCCTTACCCCGAAAGAAAGGATGACAGCCTTGGAAACTGCATGCGCAATTAAAATGGAGAATATCACCAAGCGCTTTGGTAGTGTTGTTGCTAATAACAGCATCAATATGGATTTGCGCGAAGGCGAAATTTTGTCCTTGCTGGGTGAAAACGGCAGCGGCAAAACGACCCTGATGAATATGCTCTCCGGCATCTACTTCCCCGATGAGGGACAAATTTATGTTCACGGCCAGCCCGTGACCATTGCTTCTCCTAAGGACGCATTCGATAACGGTATCGGTATGATCCACCAGCACTTCAAACTGGTCGATGTCTTCACCGCCACCGAGAATATCGTATTGGGTCTGGAAGGCGAAGGCAAACTGGATCTGAAGAAGGCCGGCGAAAAGGTCAAGGAGATCTGCGATAAGTACGGCTTTGATATCAAGCCCGACCAGAAGATTTACGATATGTCCGTTTCTCAGAAGCAGACCGTTGAAATCGTTAAGGTACTGTATCGCGGCGCTGATATTCTGATTCTGGACGAGCCTACCGCCGTTCTGACTCCTCAGGAAACCACTAAGCTGTTCGCTATTATGCGCAACATGCAAAAGGATGGTAAGTCCTTGATCATCATCACCCATAAGCTGCACGAGGTGCTGGATGTTTCCGATCGTGTTGCTATTCTGCGTAAGGGTGAGTACATCGGCGATGTGGCCACCAAGGACGCTAACCAGCAGTCCCTGACCGATATGATGGTCGGCCGCAGCGTATCTTTGAATATCGACCGTCCCGAGCCCGTGAATCCTCAGCCTCGTCTGGAGATCAAGAATCTGACCTGCTATGATGAGTTGGGTGTTAAGCGTCTGGATGATGTAACCTTTACCGCCAATAGTGGTGAAGTGCTGGGTATTGCCGGTGTTGCCGGTTCCGGTCAGAAGGAGCTGCTGGAATCCATTTCCGGTTTGTATCCCATTTCCAGTGGTTCTATCACATTCCACGATCCGAACACCGGCAAGGATGTTGAACTGGTCGGCAAGGATCCCCTGGATATTAAGAAGGCCGGCGTGGCAATGGCTTTCGTTCCCGAAGATCGTCTGGGCATGGGTCTGGTCGGCACTATGGGCATGACCGGTAACATGATGCTGCGTTCCTGGCGTAAGGGCAAGGGTCTGTTCGTCAACCATAAGGAACCCGAAGAACTGGCTAACCGTATTTGGAAAGACCTGGAGGTCGTTACTCCCAGCACCAGTTTCCCCGTACGTCGTATGTCCGGTGGTAATGTGCAGAAGGTACTGGTTGGCCGTGAAATCGCGCAGGAGCCCGCCGTTCTGATGAGTGCTTATGCTGTCCGCGGTCTGGATATCAATACATCTTACACTATTTATAATCTGATGACCGCCGAAAAGATGAAGGGTAATGCCGTCATCTATGTCGGTGAAGATTTGGACGTTCTTTTGGAGCTGTGCGACCGTATTGTCGTTCTGTGTGGCGGTCAGGTTTCCGGCGTAGTGGATGGTCGTACCATCACCAAGGAAGAAGTCGGTCTGCTGATGACCCAGCATAGAAAGGAGGCCGAATAATGGAAAAGAAATCCGTTCATGAGCCCTTAATTCGTATGTCTAAGCGCGGTGAAATGCTGCCCGCTTGGAAGGCATGGGGCATCCGTGTTATTGCATTCTTTCTGAGTCTTGTGGTCTGCGGTATCGTTATCGTAGCTATCTCCGGCTTGAACCCTGTTCAGGTCTTCTCTACCATGGCAAGCGGTGCATTCGGCACGGCAAAGCGTTCCTGGGTCACCATCCGTGATGCCATGACCATGCTGTGCATCGCCGTTGGTCTGGCTCCCGCATTCAAGATGAAATTCTGGAACATCGGCGCTGAAGGTCAGATCCTGGTTGGCGGTATCGCCTGCGCAGCCTGCATGATCTACCTCAAGAGCCTGCCCACCATCGTGCTGTTGTTGGTCATGATTATCGCCAGCTTGGTTGCCGGTGGTCTGTGGGGCTTCCTGCCCGGCGTGTTTAAGGCCATCTGGAACACCAACGAAACTCTGTTCACCCTGATGATGAACTACATCGCCATTCAGTTGACCAGCTTCTTCGTGGCAAAGTGGGAAAACCCCTTTGGCTCCAACTCCGTTGGCGTGATCAACTCCGCCGGCAAGGAGGGTTGGCTGCCCAACCTGTTCTCCTCTGGTTACAACGGTGACTTCGGTTGGAACGTCATTCTGGTTCTGATTATTACCGTTTTCATGTACCTGTACATGACCAAGTCCAAGCACGGTTATGAGATCGCCGTGATCGGTGACTCTGAGAATACCGCCCGTTATGCCGGCATCCGTGTCAACAAGGCTTATGTCCGCACCATCATTCTCTCCGGTGCTATCTGCGGTTTGGCCGGTTTCATTGCCGTGTCCGGCGCATCCCACACCATCTCCACCTCCACCGCCGGTGGCCGTGGTTTTACCGCTATCATCGTAGCTTGGCTGGCTCAGTTCAACAGCGTGGTCATGGTCATCTTCTCCTTCCTGATTGTCGCTCTGCAGAAGGGCGCTCAGGCTATCGCCTCTCAGTACAACCTGAGCCAGGAAGTTTCCGAAATGATCACCGGTATCATTCTGTTCTTCCTGCTGGGCAGCGAGTTCTTTGTTAACTACATCGTGCGTTTCCGTAGAAAGAAGGTGACCAAGTAATGGCTCAATTGCTATCTCTGCTGAACTCCGCCATCGCTTTCGGTACTGTTATTATGCTGGGCTCTCTCGGCGAGACCCTGATTGAAAAGTCCGGTAACCTGAACCTTGGTATCCCCGGTATCATGTACCTGGGCGGTATCGGCGGTATGATCGCTGCTTTCTTCTATGAGTGTGTTGGCGGCGGAAAGTCCCCCATCGTTGGTCTGATTCTCAGCTTCCTGTGCAGCATGGCATTCGCTGCTGCCGGTGGTCTGATCTATGCTTTCCTGACCATCACGCTGCGTGCTAACCAGAACGTTACCGGTCTGACGCTGACCATCTTCGGCGGCGGCGTGGCTAACTTCTTTGGCGCCAGCTTGAACACTCTGGCCGGTGGTGTTGGTCAGATTTCTACCCCCATTACCTCCAGCGCTTATATTGCATACACCCCGCTGGGCTTTAAGGGTGTTCTCGGCAAGCTGATTTTCGGCCATGGCTTCATGGTCTATCTGGCAATCGTCATTGCCATTCTGATGTCCTACTTCCTGAACAAAACGCGCACTGGTCTGAATCTGCGCGCTGTCGGCGAGAACCCCGGTACTGCCGATGCTGCCGGTATCAATGTTACTAAGTATAAGTACATCGGTATCATCTGTGGCTCTGCTATTGCCGGTCTTGGTGGTCTGTTCTATACCATGGACTACATCAAGGGCACTTGGGCAAACGATGCCGTGATCGAGGGCTTGGGTTGGTTGGCCGTTGCTCTGGTTATCTTCGGCACCTGGAAGCCTCTGAACTCTATCTGGGGCGCTTACCTGTTCGGCTTTGTGTACTGGGCTTACCTGTACATCCCCGGTCTGAACCGTAGTTCCATCGAGCTGTTCAAGATGCTGCCTTATGTGATTACACTGATCGTTCTGATCGCGGTGTCCCTGCGTAAGCGTCGTGAGAACCAGCCGCCTGCCTCTTTGGGCTTGAGCTATTTCCGCGAAGAGCGCTGACAAAATCCATACCTCATTCCCCTTTCTCACCTGCTTCCACGGGGAATGTTGATTAAAATGCGGATGAGCAGGCCCTTTTGGGCCTGCTCGTTTTATTTTTGTAATAAAGGAGAAACACTATGTCTACTCTGTTAATCAAAAATATTTCCCAACTTGTCACCTGCGATGATAACGATCGCCTGCTGACCAATGCCGACATCTACTGCGAAGATGGTTTCATTAAAGAGATTGGCCAAAATCTCGATGTCACCGCCGACGAGACGATTGACGCCACCCATATGCTGTGCTACCCCGGCCTGGTCAATACCCATCATCATCTGTATCAGGTCTTTTCCCGCAATCTGCCCCAGGTACAGAACATGGAGCTGTTTGACTGGCTGAAAACGCTGTATGAGATTTGGAAGAATCTGGATCATGATGTGATTCGTCTGAGCAGTCTGACCGGTATGGGTGAACTGATGAAAAACGGCTGCACCACCTGCTTCGACCATCACTATGTTTTTCCTGCCAATGCCGGCGATCTGATCGGCACGCAGTTTGCCGCTGCCGATGAACTGGGCATCCGTATGTATGCCAGCCGCGGCAGCATGGATCTGAGTGTCAAGGACGGCGGTCTGCCTCCCGACAGTGTGGTGCAGACGGTTGACGAGATCATGGCTGACAGCGCTCGCCTGATCGAAAAGTATCATGACACTTCCTACGGTGCTATGCACCGTATTGCTCTGGCTCCCTGCTCTCCCTTCTCCGTGTCCGCTGAGCTGCTGCGCCAGAGTGCTATCCTGGCTCGCCAGTACGGCGTCCGTCTGCATACCCACCTGTGCGAAACCAAGGATGAAGAGAACTTTATGCTTCAGCGTGAAGGCATCCGTCCTCTGGAGTATATGGAGCGTCTGGGGTGGATCGGCGATGATGTGTGGTATGCCCACGGCATCCACTTCAACGATGAAGAACTACGCTTGCTGGCTAAAACCGGTACCGGTGTGGCACATTGCCCCATCTCCAATATGAAGCTGTCCTCTGGTATTGCACGCATTCCCGAAATGCTGGAACTGGGCGTTCCCGTTGGTCTGGCTGTGGATGGCAGCGCCAGCAACGATGGCTCCAGCCTGCTGGAAGAGCTGCGTGTGGCATTCCTGCTGCACCGACTGAATTCCAGTCGTCAGGCTCCCACCGGCTATGACATCCTGAAAATGGCTACTCGCGGCAGCGCTCGTCTGCTGGGTCGTGACGACATCGGTTCCCTGGCAGTCGGCAAGTGCGCTGACTTGTTTATGGTCGATGAGCGCCGTCTGGAGCTGGTCGGTGCCTGCGTAGATGCCAAGTCCGTACTGGGTACGGTTGGTCTGCGCGGTGCTGTGGACTACACCGTGGTACACGGTCGCGTTACCGTAAAGGGCGGCCGTCTGACTACCATTGATGAGGATAAGATTGCCTTCGATGCCAACAAGAAGTGCATGGAATATCTGAGCAAGTAAAATAAAGCACAAGGGAGAGCATTGCTCTCCCTTGTGCTTTATTCTTCACCGTTTTCCAGATACCATTGGCGATATTCGTGCATATCCTTGGCAAATAGCTCGCCATTGCTGGGCGGTGTATAGGTAATGGCATTGGCGCCAGCATTGATGGTCGCTTTGATGGTTTCATGAGTGGGCCCACCTGTGGCAATAATCGGTAAATTCGGATAGCGTTTCCGTAGGTGCATAACGATCTCCGGTGTTCGTGCTGCTCCTGAAACATTTACAATATCAATTCCCGCAGCAAGCCGACTGTCAATATCTACCTGTTCTGACACCACAGTAAACACTACAGGGATCTCTATGGTGTCTTTGATTGCACGAATCGCTTCATCCGTTATAAACGCATTGCAAACTACACCAAATGCACCTTGATGCTCCGCAAATGCAGCAATATTTGCCGAACGGGATCCATTTGTCAAACCGCCACCCACTCCGGCAAAAACAGGCACATCCGATACATTGATAATAGACTGGGTAATGCTGGGTTGCGGTGTAAAAGGATACACGGCAATCACCGCATCTGCATTGATGTTTTTGATGATGGCCACATCTGTTGAAAATACCAATGACTTAATGCGTCGCCCAAAAACAATAATCCCGCTGCATTCTCTGATACATTCCGGCACCTGCAATGCGTGTTTACGCAAAGTCCCATCATAAGTCGGTATGTATTTTTTCACATCGGCTCCTTTCTTCCTCCATTGCTATTATGTTAACTTATTTTATCATATGTGACCGAATATGTAAACAGAACTGTGTCGAATTTGGTAAATGTTTAATATCTGTTCATTTTTTAATAAATTTGTTGCACTCCCTTTATGACAAATATTCTGAAAAAAGGACGCAGGTAAATTACCTGCGTCCTTTTTCGTGAAACCGGATCAAATCTGAATCAGTTCATATTCTCTTGTGCCGATCCCCAGTTTTTCTGCGTGTTCAATACAGCTCATCCAGTTGGTTTCCGGGTGGACTCGGTGGAAATGGTCGTGATCATGTGCATCGCCCTCGGCCAGCGCACTGTTGGCAATCACGGGCTGCGCATTTACCGCATCAGCGCAAGCCATATCCAGGGCCACAGGATCGAAAGAAGCAAACATACCCACATTGGGCACAATGGCGGCATCATTTTCTCCGTGGCAATCGCAGTTAGGCGACACATCGATGACCAAAGAAATGTGGAAATGCGGACGACCGTCAATTACCGCTTTCGCATACTCTGCCATCTTGCGATTGAGATCGTCAAAACTTCCATCCCACAGCGGCACCACAGCGTCACGGGGACAGATGGCAATACAGCGGCCGCAGCCCACACACTTATCGTGGTCAATGTGCGTCTTGCCGTCTGCCGTAACAGGGGCACCGTGTGCACAGATCTTGGCACACAGACCGCACCCTACACAGGTCTTCTCCTGTACCACAGGCTTGCCGGCATTGTGCTGCTCCATCTTACCGGCACGACTGCCGCAGCCCATACCGATGTTCTTCAGCGCACCGCCAAAACCGGCTTCCTCATGGCCCTTAAAGTGGTTCAACGAGATAAACACATCGGCATCCATAATGGCGCGGCCGATCTTTGCTTCCTTTACCAATTCGCCGCCCTCAACAGGCACATACACCTCATCATTACCCTTCAGCCCATCGGCAATGATAACCTGGCAGCCGGTGGACAGCGGAGAGAAACCGTTGAGCATGGCTGTGTCCAAATGGTCCAAGGCATTTTTGCGGCCACCCACATACAGCGTATTGCAGTCTGTCAAAAAAGGCTTGCCGCCGCGCTCCTTGACAAAATCCGCCACGGTTTTTGCCCAATTCGGACGCAAAAACGCCAGATTGCCCGGCTCACCGAAATGCATTTTGATTGCCGCATACTTTTTGTCAAAGTCAATATTTCCCATACCGGCTGTTTTCATCAATCTGGTCAATTTCTGCTGCAGGTTCTCATGAAAATCCGCACGCAGATCTGCAAAATATACCTTAGATGCCATAAAAACTCCCTTCTTTCCGCTTATTTGAAATAAGTTTACCACAAACATTGAAAATATGCTACAATAATCTCATGAGAAGGGAGGAATTCCATGCGAATGATGAAAATGACCGTCACCGACAAAGAGGATGGCCAGAAAGTGAAGCGGCTCATGCGCGGCACATGGCAGATTTCCTCCTCTCTGCTCAAATCGTTGAAGTGGCGCAAAAATGCGATTTTGCTGAACGGAAAGCCCGTTACAGTGGCCGCCATTGTACACACAGGCGATGAACTGACCGTGAACATTGCCGATGACGGCACATTGAGTTCCCATATTACTGCGGTAGATTATCCGTTGGACATTCTCTACGAGGATGACGATCTGCTGATTCTGAATAAGCCTGCCGGCATCGCCGTTCATTCTGCGGCGTTGACCGAGGAAACCGTTACTGTGGCCGGTGCTGTGGCACACTATCTGGGCGGTACGCCATTCCATCCGGTAAATCGCCTGGATCGTGGCGTAACAGGTGTGATGGTAGTGGCAAAAAGCGGCTATATGCACCAGCGCTGCATGGCAATTTTACACACGGATGATTTCCGTCGGGAATATCGCGGCATCTGCCAAGGGGTACCCTCCCCATGGCAAGGCACGATCGATCTTCCCATTGGCCGCGATCCCGATTCTGTATTGAAGCGCTGCATTGAACCGAACGGTTTGGCTTCCCATACAGAATATGAAGTATTGCAAACAAACTGTGTCCGCTCTCTCCTGCGTCTGCGACCTCTGACCGGACGCACCCATCAGTTGCGCCTGCACCTATCCGCTATCGGACATCCATTGGTTGGTGACTGGCTCTACGGCACGGAAAATCATGATATCATTACAAGGCCGGCTCTGCACTCCTATGAACTGTGGCTGCGTCACCCGCTCTCGGGCGAATTGCTCCATATTACCGCACCGCTTCCGGACGATATGCAAAAACTGATATAAAAAATTGCCGATGGTTTTCCATCGGCAATTCTTTATTCTTATAGATCTACCTTTTCATAGCGATCAGCCGCGCAGCGATACGTCAGCACCAAACTCACCGCATATACAACAATTCCCGCCGCTAAAATCGGCAGCTGTTTCATTTGACCGGCACGATCCACGGCATCCAGCCATTCCATACTTGGAAAATGTACCAGTGCCTCGCAGACAATCATTCCCAAGGACATGGGAATCACCGCTTTGAGGTAGGACATCCCTACCTTATATGCCGTCTTATAAAAAGAGCATAAAAAGATGGCATTAAACAGGGCAAACAACAGTAAGACTGCACCAAACAGTGCCACATTGGGATCCATACCTACCACATTGCCACCCTTGGAATTGATGTGGACAGACAGTGCGGCAAAAGGAATGGCTATCACCAATGACAGAACTTCAATAATGGCAACAAACACAACAGATGCTTTGACAGTATCTCGCTTGCAGATGGGAAGCAATGCCGCATAGTAGATATCGCGCTGCTCACGGACATTCATAAAGGTGAAGAAAATTCCCAACGTCACATAGAAAAAGGCCACCGTGTAGGGATAGCTGGGAATGATCAGCATCACGCCGAACAGACAGAATACCAGCGCCATGGGATGGCACACCAGACGAAACTGCTTATATAATAGCGCTTTCATCCAAAGGCCTCCTTTCTACGGCAACAATAATTTCCTCCATGGTGTGACCAAACTGGGCATAGTCCGCGAGGAACTGTTCTTTGGTACCCGTAAAGAAAATCTCACCGTCTTTAATAAAGGTGATGTGATCGGCACACTTCTCCAAATCGGAGGTAATATGTGTGGAAAACAGAATACTGCGACTGCCGTCAGCCACGATGGCACGAAACAGCTCTGTCAGCTCATCACGAGACACAGGATCCAGTCCACTGGTAGGTTCGTCTAAAATCAGCAGTTTGGCATTGTGGCTCAGCGCCAGTACCATCAGATACTTAACGCGCATACCGCTGGACAGCTCCTGCACCCGCTTATTCTCGTCAATATGAAACAGCTCCAGATAGTGGCGGTATTTCTCTTCTTCCCAGTTAGGATAGAAGCGGCGCGTCACATCGGTGATGGTCTTGATTTTCTTCTGGGGATAAAAGTCAATACCGCCCAGTACCACGCCGATATTTTCCTTCATGTACTGCTCATTCTCTGCTGTGTCCTTGTCCATAAAGGTAACATGACCATCATCGGGATGCACCAATCCTAAAATAGACTTGAGCGTTGTGGATTTACCTGCACCGTTGCGGCCGATAAAGCCCATGACCGTCCCCATAGGCAACGTAAATCCTACATTTTTCAACCGGAAGGACGGATAGCTCTTGCATAGGCCTTCCACCGTCAATATGTTCACGCTTCCTCATCCTCCTCATCGTCCATCAGACTATTGAAGGTACTGCGCAGCATGGGATTCAATTTGTCCACCGTCTGCAGCGCCACGCCCTTCTTACGGTCCGCCAACAGCACCATGGTGTCCCCGGGTGCCACGCCAAACATCTCACGCACTTCCTTGGGAATCACGATCTGACCCTTGGGCCCCAGTTTTACCGACGCCATGAAATAACGATCATTTTTCTTATCTTTCATATGTATCCCTCTTTCGCAAAAGTATAACTTTTCTTACTTTTCAGATTCTATCACCCGTACGCGCAGTTGTCAAGATGTATCTTTTGTGGTATAATTTGATTATTCCACGCAAAGGAGGTCACTAACATGAATCTATGTGACCGTAACGATATACAAAACCTACTGACTCGACACGGCTTTCGCTTTGCCAAGTCCTTGGGGCAGAATTTTCTCATTGAAGACTGGGTGCCTCAGAACATTGCTGACGCCTGCGGTGCAGACAGACAGACCGGTGTATTGGAGATTGGACCCGGAATCGGCCCTCTGACGCAACAACTTGCCATACGCGCCGAAAAAGTAGTGTCTGTGGAACTGGATCAGCGACTATACCCTGTTTTGGCGGAAACCATGGCAGACTTTGATAATTTTACCCTTGTCCCCGGTGACATCATGAAATGTGACTTAAAGGCATTGGTGGCGGAGCATTTTAACGGTCTGCGTCCGATTTTATGCGCCAATTTGCCCTATAACATCACCACCCCCGTGCTGACGGCTTGTGTGGAAAGCGGCTGCTTTGACAGTCTGACCGTTCTCATTCAAAAAGAAGTGGCGCAGCGCATCTGCGCCAAGCCCGGCACGGCAGATTACGGTGCATTTACCCTGTTGATGCAGTATTACACCGAACCGGAGCTGCTGTTCACCGTGCCCAACACCTGTTTTCTGCCTGCGCCTAAGGTGACCTCTGCCGTGATCCATTGCCCCGTGCGCAAAGCGCCGCCTGTTCAGGTGGTGTCCGAAGCCGCTTTTTGGCGCACTGTTCGCGCAGGCTTTGCCCTGCGGCGCAAAACATTGGTCAACTCACTGCAGACCGGTTGGAATCTCCCCAAGGAGCAACTCACACAGATTGTCACCGACTGCGGTCTGCGTCCCGATATTCGCGGCGAACGGCTCAGTCTGGAGGACTACGCACGTTTAGCCAATGCGCTATCCGCTACAAACGCATAAAAATGACGGCTGCAAGATTTTTCTTGCAGCCGTATCTTTTTATTTTACATTTTTCCAGAACTTATCGCGCAGAGTTCCTGCCACGATGGGGCAATCCAATAACTGTGCCAGTTCATCTATTTGGATCCATTCTTTCTCCGTATCCGTCTGATTGACAAAGATGCGGTTGTGGAGTCCTTCGCGCTTGACAACCTCAGCCGCCACAGCAGGCGACACCGAACAGTTTTCCGGTACACCGGCAAGCTTCGCATAAATCGCAGGGCGGTGCGCCACCTCGCTGATCGGCTTGCCAAAACCGGCAGCGCCCAATACCAGAATCGTATTTTGACAGTGTTCCGGAATCACCGGTTCCCACGATTCGTGCGCCTTAAAAGGCCTGCCTGCCGAGCCGTCTGCTTCCACCAGCACATAATCGGCGCGGTTATCCCAGGGGAAATTGGGAGCCGCCAATTTCCCCTGCTCAGTGGTCGTTCCGGCACATACCACACCAAAACGCGACAGTGCCTCTGTCAGTTCATCTTCGTCCTGCACCACCGGCAAATACTCCGGCGGCCAGATTTTGGTGGTGGTACAGACCAGTACCGTACCTCGATCGCGCAATTCTTCCGCCAGATGATAGAGAAGCGAGGTCTTACCGCCACCGCCGATAAGTGCGGTGACACCCGGTTTCACCTGTAGTAAATCGCATAATTTTTCCATGGGAGCCCTCCGTTACTTTTATGGCAAGTATACCACTTATATGGCAAAAAAGCGATAGAAAATCCTCCTTATGGCAATAATTTAGCCATATTTGTCACTGTTTTGCGGCAAGAAAACTATATTTTGTGGTTACTTATTGATGTCATTCCCCTATATTTTGTGTTTTTTGTGTAGTTTTGCTAAAATTCAGGTTCAATTTTTGTTGCAGCTATTTCTCTATATTTTGATTTTCCCTCTTGAATCGACACAAGATATAGGGTATTATGAATATGGTCGCTTGCACCTGTCAGGTGGGGAAATAGAGAGATAACGGAGGTTGCACATATGAAAATTATAAAGCGCAATGGCTCAGAAGTCATTTTCGACATTACCAAAATCATTATTGCCATTACTAAGGCCAACGATTCCGTAGAAGAAACGGATCGTATGACCCCTGTGCAAATCCAGCGTATCGCCGAATCTGTGGAGCTGCAATGCCAGCGCATGAACCGCGCCCCCACCGTGGAAGAAATTCAGGATATGGTAGAGCATCAGATTATGGCTCACGGCGCTTTTGAAGTGGCCAAGCATTACATCACCTATCGCTACACCCGTAGCTTGGTGCGTAAATCCAACACCACCGACGATAAGATTCTCTCCCTGATCGAGTGCAACAACGAAGAAGCCAAGCAGGAAAATTCCAATAAGAACCCTGTGGTCAACTCCACCCAGCGCGACTATATGGCCGGCGAGGTCAGCCGTGACCTGAGCGAGCGCATCTTGCTGCCTCAGGATGTGGTGGAAGCGCACCGTGAGGGTATCATCCATTTCCACGACAGCGATTACTATGCCCAGCATATGCACAACTGCGATCTGGTGAATCTGGAGGATATGCTGCAAAACGGCACCGTCATTACCGGCACCATGATTGAAAAACCCCATTCCTTTGCCACTGCCTGCAACATTGCCACGCAGATCGTAGCACAGGTGGCCAGTAACCAGTATGGCGGTCAGTCCATCAGCTTGACCCATCTGGCTCCTTTTGTGGAGATCAGCCGTCAGAAGCTGCGTGCCAGCGTGCGTGATGAATTTGATGCCTCCGGCATCGTGGTCGATAGTGAAAAGATCAACGCCATCGCTGAAAAGCGCCTGCGTGAGGAGATCCGCCGTGGTGTACAGACCATCCAGTATCAGGTCGTCACGCTGCTGACCACCAACGGTCAGGCACCCTTCATCACCGTGTTCATGTATCTGAACGAAGCCCGCAATCAGCAGGAGAAAGAAGACTTGGCAGTTATCATTGAGGAGATGCTGGAGCAGCGTTATCAGGGTGTCAAGAACGAAAAGGGCGTGTGGGTCACTCCCGCTTTCCCCAAGCTAATCTATGTGCTGGAAGAAGATAATATCACAGAGGATAGCAAATACTGGTATCTGACCAAGCTGGCCGCCAAATGCACCGCCAAGCGTATGGTGCCTGACTATATCAGCGAAAAGAAGATGCTGGAGCTCAAGGGCGATGTGTATGTCTGTATGGGCTGCCGCAGCTTCCTGACTCCTGATCGCTTCACCGATGCCGGTATCGGCAACATTGCCAACGCCGGCAACTATGAACCGGGCAGGCATAAGTATTATGGCCGTTTCAATCAGGGCGTTGTCACCATCAATCTGCCCGATGTGGCACTCAGCTCCGGCGGCAATATTGAGAAGTTCTGGAGTATCTTTGATGAGCGTCTGGAGCTGTGCCACAAGGCATTACTGTGCCGCCACGAGCGTTTGAAGGGTACCTTATCCGATGCCGCCCCTATTCTGTGGCAGTACGGCGCACTGGCTCGTCTGCAAAAGGGTGAACCGATTGACAAGCTGCTCTACGGTGGATATTCCACCATTTCTCTGGGTTATGCCGGCCTTTATGAGTGCGTGAAATTCATGACAGGCAAGTCACATACCGATCCCTCCGCTACGCCCTTTGCGCTTGACATCATGAAGCGCATGAACGATGCCTGCGCCAAGTGGAAGAAAGAGAGTAACATCGACTTCTCCCTCTACGGCACGCCGCTGGAATCCACCACCTATAAGTTTGCCAAATGCCTCCAGAAGCGTTTTGGTGTCATTGAGGGCATTACCGATAAGGGCTATATCACCAACAGCTATCATGTCCATGTGACCGAGCCCATCGACGCCTTCAAGAAGCTGGAGTTTGAGGCGCAGTTCCAGCATCTGTCCCCCGGCGGTGCTATCAGCTATGTGGAAGTGCCGGATATGCAGAATAATCTGGATGCCGTGCTGGAGGTCATGAAGTTTATCTATGACCATATTATCTACGCCGAGCTGAATACCAAGAGCGACTATTGCCAGGTCTGCGGTTGGGACGGCGAAATCGAGATCAAGGAAGAAGACGGCAAACTGATCTGGAAGTGCCCCAACTGTGGTAACACCGATCAGGATAAGATGAATGTGGCCCGTCGTACCTGCGGTTATATCGGCACACAATTCTGGAATCAAGGCCGTACACAGGAAATTCAGGACCGCGTACTGCACCTGTAAGTTGTCTGCCATGTATTACGGAGAACTGAAAAAATGCGATATTGCCAACGGCATCGGTGTGCGTGTGACACTGTTTGTGTCCGGCTGTCGAAACCGCTGTCCCGACTGTTTTCAGCCCCAGACATGGGATTTTCGCTTCGGCCAGCCATTCACCGAGGAGACTGCCGCCGAAATCTATACGGAGCTGAGTAAATCCTATATCGCCGGTCTGACTGTTCTGGGCGGCGAACCGTTTGAACCGGAAAACCAACGAGAGTTAGTAAAGCTGCTAAAAAAGGTGAAAGCAGATTTCCCTACTAAGACCATCTGGGTTTTTACGGGCTACCGTCTGGATGATGAGCTATGGCAGGATGACTCTCATCCCCATTGCGAGGTCACTGACGAAATGCTCTCCTACATTGATGTGCTGGTAGACGGCCGCTTTATGGCGGAGCAGAAAGACATTTCTCTCCAGTTTCGCGGCAGCCGCAACCAGCGTGTCATCGACATGAATAAGACCCGCGAAACAGGCGTCATTACCATCTGGGAACAATTACGCCGATAAAAAATCAGCCGGCAGGATGATGATCCTGTCGGCTGATTTTATTAGATATATTTCATTTCTTCCGTAGCACGCTGTACATCTGTCAGCTTACCGATACAGAAATATTTCGGATTTACCGCCACAAACTCGCCGGTAGTCGAAATCAGATCGCCTCGCTTCAGAGTGGAAAGCAACTCATTCTCGTCCTGCCAACCGTCCTTACAGATCGTCAGGCCGAAACCGGTTTTAAAGTTGCCGTCCTCGTCCAGTTTATCGTAAGGGAAGCATACCGTTGCCTTGTGCCCGAGGTACTTGCCACCCTGACCGTGCATATACTCCGCTTTGACCTGCTCAAATGTAAACGGAATCATCTGCTCGTCCTCTGTGTGGAAATATATGGTGCCGTATTTTCGACCCAATCGTTTTGTGCGATTTCCGTTCATTGCCATCAGCATCAGAAGCATCAGCCCAAGAAGTACCGCAGCGTAACGCAGTTCACCCATAATAAGGCACACCAACGCCAAGATGATTCCTGCCAGCAAAAAAATCTGATCCAGAAGGTACATACTGCGCCACTTTTTCATCAATTTATCCATCTATCTGTCCTCTTATCTGTTTTTCCCTATTTTATCACACACTTGCTCTTCCTGCAAGAAAAATAGTGCTTGTCATAACGCAGAATTATGATATAATTATTCCAGATATTTTACGACTTTATAATAATTTCCGCTTATGAGGTGTTGTGATGTCCGTCAAACTGGAACTCTATAAAGTATTTAAGGAAGTGGCCGAGGCCGGCAATATTACTGCCGCAGCGCAGTCGTTGTATATTTCTCAATCCGCCGTCAGTCAATCGATCAAACAGTTGGAGTCTGAACTGCAGACGCGGCTGTTTGCCCGTAATTCTCGGGGTGTATTGCTGACAGCAGACGGCAAAATGCTATACGAATATGTCCGCAGCGCCATGGGGTTGCTGGAAACAGGTGAGACGAAGCTCTCCCAGACCCGTGAACTGCAAATGGGGCAGTTGGTCATTGGTGCCAGCGACACCGTTACCAGTCAGTTTCTGCTTCCCTATCTGGACGCATTTCATCGTCAGTACCCGGCAATTCACATACAAATTGTTTCCGGCCGCAGCCATAAGGTATTGGGTCTGCTGCAGTCGGGCAAAGTGGATATTGCTTTTTCCAGTACCCCCGCTGACACCGGCTCGCTGGATATTTTCCCCTGCTTTGCCACCCATTCCGTCTTTGTTGCCGCGGCTGGTTACCCCTGCAACTTCGACCACGATTATACGCTGGAGGAAATTGCCGCTTTTCCGCTGATTTTGCTGGAACGCAAGGCATCTTCTCGCCTGTATCTGGAGAAGTATTTTTTGCAAAACGGTCTGCATCTGCATCCGGAAATCGAGTTGGGCGCGCGTAGTCTGCTGGTGGATCTGGCCACAATCGGCTTCGGCGTGGCAGGCGTAACAGAAGAATTTGTGAGCCGCGAGCTGGAAAGCGGTAAACTGCGTAAGTTAAATACCACCTTTGATATTCCGCCTCGCAGTGTGGATATGTGTACATTGCAAGCAGTTCCCATGACCGCCGCCGCACAGCGTTTTACCGATTATGTCAAGGACAGCTTATCCAAACGATAGTTTTCTGTATTTTGATACCACAATAGGAGGTTTTCTATGTCTTATCTGTCCGATATTGAAATCGCTCGATCTCATACCATGCGTCCGATCTCCCAGATTGCCGCGCAGTGTGGTATTGATGAATCCTATTTGGAGCTGTACGGTCGTTACAAGGCCAAAATTGACCTTTCCCTGCTGCAAAATACACCCCATAAGGGTAAATTGATTCTTGTAACTGCTATGACCCCAACGCCTGCCGGCGAAGGAAAAACCACCACCACTGTCGGTCTGGCTGACGGTCTGCGGAAAATCGGCAAAAAAGCCGTGATCGCTCTGCGCGAGCCGTCTTTAGGCCCTGTATTCGGCATAAAAGGCGGTGCCGCCGGTGGCGGATACGCACAGGTCGTCCCTATGGAGGACATCAATCTCCATTTTACCGGCGACTTTCACGCAATCGGTGCTGCCAACAATTTGCTGGCAGCGATGATTGATAACCATATTCATCAAGGTAACGCCCTTGGTATCGATCCCAAACAGATCACCTGGAAGCGCGCTGTGGACATGAATGACCGGGCTTTGCGCTCCATTACCATCGGTTTGGGCGGCAAAGCAAACGGTATTCCACGGGAAGACGGCTACGATATTACCGTTGCCAGCGAGATTATGGCCATTTTGTGCCTTGCTACTTCTCTATCCGATCTGAAAGCACGTCTAAGCCGTATCATTGTGGGCTATACCTACGATGGTGCCCCTGTGACAGCCGGCGATTTAAAGGCAGCCGGTGCTATGACGGCACTTTTGAAAGATGCACTGAAGCCCAATCTTGTGCAGACACTGGAGGGCACACCTGCTCTCATTCACGGCGGTCCCTTTGCCAACATTGCCCACGGCTGCAATTCCATTATGGCGACCCGCATGGCCATGGCATTAGGTGATTACACTGTGACGGAGGCCGGTTTCGGAGCAGATCTGGGTGCGGAGAAGTTTTTGGACATTAAATGTCGCATGGCCGATTTGCAGGTAGATGCCTGTGTCGTTGTGGCGACTGTCCGCGCTTTGAAGCATCACGGCGGTGCAGCGAAAGAGGAGCTTGCCCACGAAGATCTTGCCGCATTGGAACGAGGATTGCCCAACCTGCTGCGCCATGTGGAAAATATGACGCAGGTTTACGGTCTGCCTACTGTGGTGGCAATCAACGCCTTCCCTACCGACACCCAGGCCGAGCTTGCCTTAATTGCCGAAAAGTGTCACGCATTGGGCGTGAATGTGGCATTGAGCGAAGTGTGGGCCAAGGGTGGAGAAGGCGGCAAGGCCCTTGCCGAGGAAGTGGTTCGCCTGTGTGAGCAGCCCTCTCAATTCCGCTTTTCTTATGATAGCGATTTACCCATTGCCGAAAAAATGGAGCAGATCGTGCAGCGCATCTATCACGGACGCAAGGCAATTCTCACCGAGGAAGCACGGCAGCAATGCCGGCAGTTGGAATCTTTGGGCTTTGGAAAGCTGCCCGTCTGCATGGCAAAAACCCAGTATTCCTTTTCCGATGACCCCAAGCGTCTTGGTGCTCCTGAGAACTTCGATGTGACGATCCGGCAGGTGAAGGTGTCCGCCGGTGCCGGCTTTATTGTGGCTTTGACCGGCGCCGTCATGACGATGCCCGGACTTCCAAAGGTTCCAGCGGCCGAGTCCATTGATGTGGATGAAAACGGGCGTATCATCGGCCTTTTCTGATGGTTTCAACAGTAAAGCAGCATCTGCCTGTCGGCAGATGCTGCTTTACTGTTATCAATCGATTAAAACGCCCAGTTGCCGTTACGGAAAATCGGCACCGTCTTACCGTCGCGGCACAGCGCGTCAATGTTCATATCCTGCGAGCCGATCATGAAATCCTCATGAATCATGGAGTCATTCACACCCAGCTTACGGCACTCCTCCAGCGTCTTATGCTGGAAGTCCTTGATGGTATCGGCAAAGCCCATACCAAGTGCCAGATGGCAGGCAGCATTTTCGTCAAAGAGCGTGTTGTAAAACAGCAGTTCACTCTTGCGAATGGGTGAATCATAGGGCACCAATGCACATTCGCCCAGATAGCAGCTGCCCTCGTCCATGTTGATGAGCTTTGTGAGCAGCTCTTCATTCTCATCTGCGTGCCATTCCACCGCCTTGCCGCCCTCGAAACGAATCCAGAATCCGTCAATCAGTTGCCCCTGATAGCTTAGCGGCTTGGTGGCATATACAATACCCTCTGCCTCGCCGCGCATAGGGGAAATAAAGCATTCCTCTGTGGGAATATTGGGGTTGAAATAGACACCCTGTAAACTGGTTTCACCACCGCCGCTGAACTGCGCTTCGGCGATCATACCCACCGTGAGATCGGTACCGTTGGAGGCGGTATAGTGCAGCTTTTCAATGCCCAAGCTGTTTAGATAATCGCAGCGCTCGTGGAGATCACGGTTGTGATCCTCCCATGCCGCGATAGGATCCTCCCATACACGGCTGGTGTCCAAAATCGCCTCCCACAGCTTTTCCACCGCCTGAGAGGCCCGCAGGTTCGGAAACAGCTTCTTGGCCCACGCCACACCGGGCACGGCGGCAATACACCACTGATACTTGTTTTCAATCTGATCCCGGTACTTCTTGATAAGAGGATACCTCTTCTGCTGCGCCTTGGCCATTTTCTCCTGATTGACGCCGTTTAGCCCGTCAGGATCCTCCGACAGCAGATAGATGCGGCAGGGAATGGTATCTACATAGTGCTGCCAACGGGCTTCCTCGTAGTTGGCAAGCTCAGACATGGTACTCAGACTGCAATAGCGCACATTCAGCTTTTGCAGCGGCTGATAACTCCAGTCCACCACAACTTTTTTCGCCTTACGCTTGTAGCACTCCTCCACCAGCATTTTCACGAATTCCGGCTGGTCGAGATCGGCGGCAATAAACACCTCCTGCCCCGGCTGAACATTGACGCCGCAAGTGGCGATCAAATTGGCATACTTTCGTAATATGGTCTTTTTCATGGTTTCTTCTCCTGTCATTGCATGAAATAACTTATTTTATTGTACCCACGGTTCCAAAAATTACGCATGGTATGTGTAATACGATTTACCTGTCTGAATCTGGTGCCACCGACGGAATGTCCACAATATCCACTCCTCGATGCATGGCGTATTCAACAGTACGCCGTGTACCGCCCGGCAAACCGTCATGCACGGCAATCAACAGCGCCGCGTGATCCACCATATAGCGGTTACGCCGCTGCATACAGTCGGTGGTGTATTTATCCTGCACCATCGTTTCATAGTCGCATTGAGCCAACAGCTTTTGATACCGTTCCCTTTGTTTGCTGTTCCACCTGTCCGGCTGTGTAGGACAGGGAATCGCCGCCTCCAAAGTCACCTCCGGGCGCAGCCCGCGCAATTCCAACACCGCTTCACAGAAATACAGGTCACAACCCTGTGCCATACCGCAGATAAAGTGACGATACCCCTCGTCATACGCCGATAAAGCCGCGCCATAAAGCCGCTTTTTCAGCGCCATACATCTAGGATCGTCCTCATGATTCCCCCACGGCAGTTTCCCCGGCCGATGTCCGGAAAAGCAGCAGCTTACCGGTCTTGCGCGCATGACATCACCTCCGCTCGTTTACATTATAGAACAAATTTTCTATTTTGTAAAGAGGTTCCACGAAAAACATGGCAAAGGCCATTCCTTTGCCATGTTGTGATTACAGCGCCGCCTGCATTTCCTTCAAGCAGCGATCAATTTCCTGTGCCACACGGATGAAATCCGCCTCCGTATACCCCTTAGTTGTCATGGCGGCTGTTCCGATACGCACGCCGGAGGTCTGCTGGGGAGAACGGGTCTCGCCGGGCACACAGTTTTTATTCAGTGTGATATGGCGGCGATCCAACTCCTCCTGCACCTGCTTGCCGGTCAGGCCGGTCTTTGTCAAGTCAATGAGGAACAGGTGGTTATCCGTGCCGCCGGTGACTACATCATACCCAAGGCGGATAAATTCTTCACACATGGCACGGCTGTTTTTCACCACCTGATGAATATAGTCAGCAAACGCATCAGAGCAAGCCTCCTCCGCCGCCACGGCTTTGGCGGCGATCACATGAAGCAAAGGACCTCCCTGGGATCCGGGGAACACGGCACTATCCACCTTTTTAGCAAGCTCCTGCTTACAGAATATCATACCGCCACGAGGGCCACGCAGTGTTTTGTGGGTGGTGGTGGTCACAATATCCGCCAAGCCAAAGGGAGAGGGATGGTCGCCTGCTGCCACAAGGCCTGCAATGTGCGCCATATCCACCATAAAGTAGGCACCTACGCTCTTGGCAATGTTTGCAAAAGCGGCAAAATCCAGCTGACGGCTATAAGCGGAAGCACCGGCCAGGATGAGCTGCGGACGGAACTGCTCCGCCTTCCGACGCACATCGTCATAGTCGATGCGGCCATCAGCGGTCACGTTGTAAAACACCATGCGGTACAGCTTACCGCTGAAATTGACAGACGAACCGTGTGTCAGATGACCGCCATTACTCAAATCCATCGCCAGGATGGTATCGCCCGGCTTCAGCACGCTGAAATAGGCAGCCAAGTTGGCACTGGCACCGCTGTGTGGCTGGACATTGACATGGTAATCGGTGTGGAACACCTTGCGCCACATATCGCAGCAATATTCCTCGATCTCATTGACATATTCGCATCCGCCGTAATAGCGTCCCTTGTTACCGGAAGTACGCTGGGTAGGATAGCCCTCGGCATATTTATTGGTCAGGCAGGAGCCCAGCGCGCGCAGCACATCTTCGCTGACAAAATTTTCACTGGCGATCAGCTCGATATTTTCGTTTTGACGCTGTGCTTCTTGTTCAATCATCGCAAAAACCTGAGAGGACATAACCATTCCACCTTTAAAGAAAAACATTTTCAACAAGTGTAGCAGAAAAAGGAGAAAAAAGCAACTGATTTATACTTGCCAAATGCGCCGTTTTCGTTTATAGTATAGGTAGAAAACAACAGGATATTTGTCTTCGGGGCGGGGTGAAAGTCCCCACCGGCGGTACAGTCCGCGAGCGGCTCTAATGAGCGGCAGGAACCGGCGCAATTCCGGTACCGACAGTGATAGTCTGGATGAGAGAAGGCGTGTACGGCATTCGTTTGCGATGCTCTTTTTGATGCGTGCACCTTGGAAGGCAATTCTTCCGAGGTGTTTTACTTATCACAAAGGAGTGTCAATGATTATGACGCAAAAAAAGAGAACCCATCACATCGCCGTGGCCGCTATGCTGACGGCAGTCGCATTCATCCTGCAGTTCATCGAATTTTCCATTCCCCTGATGCCCTCTTTTGTGAAGCTGGACATCAGCGATCTGCCTGCCCTATTGGGCACGTTCTCTCTGGGCCCGGTTTACGGTGTGGCAATTCAACTGGCGAAAAACCTGATGCACTTACCCTTCGGCACTTCCGCCGGCGTGGGTGAGCTTTCCAACTTCCTGCTGGGCGCAGTATTTGTTCTGGTGGCAGGCCTCATTTATCAGCGTCATAAGAGCCGCAAGACAGCGCTGATTGGCTCTATTGTGGGTGCCATTGCCATGGCGGTGATTTCCCTGCCGCTGAACTATTTTCTGATCTATCCCGCCTATGTAATCGTCTACGGTCTGCCGCTGGAAGCCATTATCGATATGTATCAGGAGATTTTAGGCACCGTGGCACAGGTTCCCACGCAAAACGCCCTTTTGAACTGCCTGCTCATTTTTAACGTACCGTTTACACTTTTCAAGGGCGTGTTGGATGTGGTGCTGTGTTTCTTGATCTACAAACCGCTCAGTCCGCTGCTGCACAAATAAAATATTCAACATTTATTCATGATTTTTCCTTTGCAACGGGGTATAATCCGTGGTAATGGAAAGATAGGAGGAGTTCTCCCTTGAAAAAAATCTACGAATCGGTGGATCGCTTCTGCGCCCGTCATCCGCGCTTTGGCATTACTAACTTGATGCGTTATATTGTCATTGGCAATGCGGTGGTCTATTTTCTTATGATGCTCACCCGTAACAGTGACGCCAATGCGCTGCGTTTTCTCACCTTCGATCTCACTTCGCTGCTGCATGGTGAGGTCTGGCGTATCATCACCTTCATCTTCGTTCCCAACTACGGCGGTCCTTTTCTGCTGCTGATCGCTTTGTATTTCTATTACTGGATCGGCTCTACGCTGGAGCGTGAATGGGGAACGGCGAAGTTCAATCTCTACTATTTCAGCGGTGTGTTACTGACGGTCATCGGCACTGTTCTCGCTTCCCTGATCGCCGGTACCAACTTTACCATCGCCGGCACAGAGTATGTGAATCTGTCCATGTTTCTGGCCTTTGCCCTGCTCTTCCCCAATACACAGGTGTTGCTGTTCTTCTTTATCCCCATCAAAATGAAGTGGCTGGCGATTGTGGACGGCGTTTTATTCGCTTTCAATATTCTCTCCTCTCTCATAGCCGGCAACTGGGCAGGTGTGGTACTGCCGTTGGTGGCGTTGTTGAACTTCTTTGTGTTCATCTACCCCGAAGTGCATTACTTTACCGAGCGCAAAAAGTACCAGCATTCCCGCCAAACAGTACACTTCAAGCAGGCTGTCAAACAGCAGCAACAACAGCGCGGCTATCACCATAAATGCGCCGTCTGCGGCAAGACCGATACAGATTATCCAAATCTGCAATTCCGCTATTGCAGTAAGTGTGCCGGCTATCACTGCTACTGCGAAGACCACATCTTCACCCATGTGCATTTCACTGAGGAAACCTGAACAAACGAACAAATGTGATAAGACCAGCCGAAGAAAAATTTCTTCGGCTGGTCTGTTTTTGCATATCACATTGAAATTGGTTAGTGTTCTGAGTGACAAGTTGACACATATGGATTCTTATATTTTATCATAAAACTATTATGCAATGGCATCCACATTCTCTGCTATATTTTTCTTTGCAATATCAGAAAAGTAAACTGCATTTTCATCCTCTCCACCGGCGCAATCCGTTGCAGTCAAGGTTGTTCCGTCTAATACATAGGCACTGTTTTCTTCTACTGCTCCATTCATAGGATCGGCTCCTCTCCATACACTGTGAATATGATTTTCTCCACAAATATAAGTGATATATGAACCGTTTGCGGTACTACACTGCTCAAATGTACCATGAGCCCCCATATCCTGCGGGTCTTTCAGCAATACAGCATTTCCATCTGCGTAAGTATAAACAGATATCGGAGCCCATCTGAAATTTACTTCTGATAGAGCAATTAGTTCTGGTACCCCGTCCTGATTGATGTCTGCAATCGCAAAGCAATCATAATGGTTACCAAACATTTCTATGTTTTCATCGTAGCCAAAAGATGCATCCCTTAATTCCGCGTGTTCACTCTCGATAGCAGGTGCTGCTCTCAAAATCTCCTGGTATGCCAACAGGGCCTTTGCCTTTAATTCTTCTTTTGAATCACTTGATGACATACCGCAACCGCTCAAAACTATTACAAGCGTTACGCTGCATACTAATAGGATACACTTTAATTTCATATTTATTTCCTCCAATTATATTATCGATTTCCCGATAGGTATAAAAACGCAATTCCAGAAAACTATACAAACCCACAAATGGCGTTTGTTTATATCTACTCACAAAGCAATCATTCCATCACCGGCACGGCACGCCAATCGCTGCCGCAGACGCTTTGCTGTAAATCGGCATACCCTAAGTTATACAAATCCGTCATACGGCATTCCTCTCGGAACAGGCCTGCCGCTTCCGCGCCCAGTTTTCCCGCATCGGCCGGCTTAGTCAGAATGGGCAGTTCCGCCTTTTGCATCCCACGCAGCAGCTTGCGGCCTATTTCATTGGCTCCCAATAACCGCAGATAAGGCAATCTATTTGGCACAGGCGGTATATCCAAATACGCCGCCAATGCCATGCGGCGCAGTCGTGCATAGGCATAGCGCTTGGTTTTCGCCGTCTGCAGCACTTCTTCCAGCGTGGACGATGCCTGTACTGCTTGATAAAAACGGTGGTACAGTCCCTCGTTACCGCCGTCATAGGGTATGAAATCTTCTTCCTTCATCCGTCGCAGATGCGCCAGAATACTGCGCTCACAAAGTGCCATATCCGTCATGCGTCCGGCATGGATCTCCCACCGCAGAATGTCCGTCGCATAGTCGGGCATATAGGCAGCCGCCTGCTCTATATCGCCCTCACGCAGCCATTGCCGCACCTGTGAAGCGGAGGCAATGCCGTCCTTTTCGTTGCCGTCATGGGCAGCGCCGATACGAGGCAGAGCAATCGGCTGCATGGAACTGCTCTCCAGCCGTATCGCCTTGAGATATTCAATCGCCAGAATATTATTGGGTTCGTCTAACAACTCTGCCACAGTGCCTAACTGTTCTTCTGCCGCCCGTTTTCGTGCCACGGCAAAAGACACGCCTTCCGATAGATGGTTTTTGATTTTGTCTGCAAATCCATCCTCCAGCAACAGGTCTGTCACCTTTTGCAGCGCTGTCACATGACCGCACTCGCAGCCAAATGCCAAATGCGTACATCCTGCCATCGTCAATAGCTGTACGCCGCCACGGGCAAAGGTTTCTGCCGTGGCCATTGCCCACGGTGTAGGTAATTCCAGCACCAGATCTGCCCCACCATGCAACGCCATTTCCGCCCGAGAGTGCTTATTCACAATGGCAAAGTCACCACGCTGTGCAAAGTTACCGCTCATGGCACAAACGATGGCATCAGCACCTTGCTCACGCAAAGTACGCAGCATCCGTGCATGCCCCAGATGAAAGGGATTGTATTCACAGATGATACCTACGATCTTCATTTTGCCCCTCCCCGGTTTGATACTTTATTATATCAGATTGCGTCCCATATTGCAATCTTTCGTTACCTCCCCCTTGATTTTAGGCAAAAAAATTCGTACAATAGACAAAAACAAAGGAGAACTTTATCTATGAAAATCGGTTTGATGTATGCCATGACCAGCGAAATCGAAAGCCTTCTGGCGCAGGAGGGTACGCACCTGCTGCAAACTGTGGCCGGTGTGCCTTTTTATCATATTCGTGAAAATGTCATTGCCTGCTGCGGTGGTGTCAGCAAAGTCAATGCCGCTATGGCGACCCAGCTTTTTATTACGCTCTACCACCCCGATCTGATTATCAATGCCGGTGTGGCCGGCTGTTTTGATGACTTGCCCATTGGTACGCTGGTACTGGCCGAGGGCTTTGTGCAGCACGATGTGGATAGCTCCGGTCTGGGCGATCCTATTGGTCTGGTGTCCACCGTGAATCGGATCACCTTCCCCACCTCGGATTTCGATGCTGCCAAAAAAGCCCTGGACAAGGTGGGGCTGCCTTACCGCACCGGTCTGGTGGCCACCGGCGACTGGTTTGCCACGCCCTGCGAGCGCACCCGGTGGATCGCCGACACGTTCCATCCCCTGCTGTGCGAGATGGAGGGTTGCGCCGTAGCGCAGGTATGCCTGCGCAACAGCGTAAAATTCATGGCCATTAAGTCCGTCAGTGACTGTGTGGTGGTCAAGCATGATTTCTTTTTCAATTTCCCCACGGCGATGAAGAATCTCAACCGCGTCGTTATGGCGTTCATTGACAATTTGGAGGGTTAACATGGATCGTATTGCCAGCTTTACCGTAGACCACAATGTGCTTGTACCCGGTCTGTACCTGAGCCGTCGTGACGGAAATGTTGTTACTTTTGACCTGCGCTTCAAAAAGCCCAATACCGGCGATCTGCTGACCAACAGTGAAATGCACTCAGTAGAGCATATCATTGCCACCTTCCTACGCAACAGCGAGAGCAAGGACGCTGTTATTTACTTTGGCCCCATGGGCTGCCAAACCGGCTTTTACTTCCTGTTTGATAACGCTCAACTCACTGTGGAGAGTGCCATCGAGCTGCTGAAGAAGGTGTTCGCCGATGCCGCTGTGTATGACGGTGCTATGCCCGGCAAGAGCGCCATCGAATGTGGGAATTATGTCAACCTCGACACTGCATTGGCCCGTGACTGCTGTGCATTTTACGCCGATCTGATCCGCGATTGGACGGTGGAAAAGCTGGTGTACCCTACCGCTGAATAATAGTATATATGTGACAAATTCACGCAAAATTTTTTGCCAAAACAGCACAAAATCGGTTGACAATTCCATGAAATGTTGCTATACTTGATAAGCCGCTTTGAATGGGTATCAAGATTTGACTGCAAAGTCGAACGCCCCCGACAGCGAGACCGTAATAAAGGAAAGGTAGGTGCAACAAGTAATGCAGGCTATTATCGTAACCGGTGGTAAGCAGTACAACGTTTCTGAGGGTGACACTCTGTTCATCGAGAAGCTGGACGTCAATGCTGGTGATTCCGTGGTTTTCGATCAGGTTCTGGCCATCGTTGATGGTGAGAATACCAAGTTCGGCACTCCCGTGGTGGAGGGCGCGAAGGTGGACGCCACTGTCGTGAAGAACGGCAAGGGTAAGAAGATCCGTATCTTCAAGTACACCCCCAAGAAGGGCTATCGTAAACGCCAGGGCCATCGTCAGCCCTACACCAAGGTTGAGATCGGTAAGATCTCCTTCTAAGGCAGTATGACGACAGTCACATTCCTCACAGA
>JAUMWJ010000010.1 GCA_030529655.1 Eubacteriales bacterium
ACTCTTACTTATTGATGGCCTCGTTGACGGCGACGGCCACAGCCACGGTCATGCCGACCATGGGGTTGTTGCCTGCACCCAGGAAGCCCATCATCTCAACGTGAGCGGGGACGGAGGAGGAACCTGCGAACTGAGCATCAGAGTGCATACGGCCCATGGTATCGGTCATACCATAGGAAGCGGGGCCTGCTGCCATGTTATCGGGATGCAGCGTACGGCCGGTGCCGCCACCGGATGCCACGGAGAAGTACTTCTTACCCTGCTCAATGCACTCCTTCTTGTAAGTGCCGGCAACGGGATGCTGGAAGCGGGTGGGGTTGGTGGAGTTACCGGTGATGGACACATCCACGCCCTCGCTGTGCATGATGGCAACACCCTCACGGACATCGTCAGCACCGTAGCAGCGCACGTTGGCGCGCTCGCCCTCAGAGTAACGGATCTCGCGGACGATCTTCAGCTCGCTGGTGAAATAATCGAACTGGGTCTGCACATAGGTAAAGCCGTTGATACGGGAGATGATCTGTGCAGCGTCCTTGCCCAGACCGTTCAGGATCACGCGCAGGGGCTCCTTGCGGGCCTTGTTGGCGTTCTTGACGATACCGATAGCACCTTCAGCAGCGGCAAAGGACTCGTGGCCTGCCAAGAAGGCAAAGCACTTGGACTCTTCGCTCAGCAGCATAGCACCCAGATTACCATGGCCCAGACCGACCTTACGGTCATCAGCGACGGAACCGTCGATGCAGAATGCCTGCAGACCGACACCGATCATCTTAGCAGCCTCAGCAGCGCTCTTCACGCCGGCCTTGATGGCGATAGCAGCGCCCACGGTATAGGCCCAGCAAGCGTTCTCAAAGCAGATGGGCTGAATGCCCTTAACGATTTCATAGGGATCAAAACCCTTCGCCTGGCAGATCTCGCGGCACTCTTCCACGGAGGAGATACCGTACTGAGCGAGGACGCCGTTGATCTTATCGATTCTTCTTTCGTAACTTTCAAACAATGCCATTTTTTTCGTCCTCCTCTCTTATTCCTGACGCGGGTCAATATACTTGGCCGCGTTGTCGAACTGACCGTAATGGCTCTTTGCCTTCTCCAGAGCGGTGTTGGCATCGTCACCCTTCTTGATGAAGTCCATCATCTTGCCCAGGCTGATGAACTCGTAACCGACGATCTCGTCGTCCTTGTTCAGAGCCAGACGGGTCACGTAACCCTCAGCCATTTCCAGATAGCGGGGGCCCTTCTCCTTGGTGGCGAACATGGTACCCACCTGAGAGCGCAGACCCTTACCCAGGTCTTCCAGACCTGCGCCGACAGCCAGACCGCCCTCGGAGAATGCGGACTGGGTACGGCCATAGACGATCTGCAGGAACAGCTCGCGCATAGCGGTGTTGATAGCATCGCACACCAGGTCGGTGTTCAGTGCTTCCAAAATGGTCTTGCCGATCAGGATCTCGGAAGCCATAGCAGCGGAATGGGTCATACCGGAGCAGCCGATGGTCTCCACCAGAGCCTCTTCGATGACACCGTTCTTCACGTTCAGCGTCAGCTTGCAGGCGCCCTGCTGGGGAGCGCACCAGCCGATACCGTGCGTAAAGCCGGAAATATCGGAAATTTCCTTGGCCTGAACCCACTTGCCCTCTTCAGGAATGGGAGCAGGACCGTGATAAGCGCCCTTAGCGACAGGACACATATGCTGAACCTCGGTCGTGTAAATCATAATTATGATTTCCTTTCTGTAATGTATTTTTTTGATTTTTTGCGGGGTATTATTTCAAATCAAAATTGATTTTCAATAAACAACGAATGGCATTAGCGAGCCACAAAGCCCACCTTGCGGTAAACCTTGCTCAAGGTCTTATTGGCAAGGTACTGAGCGTGCTGTGCACCCTCTTTGTAGACGCTCTCCAAATAGGCCTTATCGGCGATCATGCGCTCAGACTCCTCGCGGATGGGACGCAGCAGTTCCACTACAGCTTCACCAACAGCGGGCTTGAAGATACCGTAACCCTGACCGGCAAACTCGGCCTCGGCCTCTTCGATGGTCTTGCCGGTAGCAGTGCAGTAAATGGTCAGCAGGTTGGAGATACCGGCCTTGTTGACCTTATCGAACTTCACGGCGGTCTCGCAGTCGGTGACGGCACGCTTGAACTTGCGCATGATGTCCTCCGGCTTATCCATGAGGAACACGCAGCCATCGGGATCGGACTTGCTCATCTTATTGGCGGGATCACCCAAGCTCATCACGCGGGCGCCCATCTTGGGGATAAAGGGCTCAGGCAGCGTAAAGGTATCGCTATACACGCCATTAAAGCGCTGTGCGATGTCGCGGGTCAACTCCACATGCTGCTTTTGATCCTCACCCACCGGCACCAGATCTGCCTGATACAGCAGGATATCGGCAGCCATCAGCACGGGGTAAGTGAACAGGCCGGAGGTGATATTATCAGCATGCTGCTTGGCCTTTGCCTTAAACTGGGTCATACGGCTCAGTTCGCCGAACTGGGTATAACAGCCCAGTACCCAACCCAACTCTGCGTGCTGCGGTACATGGCTCTGGATAAACATAATATTCTTCTTGGGATCCAAGCCGCAGGCAATATACTGTGCCAGCTGGTTCACGCTGCGCTTACGAAGCAAAGCCGGTTCCTGACGGACGGTGATGGCGTGCATATCCACGATGCAGTACAGACACTCGTACTCATCCTGCAGTGCCACCCAGTTCTTGATAGCACCCATGTAGGAACCCAATGTCAGTTCACCGGAGGGCTGAATACCACTGAAAATTCTCTTTTTCTTTTCTTCCACGATAACGACCTCGCCTTCTATTGCCTCCCCATTTTCATGAGGAACATTCTAATATCACCGAGCCAAATTGCCCCAGTATCATTATGTTGCACATTTTACCATATTTTTTATGGAATTGCAACGGAAATACGCAATCAATATTGACTTTTTTGCAGTATTAAATATAATATATAAGTAATTTTTTGCTTTCTGATAACCAGTCAACAGGAGGATGCGATAAAATGTCGATGGATATGAAGTATTTTGAGGAAATGGAAGCCAAAATCCCCCACGGAAAGGTGCGTACCCGTTTCGCCCCTTCCCCCACCGGTTATATGCACGTCGGTAACCTGCGTACCGCTCTGTATACCTGGCTGATTGCCCGCGCGAACAACGGTACGTTCATTCTGCGTATTGAAGATACCGATCAGGGTCGTTATGTGGACGGCGCTGTGGACGTAATCTACCGCACCATGGCACAGTGCGGTCTTACCCACGATGAAGGCCCCGATGTAGGCGGCCCCGTGGCACCCTATATTCAGTCCGAACGCCGTGACACCTATGGTAAGTATGCCCGCCTGTTGGTGGAAAAAGGCGGTGCCTACTACTGCTTCTGCGAAAAGACCGAATCCGAAGAGGATTCCGGCGATTTCAACCGAGCTGCCGATCCCTGCCGCGATCTGTCCGCAGAGGAAGTGCAGGAGAAACTCTCCGCCGGTATGCCCTATGTGATTCGCCAGAAGATTCCCACCGAGGGTACGACCACATTCCACGATGCCATTTTTGGTGACATTACCGTGGAAAACAGCACTTTGGATGATCAGGTGCTTTTGAAGCGTGACGGCCTGCCCACCTATAACTTTGCCAATGTGATCGATGACCATCTGATGGGCATCACCCATGTGGTGCGTGGCAGCGAATATCTTTCGTCTGCTCCCAAGTACAATCTACTGTACGAGTCCTTTGGTTGGGAAGTGCCCACCTATGTCCATTGCTCCCCCGTCATGCGTGACAGTCAAAATAAGATGTCCAAGCGTCATGGCGATCCCTCCTATGAGGATCTGATCGCGCAGGGCTATCTGACCGAGGCAGTTTTGAACTATGTGGCGCTGCTGGGCTGGTCTCCCAAGGGTGAGCAAGCAGAGCAGGAGATCTTCTCTTTGGATGAGCTGGTCAAAGCCTTTGATATGACAGGTATTTCCAAGTCCCCTGCCATCTTTGACCGCGTCAAGCTGGATCATTTCAACGCCGTCTATCTGCGTAATCTGCCTGCTGATGCGTTCCACAAGGTGGCTGAACCTTATATTCGCCAAAGTGTAAAGGGTGATTTCGACACTGCCGCCATTGCCGCACTGCTGCAGGCTCGCTGCGAGCGTCTGACCGATATCCCCGAAAAGGTGGATTTCTTCGATGCGCTGCCCGCTTACGATGTGGAGTGCTTCACCAATAAGAAGTCCAAGACTAATTCCGAGGTTTCCCTCGCTATGCTGCAGGCCGCTGTACCCGCCTTGGAAGCCTTGAGTGATTGGACCGTGGACGGCATCCACGATACACTGATCGATCTGGCCGCCAAGCTGGAAGTTAAGAACGCCACGCTGATGTGGCCTGTGCGTATTGCCGCAGCCGGCAAGCTGGTCACTCCCGGCGGTGCTGTGGAAATCTGCCATATTCTCGGCAAAGGTGAAACCATCCGCCGCCTCAAGGCCGGCATGACCATGCTGGGCGCATGATGAAACAACATTACAATGAGCTGCGGCAGTTCTACCGCAATGACTTCCGCTATGATCTGATCATCACCGCCATTGCATTTATGGCGCTGATCCTCATTAGCTTCTTTGTTGGTCTTTTTCTGCCCGATTTGGCAAGCCGTATCGTGGAGCAGTTTGCCCAGCAACTGGCAGATCTGGGTCTGCAGGAAGCTGACATTTCGATCAGCGCACTCATGCTCTTTGCCAATAACCTGCGTGCTATGGTGGTGTCTATTTGCTACGGCTTCATTCCGTTTATCCGCCTTCCGGCGCTTTCTCTGGGTGTGAACTCCGTGCTTATGGGACTGTTTGGTGCTTATTATGTCAATAGCGGCATCTCTCTGTGGGCCTATCTGGCCGGTATTATTCCCCACGGCATTTTTGAGCTGCCCGCGCTTGTCATTTCTCTGAGCTGCGCGCTGTATTTGTGCCGCTGTGTCAGCGACAGTATTCGCAGCAAGGTAAAGGGCACCATAGGCACAGCCGTTAAGCAAATCATGGAGGTGCTTATATTCCATGTGGTGCCGCTCCTTTTGGCAGCAGCATTTGTCGAGGCCTATATCACGCCCCGTATTCTCAACTTATTCCTATAAAAAACAGCCGCATTCTGCGGCGAAAGGAGCTTACAATGAACAAGACAACAAAGAACATTCCTGAACTGTTTGGCAGCATGGTATTTAATGAGCAGCAAATGCGACAGCGTCTGCCTCAGGCTATCTTTGATGCCTGGCAGCAATGCCTGATTCAGGGTACTTCATTGGATCGCTCCATCGCCTCGGAGATTGCCAATGCGATGAAAGATTGGGCTATCGAGTTGGGTGCCACACACTATACCCATTGGTTCCAACCTATGACCGGTATCACTGCCGAGAAGCACGACAGCTTTATCTCTCCTGTCGGCCGAGATCAGATCATAATGGAATTGAGCGGAAAAGAATTGTCACAGGGCGAGGCAGACGCCTCCAGTTTCCCTTCCGGCGGTCTGCGTGCTACCTTTGAAGCGCGGGGCTATACCGCTTGGGACCCAACTTCCTATGCCTTTATCAAGGATAACACCCTCTATATCCCCACTATTTTCTGCTCTTACAGCGGTGAAACACTGGATAAGAAAACGCCGCTCCTGCGCTCCATGCGCCTGCTGGACAAGGAGTGCATCCGTATTCTGCGTCTATTCGGCAATACCGAGGCACAGCATGTCACACCGCAGGTAGGTCCCGAGCAAGAATATTTCCTTATCGACAAGGAAATGTACCATCAGCGTGAGGACTTGATACTGTGCGGCCGTACGCTGTTCGGTGCCAAGCCCCCCAAGGGTCAAGAGCTGGACGATCACTACTACGGCGCCATTAAACCCCGCGTTGCCGCTTTCATGCACGAGCTGGACGAGGAGCTGTGGAAGGTAGGCGTGCTGGCAAAGACGGAGCATAACGAGGTGGCTCCCGCTCAGCATGAGATCGCCCCGGTTTACACCGATGCCAATACCGCCTGCGATCACAACCAGTTGACTATGGAGTTATTGAAGAAGGTAGCAGATCGCCATGATCTGGTGTGCCTGCTTCACGAAAAGCCCTTTGCAGGTGTCAACGGCAGCGGCAAGCATGACAACTGGTCTTTGGCCACCGATACCGGCGAAAATCTGCTTAAGCCCGGAAAAACCCCCAGTCAGAATGCACAGTTTTTGCTGTTCCTTGCCGCATTTATCAAGGGTGTTGACGAATATCAGGATATGCTGCGCTGCTGCGTATCCTATCCCGGCAACGACCACCGTCTGGGCGGCAACGAAGCGCCTCCTGCTGTGGTGTCGATCTTCCTCGGCGATGAACTGACCGCAATTCTTGATTCCATTGTGAACGGTAAGGAATATGTGGACATTACCAAGAGGACATTGGAGATTGGTGTGGACACCTTGCCCGAAATTCCGCAGGATACGACGGATCGCAACCGTACCTCTCCCATTGCCTTTACCGGCAATAAGTTTGAGTTCCGTATGTTGGGCTCTTCCCAGTCGATTGCCAGTCCCAACGTGGTACTCAACACCATGATGATCGACGAGCTGCATCGGTTTGCCGACATTCTGGAGAAGGCAGATGATTTCCAGGCGGCTTTGCAGAAACTGCTGCACGATACCTTCCGTGATCATCAGCGCATTATATTTAACGGCAATGGCTATGACGATGCGTGGGTAGAAGAAGCAGTGCGTCGTGGCCTGAGCAATCTGCGCGATACAGTGGATTGTATGCCTGCTTATATCAATGAGAAAAATACGGCTCTTTTTTCTAAATACGGTATTCTCTCCGAGGCGGAAATGAGCGCCCGTTACGAGATCCATCTGGAAAACTACTGCAAGATCAATTCCATTGAAGCGAACACCATACTGGATATGACACGCCGTCATATATTACCTGCCGTGTTCCGTTATGCCGATGAGCTTTCCAAAACTATCCTCCGCAAGCGCGAGATCATCGGCTCGGCGAAAGCTGAGTACGAAACATTACAGCGTCTGACCGTGCTCACCGACACACTGCATGATTTGTGCGATCAGCTGCAAAGCGCTTTGGATCATGCACCTGCTACGACCGGCGACATCAGCTCTGCTCATTATTCCCGAGACGAGATCTTTGCCGGAGTCAAGAAGATCGGCAGTGTCATCAGCAAGCTGGAGGCCCTTACGGATGCCTCCTACTGGCCCTATCCTACTTACGCAGATATTTTATTCTCCGTTTGATAAAAATTCCGGAAGCTCACGCTTCCGGAATTTTTTCTTTCATTTTTTTCTTTTCCCGTTCAAAATGAACGACCAGACCGACGATATAAATCACGCTGATATATCCGAAAAATGGGAATACCGTTCCCACCAGATCCCCAAATCCTACCAAACTGCCGGCCCAAACACATACGCCCACTGCCAGGCACAGCAGCTTCTTCTTTTTCATCAAAGTCGGCTTCTTCTGCTCAGCGTAGGTCGTCAAAGCCACCAACGAGCCAAGAGAATTACAAAACATGGCGATCAGCATCAAAATTCCGTAACAGCCGCCCAAAACAGGGTTGATATGGCTGCCTACTGCCACCATCGGCAGCTCGGATTCTGTCGCCTTGGGGAAAACAGCCAGCGATCCCAACACGGCGAACGCTACACCCATCAGTATTAAACCGGCCAATACGATACCGAAATACACCGTTTTCTCTTTCTTCACCAGTTTTCCTACCGGTGTCATAATGCCAATGCCGCCTAAAATATTATAGGAAACAAATGTTAATGCGGCGATCAGCCAATTCGGTGTCATGGGATTGGTATTTGTTTTTGTCAGGTGGAATATACCGTGCATACCAAACTTGCAAAACGCCAGCACGGCAAACAGAATCGTCGCACCCACCAAAATGGGGATCAACGAGGAAAATACGCGAACCATACCGTTAATGCCCAGCATGGTGACTATCACCAGAACTGCCGCAAAAGCCAAGCCGCCCAGCCATACGGGAACGGCAAAAAGCTGATACAGCAAGGCCGCCACGCCTGCCGTCATGATCACCGACGAGCAAAGCAACAATGCCGCCACGATCAAGCCGGACGCTGTACGCAGCCACGGAATATTCCACGGCACCAAAAGCTGATCCACTTCCTCGCAGCCGGTCATCTGGTTCAGGCGAATGAGCATAATGCCCAGCATCACGAACATTGTGACCGCTATGACGAACCCCACATATCCCCAGTTGCCAAAGGAGCCGAAAAACTGCCACATCTCCTGCCCCGACACATAACCGGCACCCAAAAAACAGCCTGCATACATAAAGGCAAGCGATATTGTTTTTAACTCTTTCAAACTTTCACCTCAGCAGATATAATCAACTTTATTCAGTGTAACCTCTACCGTTTCCTTCGTCAACCCCATATTCCGGAAAATTTTATTGAATCATTCGCTGATTTTATTGACGATAGGGCTGCAAAGATGTATAATTTTACCGACAAACATAAGAATTTGGGCAATTAAGAAAAAATGAATGGAGGAGGCATATTTTTCATGATTTGTACAATCGATGGTATCTTAGAAGCTGCCAAAAAGGGCACTACCGGCGTAATTGCCGTGGCTGCCGCACATGACCAGCCGGTCATTGAAGCTGTGGTAGAAGCCCGTAAAGAGAAAATTGCCACGCCTATTTTGGTGGGTCACGTGGACGAGATCAGCGAAATGCTTCAAAAGCTGGGCGAGAATCCTGCCGACTATGAGATCATCGCCGGCGACACCGATCAGGATTGCGCTGCCAAAGCAGTGGCACTGTGTGCCGAGGGTAAGGCCAATTTCCTGATGAAAGGCATTTTGGGCACTGCCGATCTGATGCGTGCCGTATTCAACAAAGAGTGCGGTCTGCGTACGGCGCATCTGACGACCCATTGTATGTTTTATGAAATCCCCGCCTTGGGCAGAATGTTGATCCTGACCGATGGCGGCGTCAACACCTTCCCCGATTTGGATAAAAAAGCCGAGATTCTGGAGAATGCCGCTATGGTGCTGCAGGCCCTGGGATATGAGGAGATCAACGCTGCCTGTGTCTGCGGTGCAGAGCAGGTCAACCCCAAGATCCAATCTACCGTGGATGCAGATCTGCTCAGCAAGATGACCGATCGCTGGGCTAAGTATCATATGAATGTCTGCGGTCCTGTGGCGTTGGATCTGGCAATCAGCGAAGATGCCTGCCATCATAAGCACTATGCCGCTCCCGGTGCCGGTAAGGCAGATATTCTGTTGGTTCCCAATTATGAGGTAGGTAACGGTATCGGCAAAGCCGCTTCCCTGTTCGGCAATGCCAAGAATGCCGGCATTATCCTCGGCGCCAAGGTGCCTATCGTTCTGGTTTCCCGCGCTGACAGTGCCTATTCCAAGTTGGCCTCCATTGCAGCCGGCAGCGTGTTGGCTGCGCGTATGGATCTGAATTAAATATATTACCCTAAATTACATTATTAAGGAGATTATATCATGGTCAATCAAGAATTTTATCATCTGGGTACCGCGCCCTCGGTTATTCGTCAGTTATTTGCCTACGGTCTGCAGCAGGCCGCTATTGTAGGTGCTGAAAATGTATACGACTATTCTCTGGGCAATCCCAGTATTCCTGCTCCCGCCAAGGTCAACCGGTCCATCCATGAGATCGTGGACGAGATCGACTCCATCAAGCTGCATGGCTACTCCATGGCCGCCGGCTTTGACACCGCCCGTGACGCTGTTGCCGCTGATCTGAGCAAGCGCTTTGGTCTGGACATCAAAGGCAGCGAGCTGTTCTTCACCTGCGGTGCTGCACCGGCACTCATCTCCATTATCAAGGCAATGATCGTTGACAGCAACAGTGAGATTATGGTCATCGCCCCCTTCTTCCCCGAGTATCGCCCCTTCATTACCGCAAACGGCGGCAAGATGGTGGTTGTTCCCGCTGATACCGAGGCATTCCAGGTTCATCTGGACGCCGTGGAGGAACGCATTACCGCAAACACTCAGGCTATCATCGTCAACTCTCCCAACAACCCCTCCGGTGTTGTGTATACCGAGGAAACCCTGAAGAGTCTGGCAGCCCTGCTGGAGCGCAAGAGCGCCGAGTACGGCCATCCCATCTACATCATCGCTGATGAGCCCTACCGTGAGCTGGTATACGGTGGTGTGAAGGTTCCCTTCATTCCGTGCCTGTATAAAAACACCATCGTCTGCTACTCCTACTCCAAGTCCCTGTCCCTGCCCGGTGAGCGTATCGGTTATGTGTATGTCCCCGGCTTTGCTGATGACAGCGCTGCTGTCTATGCTGCCGTTTCCGGTGCTGCCCGTATTATGGGCCATGTCTGTCCTCCCACACTGCTGCAGAAGGTTATCGAGCGCTGCGCTGAGGAGCGTCCTGATCTGGTGGCTTACGACGAAAACCGTAATCTGCTGTATCATTCTCTCACCGAGATGGGTTATGAGTGTGCTAAGCCCGACGGAGCATTCTATCTGTTCGTCAAGGCGCCCAACGGCGATGCTAACGCTTTCTCCGAAAAGGCAAAGCTGGAGCATAACCTGCTGGTCGTTCCTGCTGACGGCTTCGGCTGTCCCGGTTACTTCCGTTTGAGTTACTGTGTCGCCAATGACATGATCAAACGCTCTCTGCCTGCCTTCAAGGCCATGATCGAGTCCTATCAATAAAAACTACATAGAAGAAAGACAGCCCTTACGGCTGTCTTTCTTTCTTTTCACGCACTCTCCATATAGCAAGGCATACAAGCAGTAATACTCCCATGTAACCCGTACAAGGGTAGATCAGCGCTACCAACCGATCAAAGGGCATCTGAGCCAGTGCCAGCGCGGCTGCCGATAAAACGGCAGCCAGACTCCGCCCGTTTTTCTGTCCCATCACATTGCCGCATACTGTCCACAGCATGGGTGCGGCGGTAGAATAAATCCCGCACAGCAGCACCAGAGAATACAACATCCCCATCCACGGTGCCAATTCATGAGCCAGTTGCAGCGTAGGTACGGTGTAACGCATATCACCGCCGTTTAATAGTGCCAAGTCCATACACAATACCGTTCCCATAAGGACCAATCCGCCGATCACGCCGCCGGCAGAAGCGTTTTTACGGCTCGATGCTCCACTGCCCAATGCCATTAAAAACGGGATCGAGCCAAATACATTGTAGGCAGCGTATAAGATTCCACTGCTCCACCAGTTAGGCGCTGCCTGTTGCGCGGTCAAGGCAGTATTGAAATGTATGCCGGTACGCAGGATAGTTCCTATGGATATTGCCAGTGCAAATGCAATGATCACCGGGCCAATGTGACTTACAATATCCGCCAAACGGCGAAAGCCCCCCACATAAGTCACAAATACCAATATTGTCATGAGCAAACTGCCCCATAGATGGGGTAAGCCATAGTATTCCTGCAAGGCCGCACCTGCACCGGACAGCATAACTACCAACGCGCCAAAGAGATAGATACTCGTCAGCCATTCGTAAATTGTCCCCAAAATCTTGCCGCAAAATAACCTATATGGTTGATCGGGTAATGATTGCCTCATTCGATAACCTGTTGCCATAATGCTGCCACCCACCCAGGCGAGCAAGGCGGCGCTGACGGCAATGGCACCCAGACCTTTTATCCCATAAGTCGCATAAAACTGAATAATTTCCTGTCCCGAAGCAAACCCCGAGCCGATGATAAAGGCAATGTAAGCGCCTGCCATTCCCCATACGGAGTTGTATTTTTGCTGCATAGACATCCCTCCGCTATCTACTCTATGCAGTCGCGCTGAAAACAATTAGCATATGTGCGATGCGGCATTACCAAGTCATCATGTTATGTGCGTACGCCGCTTTTATGCAGTTTATACAGTTCCTCTGTGGCCAAACGGGTCTTTGCCACAACATCCCCGCCTTCCGTGGGGAAGCAGTAATACAGCGTCTTTTGGTCGCCGATGCAAATCATATCGCCCAGCTCGTACCAGAAATAGTCCGCATAAAGGCTGTAGGATTGGTGCGGTGGTAAGGAAAACTGCAGCTCATCCTCTGCTCCGGTGAGGCAGAATCCATCCGTCCCGTGGCGCAGCCGTCCCTTCCCGATTTCATAAATGCACTTGGTGTTGACCATCATGCGAATTGTTACGGGAATGTCCAACTGATAGGTGCCTTGTTCAATTTCCTCCCGCACACACGCGCGTTCCCATGCGTACCAGTCCGGAACATGGACAAAGATGTCCTCACCATCCTCTCCTCGCAGGTAGCCAAATTCGTCCAACTGCCATATCTTGCCACAGTGATGACACCGCAGATGGACTCCCTTGCCTTCCATCTGTCCTTCGGCGTAACACTTAGGGCACTTGTACAGCACCCGATTCAGACCGTCAGTACGAAAAGTCTCGTTAATTTTGATGCCGTTCTCCTGCTGCCATCGAAATCCGTCAAATCTGAATTGTTCATTGACAATTTCCTGTAGTTCCTCCGGGCTTTTTTCCACAATTTCCTCCGGTGAAAGGAGATACTCCATGGTGGCGCTAACCTTGGCGCGCCGAGGCTGGAGCATATTGTAAAGTGGGTCGTGAGAAAACGCCCCATAGGTGCGAATCATCACCACCGGCAGTTTCAGCAATTTCATACATTTACCCAGAGAGGTCGGCAACGGTGTAGCGGTGCCGTCAAAGGTATAGCTGGCTTCCGGGTACATCAGAATGGAACTGTTGAGTTTGCCAGAGGCGTATATCATATCCCGCACCATCGTGGTGTCCATGACAAATTTCTGCGCCGGTATGCACCCCAGATGACGCATAAGCCAATTTTTCCCCACAAACCCGTCAGAGGTGCAGATGATGTGGTAGCATTGATGCCGCAGGAGTGTGGCGGCGATTTTCAAATCCAAGAAACAGGAGTGATTCATCAGATAAAGAGCAGGCTGTCCCTTGTTTAACCGCTCCATCCCCTTTTTCTCGTAGGAAAACCCCACTTCCTTTAGTTCCCCTGCGCTGACAACCTGCAGCAGCTTCCGAAAAAACGGTGTTTGCCTAACAGGTGGACGGTGGGCCGGTGTCTGCAGCTTCAAAACCTCCTGGTAGGTCAGTTTCTTGCATTTGATTTTCATATCTCTCTCCTTGTGCTTTGGTCGTCAGATAAGGAAATCCGTTCTGACTTGGTTTGTGCCATACGCTGTCTTTTTATTTCATCCGGCGCAGAACTTCCACCGTCATTGCCCATACCCGCTGCACGGATGATAGCGACATCCGTTCACGGCAGGTGTGGATCTCTTTCAACTCCGGCCCATAGGATACGCAGTCCAAGCCGGGTAACTTGTCAGCAAACAAACCACATTCCACGCCGGCATGAATCGCTTCGATTTTCGGAGCGTAACCGTATTGCTGTGTAAAAACCTCCATCATCAGGTCACGCAGTGGGGATTCCTTGCGATACTGCCATCCCGGATAACTGCCGGAAATTACCGTACTGCCGCCTAACTGTTCCATCAGGCAAGCCAAACGCTCCCACAGCATCTCTTTCTGACTGGCTATACTGCTGCGAACACTAAATACCGCTTCCACCTCGGTATCCGATGAAGTCAAAATCCCCATATTCAGCGAGGTCTGCACCAATCCTTCTATGTCGGCACTCATCGCCTGAATACCGTTGGGCAGGCAGTTGAGCATACAAATCACGCGCTCGGTGGCAGCTTGGTTCATGGCAGCAGCGTAAGATTCGCTTTCTGTCACGCAAACACGCACACCGCTGTCGGTGATCGCATACTCATTTCGGAATGCAAGCTCCATAGCGGCACAAGTACCCTGTGCCGCTTCTCTATCCTGCACTACGATCTGCGCCGTGCTTTCATTGGGAATCACATTATCTTTTTTGCCGCCCTCCACACAAATAAGGCGTGTTTCCGTCTTTTGCCCGATCGCGCGCAGTACGCGTCCCATCAGCATATTGGCATTGGCTCGTCCCTTGTTGATCTCAATGCCCGAATGGCCGCCCTGCAAGCCGGAAATCCTCACCGTCAGCACTGTACCCTCCATGTTCTCGCGCATAACAGGCAAGCGGCATGATACCATACTGCCGCCTGCACAGCTAACGGTAAAAACGCCCTCGTCCTCAGAGTCTAAATTCAACATACGCCGCCCCTGCAGCATACTCACATCAATACCGGCAGCACCCGGCATACCGATTTCTTCATCCACAGTAAAGATACATTCCAACGCCGGATGTGCCAAATCCTCATCGTCCAGCAGAGCCAGCATAATGGCCACAGCAATACCGTCATCAGCCCCCAGAGTAGTTCCCTTGGCATAGATCTTATCGCCGTCGACGGCAAGATCCAAGCCCTCATGGGCCATATCTTTGGTGCAGTCCGCCGCCTTCTCGCACACCATATCCATGTGTCCCTGTAAAATCACGCTCTCTGACGCTTCATAGCCGGAAGATGCCGCCTTGCAGATAATGACATTGTTTAATTCGTCCTGCCAATATGGCAATTTACGCTCCTGTGCAAACGCCACCAGCCAGTTACTGACCTGCTTTGTGTTGCCCGAACCATGGGGAATGGCGCAAAGCTGTTCAAAATAGGTGAAAACACCTTTCGGCTCTAAATGGCTTAAAACGGACATTTCGCAACGCTTCCTTTCAATTCTTCTGCCAGTCCCTGACCTGTTCCTTCAGCCAGTTGCACCACACATCCACACCCTCGCCGGTCTTAGCGGAAATGGGGAAGATTTGAATATTGGGATTGCGGCGACGGGCATATTCCTGCACCTTATCCATGTCAAAATCGAAATAGGGCAGCACATCGATCTTATTGATGATCAACACATCGCAAACCTGGAAAATCAGCGGATACTTTAACGGCTTGTCATGGCCCTCGGGAACAGAAAGAATCATCACATTTTTCACGGCCCCGGTGTCAAATTCGGCCGGACACACCAGATTGCCCACATTCTCCAGCACCACAAGATCCAGATCCTCGGTGCCAAAGCTTTGAAGACCCTGACGAGTCATGTCCGCATCTAAGTGGCACATACCACCGGTATGGAGCTGAATGGCACGCACACCGGCTTCCTGAATGGCGGCAGCATCTACATCAGAATCAATATCTGCTTCCATTACGCCCATTTTCAACTCGTCCTTCAAACCCTCAATCGTGCGCTTTAGCGTGGTCGTCTTACCGCTGCCGGGAGACGACATCAAATTCAGCAGAAAAGTGCCCTGTTCTTTCAGTTGTGCGCGCAGCTTCGCCGCATCCGCGTCATTGTCCGCAAAAATACTTTCTTTTACTTCAATCACTTTAAATGCGTCCATTTGCAAGTCCTCCTCATTGAATCATTTTTTATTTTACCATACACACGTCAAACATTCAATCACTTCCGCAAAAGGAAACCGCGATGGATGATCCACCGCGGTATGTATATACGATAAGGTTCATTTATCTCACTTTTGGGATCAGCAGCATACGGTCCGGTACAGTCTCACCTTCCTCAAGCTGGTTGGCGCTGCGGATCATTGCTTCATCTGTCCTGTATTGCTTGGCAATATCCCACAAGGTTTCCTCCGGTGCCATTCGCCGCAAAATCAGCGACGGCATTTCCTTTTGCGCCGTGTCGGTTTGGTACTCTGCGCTTCCCACCTGCATGAGCTGTGTGCGCTCGGTTTTGTGCATACGAAACTCTATGGGCAAACTTATTTCACATACACCGCCGCTGATATGCATGGCAGACGGCATACAGACTGCACAAACACTGTCAGGCGTTTCCCGTGTGATGCTGCCTACTTCGCCGGATCGCTCCGTGCTCATGGGTGCGCCGGTTTCGTCCAGGTACAGCACCTTCATCCGCACTCGCGTGTGAAGCTGTGTACCGTTTTCGCCTGCCGTCATATCCACCGTGTCACAGGCGGCCTCCGTCAGATAGGCAAAGGGTCGATTCTGTCCAAATTCCAACCGCTGCACAGATTCCTGCCGTTCCGGAACGCAAACCCGATCTACGGCAAAGTCCACTGCTTTTCGCTGCACCGTGCAGGGATACCGCGTACTGTAAAGATCGGCAATGTAGGACAACGACCGCTTCTCATAAACACATATCAGCAGCGCAATTTTCTGCACCACCCCAAAGCCGCTGCCGCTGTCAGTACGCATAAGCCGCATTTCACCTTCCATGGCACGAGCTTCTACATGGAAAGAGGCATCCTCCGCTGCTTCTATGCCGTCAATAATTTGCGAAAATGGCAATACAACGTCATAGGTGCATAAATTCTGATGCTCCGATCGATATAACACCGACAATGTGGCCTCACCTTTGACCACCAGTTTATTGCCGAAATGCTGACATTCATTAACCGACAATGCGATTTTATCACACAGCAGATCCTCGGGCAATTCCTGCCCGTCACCCATCATGCACTCCTGCGTAAAGGTAAATTCTCTTTCCTCTGCCACGGTCATCAGGTTCAGCTCGGTCTCCTCATGCTTGAGGCGCAAGGACGAATCTTCCTCCGTTTCACAGCACACGGATTTTGTCGGGCAGGCATAACCGGTAGCCGTCAATTCCGGCAAAACGCGGACATATAGCTTGCGATTGGTTACAATACGGGCCTCTGTCAGTAAAAGGCGTCCGTCCACGCAGATGGTACGACAATGCAGCAGCCGCTTATCGTCCATCACGGCAGAAAACGGAACGGACAATGACAAGCTGCGCAGTCCTGCACTCTCCTCCGAGGTATACAGCACCGTAACCTTTACCGCGCCTACCACAGTCAAGCGCCCCTCTGCCATGGTTTTCTCGCGGATCTTTAATTGCCCCACCGTGTCCACAATGCGCGCCATATCCGGACAGTATTCCGGAATCGCGGTTTCCATGGTTTCTTCGTGTGTCGTCACCAGGTTGCCTATCACTTCACAATTTACTATGTCCTTATATTTCAGTTCCATGGTTTTGTTCCTCTCATTCTGCGTTACTACACAATCGTATGAGAGGAGTCGTCCGATTATTCACGGATGCCGAAAATAGCGCCCAGAATACCTCTCAAAAATTTAGGTGATTTCCAAACAACGATCTTCAATGAACTTACCTCCTGTCTTTCAAGCAAATAACACCGCAGGCAATCAGCAAAAATGCCACCAGAAACATCAATGCGCCTACCGGAAAGATGGCAGCGATCAAAATACCCAGTCCCAGACACAGCGCACAGATCCCGATAATACCTGCGCAGTTTCCCCTACGCATAATAGACCCTCCTCACCATCAATATATGACGCAAAAAACAGAGAGTGCCTTGCACTCTCTGTTTTTTAGCATTTTTTCTCCCACTCATTCAGGTCCTTGACTTCCTCATAGAGTCGGACATAGCTGGCATGACGGCTGCGGGGTATATTACCCTCTTTTACAGCCAGCAGCACGTGGCATCCTTTTTCCTTAATATGCTTGCATCCCACGAAGCGACACCCGTCTATATAGGGGAGAAACTCCGGAAATGTCTCCGGCAAATGGGCCTTCAACTCCAGGTTTAACTCCTCTGTATCAAATGATGAGAAACCCGGTGTATCGATCACATAGGTATCGGTATCCAGAGGGAACATTTCCACATGACGGGTCGTATGGCGTCCACGCCCCAGCGCTTTGCTCACCTCACCTACAGGGATGGTCAGCGTTTCATCCAGCGTATTGAGAATGCTTGATTTCCCCACGCCGGAATTGCCAGTAAAAGCATTGAGCTTTCCCCTCAGCTTTTCACGCAGTTCTTCTATCCCCTCGCCGGTCACCGCGCTGACACGCAGCACCTCGATCGCGCTGTCGCGATAAATATCGTACAGCGCATCGGCGCGGTTAATATCGCACTTATTCAGGCATACCAACACCTGACATTTTTTCAACGCCGCGATGGCGGATATACGGTCGATCAGGTACGGATCAGTCACAGGAATCGCACCGGAAGCAATGATCACCAGTTGGTCAATATTCGCCGCCGACGGTCGGACAAATACATTGCGCCGCGGCTCTACTTCCTCCACAAAGCCCTCACCGTTACCAAGCTCCCGTACCTGTACCCAGTCGCCCACAAGAGGCGACAGCCCTTCCCGGCGAAATTTACCCCGGGCGCGGCATTGCAGCACTTCTGAGCCGGTATTCACGTAATAGAAGCCGCTCAGGGCTTTCTCAATTCTGCCCCTGCTCAAAAGGTGATCACCTGGGAACTGCCTGTTTCACCGTTAAATTCTGCCGCCACGGTGGAGTACGTTCCTTTTTCTCCTTCAAAGGTGTAGCTGACAGATGCGTCAGAACTTGACACATTCATCGTAGTTTCGCCCACCTTTGTGCCGTCTTGCTTATAGACAACAGACACATCGTCCATACCCGCATATTTAGGCGGAACAGTAAAGGTTACCGTCTTCTTCACGATCTCAGGCTGTGATTCTTTTCCCTGGCTGACGGTAAACACAATCGTTTCACCCTCATTTACCGTGCTGTTCACTTCGAAACTCTGATCAATAACTTGACCGGCGGGCTTATCGCTGTAAGCAAGCTGATATTGACCCACGACCAGTCCGAGCCCTTCGGCCTTTTGGGATGCCGTATCCGCTTCCATTCCCAGGAAGGAAGGAACCGTCACAGGTTTGACATCCTTGCCCTTGCTGACGATCAGCAAAACGCCGTTACCCTTCTTCAGCTCCGCTCCGACTGTGGGTGTGGTGGAGATCACCAGGCCCGCCGCCACCTTATCATCAAAGCTCTCCTGAATCGTAACATGCAGGTCAATGTTCATGCTATCCAGTTGGAGTTTCGCCTCGCGGGAATCATAACCGTCCAATCGCGGCATATAATACTTTTCTTCTTCTGCGCAAATATACACTTTGATGGTCAGATTATTCTTTCTGCTGCGGCCCTTGGCCGGATCCTGTTCCACGATCTGACCGACCTCATACCGATCATTCGGCTTGCTTCCGACCACTTCGATCTTAAAAACGCCCTTTACACCAGGCAAATTCTCCGCCTGCTCCACAGTATAGCCAAGGACATTCGGCACTTCGTGGGAACCCGTACCGCTATTGCCGAGATTACCGAAAATCTTAAACGCGGCAAAAATCAACAGCAGCAGCGCAGCAAATCCGCCGATCACACCGATCAGCAGTTTTTTATTTATCTTGCCGTCATTTGCCAGCCCATTCTCCTCGTGGTGCTTTCTGCGCACAGCGGAGGCCACCTGCTCGGTGGGAATCGGTTGTGTCGGCTCCACATCCACTGCTTCTTTCAATTCATCACGAATATGATCCATATTGGCAGTGGGATCCTTACGGAACTTTTCCAGATCCTCCAACATGGCTTCAGCCGTGGCATATCTCTTATCTGCGTTGGGATTCATGGCCTTCATGCAGATCAGCTCCAACGCCTCCGGCACGTTTTCATTGATGTCGCGCGGTGCCAGCGGCACACTGCTCAGATGCTGAATGGCAACCGACACAGCGCTGTCACCCTCAAAGGGTAAACGACCGGTCAACATTTCATAAAGCACAACACCGGAAGAATAGATGTCAGATCGCACATCGGTACGGTCGCCCCGTGCCTGCTCAGGGGAAATGTAGTGTACTGAGCCAAGTGCTTCCTGCGTCAGAGTCTGCGCGGCATCAGTAAGACAGGCGATACCGAAATCTGCCACCTTCACGCTGCCATCACGCAGCACCATAATGTTCTGGGGCTTAATATCGCGGTGGATAATACCGCGGCTATGTGCATGGTTCAACGCTCGCATGATCTGCGTGACAAAATGCAGGGCCTCGCGCCAATCCATCTGACCCCGGCGCTCCATGTACTGCTTCAGTGTGATGCCGTCAATCAACTCCATAACGATATATTCCATATCGCCGCTGGAAGATACATCATAGACGGAGACGATGTTTGCATGGGAAAGCTGTGCCACTGCCTGGGATTCATCGCGGAAACGGCGACGAAATTCCGCGTTATCGGCCAGGTCGCTCTTGAGAATTTTCACGGCCACCATCCGGTTCAAACGATGGCACTTGGCTTTATATACATTAGCCATTCCGCCGCTGCCGATCAAGCTAAGTATCTCATAGCGGTTGTCTAACATTTTTCCAATATTCTGATCCATATCATTTCACTCCTTTAGATGTTCATCAGTAAGACAGCCGTTACATTATCCGGTGCTCCTCTGCCCTTTGCCACCGTCAGCAGGCGGTTCAGACAGCTATCTAACTGATCACTGTGAATTATCTCAAATAAAATTTCCTGATCTGTTACCGTGTTCACCAGGCCGTCGGAACAAAGCAAGATAAACTCTCCCTTTTTCCAGGCAACTGAAAATTCGTCTGGCTGAGCCACCGCATCGGGGCCGAGTGCCCGGGTAATTAAATTGCGGTTGGGATGGTGTCTGGCTTCGTTCGGTGTCAATTCACCGTGTTCCACCATGTCTTCCACCAGGGAGTGATCTTTTGTGATCTGCTGGATCCCTTCCCGTGAAATACGGTAGGCACGGCTGTCACCGATGTTGCACACCACTGCCAGATCGTCACGCCCCACGGCAGCCACCAATGTGGTGCCCATACGCCGAATCTCCGGGTTATTGTCTGCTTCACAGCGAATAGCATCGTTGGCCAGAGAAACGCTGTAAGTCATCGCCTGCCGGATCTGTTCGGCTGTCATATCCTTGCGCAGCACCTTCTCCAGCTCGTCGCCAAACACCCTTACGCCGATAGAACTGGCGATTTGTCCGCCGTTGGTACCGCCCATACCGTCACAAACAACCGCAACGGTATATTCGGCTATGCTTTGCACTTGATAGGCATCCTGATTTTCTTTGCGTACCATGCCGGTATCCGTGATACCCCAAACTCTCATGTAGAAGCACAACCCCCTTTCTCCTCCATTTCCTTGCGTCGCAACTGACCGCAAGAGGCATCAATATCTCCGCCCAGACTTCTCCGCACCGTAGCGGTGATACCGTGAGATTCCAAGCGTTTCTGAAAAGCCGCAATACGGCGGCTGGGCTTGAAGGGACTTTCCACCACATCATTCAGCGGAATCATGTTCACATGGCCCGGCATACCCTTGAGTTTTTTGGCAATCAGGTCTGCCTGCCAGTCATTGTCATTCACACCGTCGATCATGGCATATTCAAAGGAAATGCGCCGTCCCGTCTTCTTGAAATAACGATGACAGGCGGCAAACAGCTCCTCCACATCGTAGGCACGGTTCACCGGCATGATCTTCGAGCGTGTTTCGCTGTCAGGCGCATGAAGTGACACCGACAGCGTGATCTGTAAACCAAGATCGGCTAAATAGTCGATACCCGGCACCACGCCGCAGGTGGATAGACTGATATGCCGCATACCGATATTCAAGCCATCGGGATGATTGACAAGCTGCAAAAAACGCAGCACATTTTCCCGGTTATCCAACGGCTCACCAATGCCCATCAGTACAATATTGGAGATCTCCAAGCCGGAATCCAACTGCGTGAACAGCACCTGATCAAGCATTTCGCTCGGTGTCAGATCGCGCACCTTCCCGGCAATCGTTGATGCGCAGAAGGCACAGCCCATGCGACAGCCCACCTGTGACGAAATGCACACCGTGTTGCCATGGTGATACTGCATCAGCACGGTTTCGATGCAGTTGCCGTCATTCAGCTCCCAGAGGTATTTGACGGTGCCGTCCAGTTTACTGACCTGCTTGCGTGCCACCGTAGGTACGGTGATGGTGCATTGCTCTTTTAATTTTTCGCGCAGTCCTTTGGCAAGGTTACTCATTTCATCGAAGGATCGCACGCCTTTATGCAGCCAGGTAAACACCTGTTTACCGCGAAAGGCGGGCTCGCCCAGATCACGCAGAAATCGGGTCATTTCCTCCAATGTCATGGATTTGATATCGATCATAATTTCCTCAATGTTTTTTCATGCGGCAGATATAAAATCCGTCGGTATTAAAGCGCTGGGGCCAAAGCGTCAGATGCCCGTCACATGCGCCGATCGGCAGCGGCAGGGTAAACGGCTCCAGCGTAAATTCGCTGTGTTTTGCCAGGAATTCTTCTGTTATCTGTTCATTTTCCTCCGGCAGGATCGTGCAGGTGGAATAAATCAATGTACCGCCGGGCCGCACATATGTAGCGGCGTTATCCAGTATGGCGCGCTGAATGGATGGCAGTTGTGCCAGCTCCTTGGGATTTTTATAGCGAATATCCGGCTTCTTGCGGATGATACCCAATCCGGAGCAGGGCACATCTGTCACTACCAGATCTGCTTGTTCTTCCCACGCGGTATGGTGAGCTCTGCCATCGGCGAGTGCCGTGCGCACGCTGGTGATACCCAGTCGCTTGGCGCTGCTCTCCACCAGCTTCAACTTATGGGCGTGAACGTCACAGGCAAGAATATCGCCCTTGTCCCCCATATCAATGGCCAATGCAAAGGATTTGCCGCCGGGTGCCGCGCATACATCCAGCACGCGGTCTGTTGGTGTCGGTTGTGCCACCAAAGCCACCAAGCGAGCCGCAACATCCTGCACCATGAATCGTCCCTCTGTAAAGGCAGGCAGATGCTCCAAATCGCCGGTACCGGACACTTCAAAGCAGTTGGGCAGCCACGGGTGTTTTTCCACCGTGATGCCGCTCGCGCGCAGTTCCTTCTCCAGTTCCTCCGCCGTGGTTTTCAGCAGATTCGTCTGGATGGTCGTTGGCACAGACTCGTTATTGCTCTTGAGATAGACCTCCGTCTCCTCCGGACCGAGAATATCCAAAAGACGCAGCACCAGCCACTTTGGGTGGCTGTATCGCACAGACAAATAGTCCAGCGTTGTACCCTGCGGCAAGGCAGGCATATCCATCCAGTTGGCGACAAATTTGCGTAACACCGCATTGACCATGCCTGCCGCTTTGGGGCGACCACAGCGTTTGGTCATCTCCACCGCCTCGTTGACGGCGGCACGGTGGGGGATCTTATCCATAAAGAGGATCTGATAAGCACCGATACGCAGAATATTTAAGATCACCGGCTCCAGCCGTGCCGGTTTCTGGCTGCACCAGCAGCCGATATAGTAGTCCAAAAGCGCCTTATTCTGAATCACGCCGTAACTTATACGCGTAGCCAGTGCCGCATCACGGCTATCCAGTTGATGCTCGGCGATCGTGCGTTTCAAGCTGCCGTCAGACCAGGCATTGGCGTTTTGGACCGACAGTAAAACCTCCAGCGCTGTATCACGGGCGGAGATTCGTTTTTTCTCGCTCATACTTCCACCTGAATCGGATGGCCTGCCAGATAGGCACTGGCTGCCATGCGTTTGCCGCCCTCGGGCTGCAATTCCGTGATACGCAAGGACAGACCGTCACCGCAGGCAAAGGTAATGCCCTTCTTATTGGCAGCAATGATCTTACCGGCCCCGGCCTCGGTTGCCTCACCGATCTCCGTGGCAAACACTTTCACCGTCTTATCGTTTAATACAGTCTGTGCACAGGGCCAGGGAATCAAACCGCGCACCTGATCGTGAATCTGACGGGCACTCTTGCTCCAATCAATGGGCGACAGAGATTTATCCAGCATAGGGGCATAGGTGTGGGCGCTGTGATCCTGAGGCGCACGGACAGCCGTACCGTTTTTTAGCATTTCCACCGCTTCTGCCAATGCCTGCGCGCCCAGTTCTGCCAAACGCGCCGTCAAAGCCTGTGCATCTTCGTCAAAATCAACGTCGGTTTCCAGGCAATGAATAATGTCACCTGCATCCAACTCCTTTGCCATATACATGATGGTCACGCCGGTGCGATCCTCACCGTTCAAAATCGCCCAGTTAATGGGCGCCGCACCTCGATATTTTGGCAGCAGGGAGGAATGGACATTGATAGAGCCGTAAGGGGGCGTATTGAGAATGTCCTCCGGCAAAATTTTCCCATAGGCCGCCACCACGATCAGCTCCGGCTGCAGCTTCTGCACAATAGCAAGTGCCTCGCCGTCACGCATTTTCAGCGGCTGATACACAGTCAGATCCCGGGACAGCGCATACTCCTTTACCGGAGAAAACGCCATCTTATGACCACGGTTTTTCGGTTTATCCGGCTGGGTAAAAACGCCGCAGATCTCGTGTCCGTCCTCCACCAGCCGCTTCAGGGAAGCTACGGCAAAGTCCGGCGTACCCATGAATAAAATTCTCATTCTTCGTCCTCTTCTTCCTGCTGGCGGATATACTCCTCCAATTCTTCCTCAGTCAGCAGATGGTCAGTGTGCTCCACAAACAGATGGCCGTCCAGATGCTCGATCTCATGGCAGAAGCAGCGAGCGGTCAGACCCTCGTCCTCCACCTCGAAGAAATCGCCGTTGCGATCCTGAGCGCGCACACGCACCACATAGGGGCGCGTCACCATGCCGTACTTACCGGGCACACTCAGGCAGCCCTCCAATCCGGTCTGCTCACCTTCGGTGGCAATGATTTCCGGGTTGATCAGTTCAATGATCTCGTCATCCTCATTCATCACCACGCACAGTCGGCGCAAAACACCCACCTGGGGTGCCGCCAGACCCACACCGCCGGAATCAATCAGCGTTTCGGTCATATCGTCAAGCAGTGTATGCAGACGAGCGTTGAAGTCTGTCACCGAGCGGCAGACTTTTTTCAGGCAATCATCACCTTGCAGAACAATTTTTCTTAAAGCCATGGTATCTTACCTCAATCCATCAAATTGCAATCTGTGTAAATATGCATACCGCGATTTTCACCGCGTCCGGCAAATTCCTTCATATACGACGAAAGCAGCTCACGAGTCGCTTTATCGTTGTGTCCGATCAGCGTCAGTCGATAACGGTAGCAGTTATTGACCTTCAACACCGGCGCCGGTGCCGGGCCAAGCACCTCCATATCGTACTGATTCGCCACCTGAATCAGACTGTTGCGAATCGCACTACAGGCACGACGCACCCGTTCTTCCTCCGGACCCGTTACCGTCATCATAAACTGATCGGCAAAGGGCGGATCGCGCCGCAGTTTCCGCAGGCGGATCTCACCGTCGTAAAACCGCTCATAATCTTGCCGGGCCGCCGCCTGAATCACATCGTTTTGGGGCGTATAGGTCTGGATCACCGCACGTCCCTCTTTGGCGCCGCGTCCGGCACGACCCACCACCTGTGTTAACAGACTGAATGTCCGTTCACCGGCACGGTAATGATCTACATACAGCGATAGGTCCGCCGCTAAAACGCCTACCAGCGTCACATTTTCAAAATCCAATCCCTTGGCCACCATCTGTGTACCAAGAAGAATCGGAATCTTTTTCACTTCAAATTCCCGCAGCAGCTTCTCATGTCCCTCCCCCACCGTATCCGCGTCCATGCGCAGAACCGGCGTGTCGGGAAACAGCTCATGCAGTTCCTCTTCCACCTTTTGTGTGCCAATACCCACACGCTTAAGAACGCCTCCGCAATCGGGGCAAACCTCTGCGGCCTTTTCGCTGTAGCCGCAGTAGTGACACATCAGCCGCCCATTGGCTGAGTGAAAGGTCAGATACACGCTGCATCGGGGACATTGGGGCACATAGCCGCACTCACCGCAGAGTAATTGGCGGCTGTTTCCGCGGCGATTGAGGAACAGAATACTCTGTTCACCGCGCTTTACATTTTCTTTCAGCTCCTCATACAGCTCTTTACTGATGGAACTGGTATTGCCGTTTCGCAGCTCACGGCGCATATCCGCCACGATCACGCGGGGCAGCTCTTTTTCATTGTAGCGGTGTATCATGTTGGTAAGCTGATAGTCGCCGCGCCTGGCATAATAGTTGGTTTCCACAGTGGGCGTTGCCGAGCCAAGCAGCAATCGCGCTCCCTCCTGTGCACAGCGATATTTCGCAATGTCACGGGCATGATAGCACGGCGCATTTTCCGATTCGTAGGAACCTTCCTGCTCCTCATCCAGTACAATCAGTCCAATGTTACACAGCGGTGCAAAGACGGCGCTTCTCGTACCCAGTACGATGTGCGCCTGACCGCGGCGAATCCGTTTCCACTGATCGTAGCGTTCTGTATCGCGCAAAGCACTGTGCAGAAGCGCCACCTCATCACCGAAATAGGCGGTGAAACGCGCCATCATCTGGGGCGTCAGCGCGATTTCCGGCACCAGAATCATCACAGACTTTCCTGCCTTTAAAAGCTCCTGTGCCAGGCGGATATACACCAGCGTTTTACCGCTGCCGGTTACGCCATGCAGCAGCGTCACACCGGCCTTGCCTGACAAAGACCGGGCCAATATGTCGGAAAACACCGCTTGCTGCTCCTCATTGAGCGTAATAGGTGTTGCAGACAGCCCGCGCCTGATCTCCCCGATGCGATATTCCTCTCGCTCCTGCAGGCAAATCAAGCCCTGTTTTTCCAGCGTTTTAAGCGAGACAGTGGTGGCGCCGGTAAAATAGCACAGATCACGGGATGTTGTTTCTCCATGCTGCGCCAAAAAGCGAATGGCATCCGCTTGACGAGGTGCTTTTTTCTGCTTACTGTCAGCAAACGATAAAGCACTCGCTGTGTCCACAGCCAATGATACCCAACGCACCATTTTGTCCCCGACTTTGCGGTTGCTCACGGTTTCCACCGTAAGAATTTCGCGCTTTTTGAGTCCTCGCAGCAAGGGCACCACGCCCTCGCCAAAGGTTTCCTTCAGCGTATCGGTCTCCCGTATGCCGGATAGAATCGCTTGACAAACGCTTTTTTCTTTTTCGTTTAGTCCCTCTTGCTCTGCGTTGGCTGCTACTTGCCAGATTTCCCGGTAGCGATACCAGACCGCCGCCGGCAGTACGGTATGAATGGCGTCATAAAGGGTGCAGAAATATCGCTGACGCATCCACAGCGCCAGTTTTATCTCACGCTGCGAGAGAATGGGATCCTCATCCAGACATTCTCGGATCGCTTTCAGCGGTTGATCCGGCACAGCACGATTGAGTGACAGCACCACCGCCTCACTGGTACGGTTGCCCCGTCCGAAGGGGACAAGCACACGGGAACCAACGGCAATATCCAGTTCCTCGGGAGCCAGGTAATCATAGGGCTTGTCAATGGCATAGGTTGCCGCAGCTACTGCCACTTTAGCGATCTGGGGCATTGACAATCCCTCCTTTTTATCAGTCGTTCTCGCTTGCAATAACGGTGCTCATGGTGTTGGCATCAAACTTGCCTTCAGCCACCTCATGAATCGCCAGTGTAACAGGTTTTTCCGCCAGATGCTCACCGGCAGCTTCGGCTTCGGCAGCGATTTGGCGCGCACGGCGAGCCACCACATTGACCATCATGTAGCGATTGGGGACATACTCTGTCAGTTTGTTCATTGCAGGATACAGCATCATAATTCTTTACCTTCCCATCTAAAATTTATTGTTGATTCATAATTTGATTCATGCGTTCATTCGGCTTGCAGTGCTCGGCACACATAATAGCGCGCAGCTCACTTACCGCATTTTCCACCGTATCATTGATCACGAAATAATCATAGTTTCCGGCGGTTTCCATCTCTACCTTGGCACGGAGCAGGCGCTTTTGCACCTTTTCCGGCGTATCTGTTCCGCGAGCAGTCAAACGACGCTCCAGTTCTTCCCAAGAGGGCGGAGCTATAAAAATACGCACGGTTTCAGGGCGTTTTTCGCAAACCTGAGTGGCCCCCTGGATCTCGATGTCTAAAATAACATCTCGTCCGGCTTCCATCGCCTCGTCTACATATTTTTTCGGCGTACCGTAGAAATTGCCCACATACTCGGCATATTCCAAAAAGGCATCCTTCTCGATCATCGCGCGAAATTGTTCCGCAGCGATAAAATGATAATCCTTGCCGTCAACTTCTCCTACCCGCGGTGCGCGAGTGGTAGCGGACACGGAAAAGTACAGATCATTCCAATCTGCAAACAGTGCGTGAAGCACCGTGCTCTTTCCTACGCCGGACGGACCGGAGATAATAAATGTTTTTCCTCTTCTCAAGGGCTTATTCCTCCTGTGTAAAATCCTCTGCCGTCAACCCCAAACGCGGAGCCAGTTTCTCAGCAGAGAGGGCCGACAGCACCACATGATCGCTGTCCATAATCAGCACAGCAGCGGTTTTGCGGCCATATGTCGCATCGATCAGCATACCCCGATCTCGGGATTCCTGAATCAAACGCTTGATGGGCGCGGAATCGGGACTGACCACCGCCAGCAAACGCTGCGCCGAAATCAAATTTCCAAACCCAATATTGATCAGCTGCATGGTTCCCGCTCCTTACTCGATATTTTGCACCTGCTCCCGGATCTTTTCGACCTCTGCCTTCATGTTCACCACATCCTGAGTGATGGTCAGATCGTTGCACTTGGATCCGATGGTATTGCACTCACGGTTCACTTCCTGAATAAGGAAATCCAGTTTACGGCCGGTGGGCTGATCACTCCGAAGCATATCACGAAGCTGTGCGATATGGCTGCGCAGACGCACCGTTTCCTCATCCACGGCGATTTTATCGGCAAAGATCGCCGCTTCGGTCAGGATACGGCTCTCGTCGATTGTCGTAGTCTGCAATACCTCGCGCATTTTATTCTCCAGGCGCTCACGGTAGGCGGACACAGTCTGAGGCGAACGCTCCTCCACCTTGCCTACCACAGCTTCGATGGTGCTGACACGGCCGCCGATATCTTCGGCCAGCTTCTTGCCCTCTATGGCGCGCATATCATTATAGGCAGTCAACGCCTTGTCCAATACCTCGCATATATCGGCGCTGACGGTTTCCACATCCTCATCCGCCTTGGTGACCGACAGCACATCGGGGAACTTTGCCAGAGAAACCGGTGTCACCTCTCCCTCCAAGGAAAATGTGGTCTTAAGCTGCATCAGTGCGTCATAGTAGCCACGGGCCAGCGGTTCATTCACTGCCACCACGGATACATCCGCCGCACTGGTGTCGATGGTGACAAACACATCCACCTTGCCGCGGGAGATCGCCTTTTGTACACGGGCCTTAATGGCATCCTCTGCGAAGATATAGGCACGGGGCATTTTCACTGTGCAATCTAAATAACGGTTATTAACACTGCGTACCTCAACCGTAATATCGCGCTTATTCAGCGTTTCCTTTGCTCGACCGTAGCCGGTCATGCTCTTGACCATAAACGCTTGTCCTCCTTATATGGTAAATCAAAATTAACAACAAAACAGATAGCCACCGCCGCCGCTGAGCAGGCTGCAGCAGGCCCAAATACTGCAAATACGCAAACACATGGAGCTGTCGCAGTTTCCGGTAGACACCGAACCATATCGCTCCGGTCGATACCCCGTCTGACGGCCCTCTGCCAGATCCAGCGCACGCTGATACTCACTGTTACCCGGCTCCATCTGCACGGCCGTCTGATAATACCGTTTGGCTTCATCCATCCAGCCCCGGCGCATACAGATCACGCCCTTGAGAAAGTTCCACTCCGCATCGTGATCGCTCTGGGCATTCAGCAATTCGTCCGCCAGATTCAGCTCACCCCGCTGGATCGCCATACGCACACGCTGCATCGCGGCACTTCCGCTGTAACCCTGCTGATAGCCGTAGGTATAGCTCTGGCTGTAACCGCTGCCGGTGCCGCTATTGCCCTTGCGCTGGGATTGGATCGTTTCGTACGCTTCATTGATTTCCTTCATCCGCTCCTGTGCAAGGTCGGCTAAAGGATTGTCATGGTAATTATCAGGATGATATTTCCTCGCCAAATTGCGATAGGCCTTTTTCACTTCTTCATCTGTTGCTGTACTGGGTACGCCCAGCACTTGATAGGGATCACGCATTTGCGTACCGCCTTTCGTTGGGTTTTTTCTCTTTCTTTTTTCGTTTGCGGAAAGTACCGTCTAACACGGCGCTGCCTACCACATACAGACCTTCATATACCACGCTTTCAATAATAGCGGAATAATCACCGTAATCCATCAGTTCAAAAGCGGCTGCCATGACACGAATGGACTGATCCATGGTGCTTGCCAACTCCTGTCGACTCTCTTGCGACAGCGTATCACCCACAAGCGCATATCGCAGCGGCAAAGGATTGTAGCTGCCGCTTTTCAAGTCCTGTTTCAGATCATCCGCCGCATCTGCCAAATAAATCCAGCGGCCCAAATGATAGAGCATCTGCTCCAACACCCGTCGGCGCGTTCCATCATCCTCGCCGTTTGCCGCACCTGCCAGAAGTCGGGCAAATGTGTCAGCAACTGCATCTACCGAGGCGCAATGTTCCTTTTCAAGTGTTGCCAGCTCTTGCAGGCATTTTTGCGTATGCCCGTCAAAATCCGGTCGGTTGTCGCGGGCCTTCTGATAAGCACGGCGCAAAAGCAGCAATGCCGCGCGATATTTCAAACCGCCGAAAAATCCGTGGTCGGCTATGCCGTCCTGCACCTGCCACCATGTCAGGATCACACTCAAATCCGCTGCCGCCTCCAATGCCGAAGTTTCGTTGGCACAGGGACGCTTGCAAATAGGATGAACCATACAGGATTTGCGGCAGCAGCTACACGGCTCCTTCTCCAGCAGCATAGCGAGAAACGCCAAATCATAATTCAGGAATAGTCTTGCCGACCAACCGAAGCGTTTTCCAAGGGTATGGCACAGGCCGCAATACACACCTTGAAAACGCGTCTTTTCTTCCGGCGATAGCCTGTCCAAAACCGGACGCACATAACCAAACATCCGTTAAATCAGGCGCAGAATGGTGTAGGTCAGAATTTCGTGCCGTTTGGCATAGCGGTCATACAGTACAATAGGGATCAATGCCAGCAATGCCGCCGCAATGGCGATAACATAGCGTACGCTTTCCGCAAAACCCTCTGACAGGAAATAACCCAAAAGGAAAAATAAGATCGGCAGCACATATACCAGCACCACGACACCCAGCAGCTTCTTGGTACTGCTTTCCACCACCACTTTTTGTCCGGGCTGAGCGTTAGGCAGGTTTTTTGCCCGCGCATGAATGGCTGCGCCGGTCATGCCGCAACCGGCACACTCCTCACAGTCATGACCGCAGGCAGACTTACGAGGCACGGATATTTCCGCATAACCGTCGCTCCATATTTTTTCCACTGTTGCGATTTGTGTCATCACTTACTCCCCCGGTACTTCATTCACTGTAACGACTACCTGATAGTTTCCCTTTGCGCCCACATGATTCTCACCGATGATCTCAACCGTAGCCGGTACCGTATGTGTCCCCGTGTCTTTCACACCGCTTAAATCAGCCACAACCCGCACATCGCTTGGCTTTAATTGATCCACATTGGCAGTCAGGCCGCGCACTGTCACTTCCAACTCAGTCGTAGACAGCACCGCAGAGAAACCTTCCTTCAAATTACGGCTTATAATATTCGATGTGGTGATGGTTCGTTCTGAAACACCGCTCACAGAAATTGTCACCTCGGCGGTATCTACCTGATCACTCATTACGACACCTTCCGGTAAAACAATCTCATAGGTCTTGTTTTGTGTGGCTTCCAGATCCTGCAGGTAGACAGTATCGAGTACGATTTCTTCCATACTGTCCAGCAGCTCCTGCTCGCCTGTCAGCAGTACCTTCTCCGGCTGAATTTGGTACTTCACCTGTGCCATGGTAGATCCGGGTGCCTCCACAAAGTCCAGCTTCAGCGGCACCGTCTTCTGCATCAGAACCGGCATGGTGGCCTGCACCAATTTCACGTTGGCACGAATATTGGTGTTTTCTATGACAATGTCGTTATAATCGTACAGCGTAAATCCAACCGCTTGCACCACTTTCTTATTGGCACCGCTGATATTGAGTTCGATCTTTGCATAACTGACATTGACCAATTCGTCTCGGGAAGCACGCAGCATCAGCGTTGCCGGATCAAGCGTCAGTTTACCGGCAATAAAGCCGGATGCTATCTGGCCGGTCACCTCACATTCGATCGGCACTTCCTTGGTGGACAGTTCACCCACTGTGACCGTTACGGTAAATGCGCTGGCGTTCTCCACCTTGATTTCACTTCCGGACACCGCATCCGGATATACCACCGTGTAGCGCAGCGTTTTCACGCCCGTATCGTTGATCCCCGCAGTATCCACCACAATACGTATTTCGTCCTTGTCCAGCTTCCACAAAATCTTCCGTGGTCCTTTCAGCGACAGATCGATGGTAGTATCGTAGCCGGAGAGCAGCATCAGTCCTTTATCCGCCAGTGTGTCGTTTTCACCGGCAAATTCCACCGGAATATGGTTCACTTTTACACGCACATCCGGTGCTTTCACACTGTCCACATAAAGCCATACCGCAACGGCGACCAGAATGGAAATGGCAATACGCAGAATTTTTCCGCTTTTACTCTTCTTCTCCATCCTGCTCTCCTTTCTTGCGTCCACGCAACGTCGACAACAGGTTGACACCTGCTGCTTCCACCTCTTCTTCAACTTGAGGTATCAGCTCGTTTCGCAGCAGCTTGGATAATGTCTCCGGCATCAGATGGCGTTTGAGCATACCACCCAGCGCAACGGAAATATCGCCGGTTTCCTCTGACACAATGACCACGACCGCATCGGAATTTTCACTCATGCCGATGCCGGCACGGTGTCGCATACCCAGATCACGGCTCAGGTTCACATTTTTTGAAAGCGGCAGCATACAGCCGGCACCTAAAATACGTCCCTGGCGAATGATCACTGCGCCATCGTGCATCGGGGCCTTGACAAAGAAGATGTTTTTCAGCAGCTCGCTGGAAACCGATGCCTCCAGCGTGGTACCGCTTCGCACCATATCGTTCAGCTCAATTTTGCGTTCAAATACGATCAGTACACCGGTGCGGCTTTTTGACATTTCTGTACAGGCAATCACCGTCTGGTCGATGGCGCGCTCCAGTTCTGACACCTTTTGTTCCGGCGCAAAAGCCCGCAGCAGCTTAATATTACGACCGCCCAGCTTCTCCAGCAGTTGCCGGATCTCCGGCTGGAACAGAATGATCAGCGCCAGAACGCCCCATTCCACCATGTGGCTGAGAATGTAGTTGACGCTTCGCAGATTCAGCATTGCCTCAGACGAGAGCAGGAGTGCCAAGAGGAAAATCGCAACACCCTTCAGGATATTCTCCGCTCTTGTACTTTTCACCAGCGACAGAATCTTATACACGAAAAAGGCGATCAGAGCCATATCGATCAGATCTGCCGGGCGGATAAGGATTAAGTATCTCCCAATATTTTCTAATACAGACAGTATCGATTCCATAGCATATTCCTTCCATTTACACAGTCAAATACGCATACCAATAGATACTATTCATTATATAAAAAATATTGGGAAAATGCAACAAAAACTATGCTTATATCTTTATATTTCCGTGAACAACACTTTGCAATTCGCCCGCAAAGCGATCTATCTGCGACATGGTGTTAAAAACCGATGCACTGAAGCGGATTGTACCGCTTTTAAGCGTACCCACCGTGCGATGAGCCAGCGGCGCGCACTGCAATCCGGCTCGTACGGCGATACCGCGCTGTGCCAGTTGTTCACCGACTTCCTCGCAGTCACGGTTAGCCACCAGAAACGACAGCACACCTGTCTGATTCACAAATTCTCCGTCCGTAAACAACTTCACGCCGTCTATCTGCTCCAGTCGCCGCGCTGCATAGGCGGTCAGATTCTGCTCCTGACGGCAAATTTTATCCACTCCCCGTCGGCGTACAAAGCGGATTCCTTCCAGCAGGCCTGCAATGCCGGGCATATTGTGTGTGCCTGCCTCCAGACGATCCGGCAGATCCTCGGGCATCTGCTGCTGACGGGACAGACTGCCCGTACCGCCCTCCATCAATGTGCGCGTGTCGTGATTGCACAGAAGAAGTCCCGTTCCCTGCGGGCCGTACAGCCCCTTATGACCGGGCATCGCAATAAAGGCCGCCTGCCATTCGTCCATTCTTACCGGCAGGACGCCGGCCGACTGCGATGCATCTACGATCAGCGGCACACGATAGCGGCGGCACAATTCAGCAATCTCATCCACCGGCTGAATACAGCCAAACACATTGGAAACATGGTTGCAAATGACGGCATCCGCACCCTGTTTCAGCGCCTCGGCAAATTCTGCCGCCATCTGTCCCGGCTGAAACGGCAGCGTATCCACCACGGTCAAACGCACATTGGGAATCGTATGCAGCGGTCTTGTTACCGCATTGTGTTCATAGCCGGAAATCACCACACGGCTGCCCGGTTTGACCAGCGTTTTGATGGCAATATTCAATCCATGGGTAGCATTTCCCGTAAAAATGACATTTTCAGGCGAGTTCATACCGAACAACTCTGCCGCTTCACTGCGGCACCGGTAGGCCGTTTCCTCCGCCTGACGCGAAGCCGGATAATTGCCGCGTCCCGGTGAACTCATGGTTGCCACCGCACGCGCCATGGCGTGGCGTACGGCTTCCGGTTTTTCCAGCGTCGTTGCGCCGGCATCAAAATAGATCATACACTCACCTCATTATAGCCGTTAGCGTCTTGATGATATATGTGAAGCGGCTGTAATTGCGCCCGATTAAGGCATGACAGAGCCGCGCTCCATTTTTCTGCGCGAATTTTTACTGCATGACTGCATCCTCGCTCTGAAAGGCTGGCCGGCGTACGCAGTACCGAAGCACGAATACCGCAAGCGGACAATATTTGCGCCATATGCTGCGCCTGCGTGACAGATCGGGCAATAAACAGATAGTAGTCCATAATGCACCTCCTCACAAGGCATTTTATGTGATTGTATCGTTTGTTGTGCCATGCTTAGGTTGCGCAGAGAAATGTGATGTCGCAACTTAAAGTTGCTGGACATAAAAACTGATCTATGCTATGCTGACAACAGGAAGGGTGGGCGCAAAAATGGAGACTATTCGTAAAATCATTCCATTTGAGATCTGGCAAAGTGAATGGCTACTGCGCTGGCTACACGAGCAAAGCCGCGAGGGCTGGGAATTAGAGAACATCAGTGGAAATGTGGCAACTTTCAAACCAACCACGCATATCAATCTGGTCTACGGATTATTCAGCTTTGCATCTAACACCAAAGAAGATATGGCTCAACTTAAAAAAATGGGGCCTTATCTTCGCAAGCAAATGTTGCAAGTTGAATACGAAGCCGACGGCTGGTCCTGTGTGACCGAGTGGCAGGATTTGTTCGTCATGCAGCGCTCGCGTTTTGATGCTGTGCCGCCGCCGCCTATTCCGGACGAGTTGACCAAGCAGAGAAAGCAGAGCCGCAGCAAGACCCTCGGTGTCACCTTCACGCTGCTCCTGCTGATGGGCAATCTATGGATGAATCACGACACCTACCCCCATATTCTGTGGTTGGTGTTTATGGGGCTTATGGCACTGGCATTTGCGGGCGGTCTTCTATATCTGCCTCATGTACTGGGCAAGCAAAAGGACGATGTCCGCCCGCGTGATGTGTCACAAGAGGATTATCATCACCACCTGCAGCACGCTAAAGCCCTGTTTCTGTTGAAAAGTGCCGTTTTAGCCGGCAATATTATCGGTCTTTTGGCGCAGCTCGTCGACATTTCTGCTCGCATTCTCTCTTAATTGCTCCAATCGACTTTACCTTCTTATGAAGCAAAAAGCGACGGTTTGCACCGTCGCTTTTTTCGTTAATTTATTTGTTTTTTTCCAGCAGCGCCACCGCGTGAGCGGACATACCCAACCCCTCGCCGGTGAAGCCCAAATGCTCCTCCGTGGTGGCCTTCACATTGACCTGCTCCACCGACACACCCAGCTCACGCGCCAGATTTTCTCGCATCTCCATGCGGTATGGGCCAATCTTCGGTCTTTGTGCAATCAGCGTGGCATCCACATTCACCACCCGATAGCCATTTTCTGCCAATTTTTCTGCCACACACCGCAATAAAAGCAAACTGGAGATGTTCAAGAACGCATCATCGCTATCCGGAAACAACTGTCCAATATCGTCCAATGCTGCCGCGCCTAATAAGGCATCCATCACCGCATGGGTCAGTACATCAGCGTCCGAGTGACCGTCCAGTCCCTTTTCATAGGGCACGGTTACACCGCCTAAGATCAACGGTCTGCCCTTCGTCAGACGGTGGACATCGTAGCCATGGCCGATTCGTAAATTTGTCATTCCTGCGCCTCCCGATGCCTTAAAATTCCCTCCGCAACGGTCAGATCCAAAGGCGTGGTAATTTTGATATTCTCCGGGTTGCCGGGCGCCAAATACACTTCCTTGCCAAGGCGCTCCACTGCGCCGCAATCGTCTGTCAATTCCGCGCCGCAGGCCAAAGCCGACTGCAGCGCAGCACGCAGGAGATTTGCCTGAAATACCTGCGGTGTCTGCACCGCATAGAGGGACTTGCGCTCAGGGGTGGACTGCACCAAACCGCTCATGTCTGCCACTTTAATTGTATCGGACACAGGCAGCGCAGGTGCTACTGCGTAAGTTTTGCAGCCCATACGGATCATCTCATCAAAATCCTCCGGGCGCACCAAAGGTCGAGCACCATCATGCACCGCCAGCAATTCCGCCTGAGGATCAGCTTCCAAGGCGGCTGCCAACACAGATTCCGTCCGCGTACTGCCGCCGCAAATCACGCGCACAGGTTTATGCAGCCCGCAGCGATTGCAAAGATCTGCCACCTCCAGTAGCTGATCCTCTCGGGTGGCAATGATGATCTCATCCACCAGCTCCGCCTGATCTATGGCGCAGAGTGTTCGCATCAGAACAGGGATACCCCGCAAGTCCATCAACAGTTTATTTTCGCCGCCCATACGCTGCGAAGTACCGGCAGCCGGAACGATTGCCGTGCAAAACGGACGGTATTTATCCTGCAGTTTTCGCACCTTTCCCCATAATTTCATGCGTTGTTCACTCCTATCATCATGGTTTGATTCAGATGTTTCTCCGCATCTGCATAGGGAGTGTCACAGACCAGTACGATTTCGGAAAGCAAAATCTGTTTGGCGCTGTGCAGCATTTTCCGTTCGCCATTGGAAAGTCCCCTCTGCTTATCGCGCCACATCAAGCCCTTGATCACCTGTGCCACCTTGATTAGTTCACCGCTCTTGATCCGTTCCATATTCTCACGGTAGCGGCGGTTCCAATTTGCGGTCATCTCCACCTCCAGCAGAGGAATATGCCCCAGAACCTCCTCAATTTGAGAGATGGTATATAGCGTTCTGATACCGATGGCAGCGCAATTTTCCACGGGCAGCTTCAGCGTAAGTCCGCATACCGGCATACGGAACACATAATAGCGGTTTGTTTTTCCACCCAGTCGTTCTTCCGTAATTTCCTCGATAATCCCTGCACCGTGCATGGGATGCACGACTTTATCGCCAATCAGATACATTTACCCACCTCCCTTATTGATAAAATGCATAAACTAACCCATTTATATTATACCTGTATTTTTCATCTCTTTCAAGAAAATTTTGTAAAAACCGCAAGGAAAAAGGGCGGCACAAGCCGCCCTTTCGGAAAATCATCTTCTGTTGTGGGGATACCAGATCTTCTGCTTTTCAGCTTCACGGATAAGCTCATCGCGGAAATCGGGATGGGCAATGGAGATCAGCTTCTCAGCGCGTTCCCAAACACTCAAGCCCTTCAGGCAAACGCAGCCGTACTCGGTGACTACATACATGGTATTCACACGGGTATCGGTCACCACGCTGCCGGGCTGCAGGGTGGGACGAATGCGGGATGCCAGCGTGCCGTCCTTGTTCTTATGGGTGGAGCTGAGGCAAATGAAGCTCTTGCCGCCCTTGGAGAGGTATGCGCCCAGCACAAAGTCCTGCTGACCGCCGGCACCGGAGATTTGCTTGGTACCTGCGGTTTCGCCGTTCACCTGACCGTAAAGGTCGACATCCACGGCGTTGTTGATGGAAACAAAGTTATCAATAGCTGCAATGGTGCGGATGTCGTTGGTATAGCTGATAGGTGCTGCCATACAGGCAGGGTTGTCATTCAGATAATCGTATAACTTCTGGGTACCTGCGGCAAAGGCAAAAACCTGACGACCCTTATCAATGGTTTTCTTCTGGCAGGTCACCTTACCGGCCATGGCCAGATCCACATACGCATCCACATACATTTCGGTATGTACGCCCAGATCCTTCAGATCGGACTCACACAGCATGGCACCCACGGTATTGGGCATACCGCCGATACCCAACTGCAAGCAGGCACCGTTGGGGATCTGTTCGACGATCAGCTTAGCCACCTGTTTATCCACATCGGTAGCGGGATTGGACGGCTGAATGCCCATGGGATCGTTGCGGCCTTCCACGATCATGTCTACCTCGCTGATGTGGATGCACTCATCAAATCCACCCAGACAGCGTGGCATATTCTGATTGACTTCCACAATGATGACCTTGGCCTTATCGCAGACCGCACGGATGTGGGAAGCAGACAGCCCGAAGTTAAAGTAGCCGTGACTATCCATGGGAGCCACCTGGAACATAGCCACATCGGGCGGTGTGATATGATCGGTGTAGTAGCGAGGCAGTTCGCTGTAGCGCATGGGCTCATGGAAGCCGGCACCGGTAGCAATGTGCTTGCGCTCCACGCCGCTCATGTGGTGAGAGTTGAAAATAATGTGATGGACAGGGTCTTCAATATCAAAAATGGCGGGCTTCCACAGACTGATACCGCCGCGAACCTTCACATCCTCCAGCTCCGGAGCGCGGCGAGCCAACGCTTCATCCAGCACACGGGGGTGAATGGCACAGAAGCCATAGTCCACCCAATCGCCGGACTTGATGACCTTCACCGCCTTGTCAGCAGTGACCAACTTCTCCTGATACATCTTCTGAAAATCTGCAAACGCCATGAATGATTCCTCCTTTGATCAGATAGGTTCCATGCTCAAATCTATTGTTAATTTTACCACAATCAATTTGCAAATGGCAGTACTTTTAATCGTAAAATATGAAATTGTTGCTTTGCACAATTCGTCATGGTCATTTTGGTCGATATAACAAAAGAGCCGGCACAACAGTGTCGGCTCTTTATTGGTATAGATGTGACTGTAATTACTCAGCGTCCTCAGCGACTTCCTCCACTTCCTCAGCGGCAGCAGGAGCCAGCAGAGCGCGGATGGACAGGGAGATCTTCTGCTTCTCTTCGTCGATCGCAGTGATCTTAGCATCCACCATCTGACCCTCGGACAGAACATCACCGGGCTTCTCGATGCGGCGATCAGCAATCTGGGAGATGTGGATCAAGCCGTCCACACCGGGAACGACCTCAGCGAAAGCGCCGAAGGTCATCAACTTCACGATACGCACGTTGGCGACATCGCCCACCTGATAGGTTTCCATGAACTTGTCCCAAGGATTGCAGGAACGATCCTTCACACCCAGAGAGATCTTGCGCTTCTCAGCGTCGAAGGAAATGACATACACATCCAGCGTATCGCCAACAGAAACGACCTCAGCGGGATTCTTGATACGGCTCCAAGACAGCTCGGAGATATGTACCATACCGTCCACGCCGCCAATGTCAACGAACACGCCGTAAGAAGTCATGGACTTCACGGTACCGGTGTAACGCTTGCCTTCTTCGATGTTGTTCCAGATTTCTGCCTGAGCTGCTGCACGGGCCTCATAGGACACGGCACGAATGGAACCCACCACGCGACGGCGAGCACGATTCACTTCGGTCACACGCAGGGACACGGTCTTGCCGATCATCTCGCTCAGCTCAGCACCGCGGGGCTGACCGCTCTGGGAAGCAGGAACGAACACACGCACGCCCTTCACATTGACGACGATACCGCCCTTGTTCTCCTCGGTAACCTTACCTTCCAGAGTAACCTTGTTCTCACGGGCATTCTCGATGTCTTCCCAAACCTTCACAGCGTCCAGACGCTTCTTGGACAGCATTGCATATCCTTCCACGTCATTGACTCGGATGATGTAGGTCTCGATCTCGTCGCCGACCTTCACAATATCTTCGGGCTTAGCGTTGGGATCAGCGGACAGCTCATCGATAGCGATGTAGCCTGCCTGCTTGCAGCCCAGATCAACCTGCACCTCGGTGGGGCCGATTGCCGTTACAATACCGGTTACCTTCTCTCCTGTATTTAAAGTCTTAAAAGATTTTTCCAGCATTTCTTCGAAGCTCTCTTCCATAGCTTCCATGTTCTTGATTTCTTCGCTCATCGTTGTATATACCTCCTTAATGATGCCCGCAGGTGTGGAGGCACCGGCAGTCAGTCCGGCCACAGCACATCCTTCAAAGAATTCCGGCTTAAGTTCCGCCGCGCTCTCGATCTGGTACACGGCAGAGCAGCTTTTGCGGCAAATCTCCGTCAGATGCTTTGTGTTGGCACTTTTCCGGTCTCCCACCACGACCATAACATCCACCTGACGGGCCAATTCAGCCGCCTCAGATTGACGCTTATGCGTAGCATTACATATTGTATCAAATAATTTTACATTTGTACACTCTTTTTTTAAAATTTCTGCAGATGTTTCCCAATTTGCTCGAATACAGGTAGTCTGAGCCACCGCAACGATAGGCAAATCACGGCGTTTCGGATCCTCCTGCAGCCATTTCTGCAACACTTCAGGTCCATCAAACACCAGAGAACGCACCGACCAGCTTGCCACGCCCATCACTTCAGGGTGATGCGGCTCACCGATAATGATCGGCGTGCTTCCCTCCTCATCGGCACGGGCAACCAGTTGCTGCAGCCGCAGCACATTGGGGCAGGTGGCATCCACACACTCAGCACCGATCTGATGCAGATAAGAAAACACATCCTTTCTCTCACCGTGAGCACGAATCAGTACCGTATCCTCCGGGCGAATGTCCTTCACACCGCTGACCTGCCGTGCGCCAAGCTCTTCCAGCTGTGCCACCACATTGGCATTGTGGATAATACTGCCCAGCATCACACAGTTTCCTTTTTCCCGCGCCGTCTGCTCTGCCAGCGTCACCGCCCGTTCCACGCCATAGCAAAACCCAGCCGATTTTGCCTGTATGACCTTCATGAAATGCCTCCCAGCTCATAGGCCTGCCGCATGATCTCATCGGCATTGGACTGATACTCCTCTGCCGTTCCCTTCCGCCCGGTGTAAACCGGCGTATAGGGCTTTCCGAAAATTACCGGCACATGCTGAAACAGCTTCTTCGTCGTACCGATAAATACAGGCAGCATTTTCACTCCTGAACGAATAGCGATCATCGCCACGCCGCCCTTAACCGGGGCCTTTCCCGGATTCTTCACACGAGTTCCCTCAGGGAAAACGAGCAGATGAAAGCCACTTCTCAAGCACTGAATGGATGTTTTGACAGCGGCAATATCCGAGTGTCCCCGATTCACAGGGAAAGCCCCCATCTTGCTGACAAAGGACTTTACCACAGGGATACGGAATAATTGCTCCTTCGCCATGATCCGCAGTTTCGTGCATTTGGAGAGAGCCGCCACCATGAGAACAGGGTCCCAGTTACTGCTGTGATTGGCACAAAGCAGTATGGGCTCATCCGGTATATTTTCCAGTCCCTTTACATCAATAGGGTGAAACAGCAAAACGATAGGGCGAAAAATCGTCCACATGATTTCGTAGAACTTATTTCTCAACAGCCAGCGCCTCCTTGATGACTCGCAAAAGCAGTTGTTTACTCTCGTCAAAATTCGTAGTGCCATTGTCCACCAGCACAGCATCGTCCGCTTGGCGCAGCGGAGCGGTTTCGCGGTGGCTGTCCGCCCAGTCGCGCTGCTGGATGTCGCGCAGTACTTCTTCAAAGGGGCAAGGCGTACCACGCTGCTCCAGTTCTTTCATACGACGCGCAGCGCGGATCTCCGCAGACGCAGTAAGAAAAATTTTTACGTCCGCATGGGGCAGCACCACCGTACCAATATCGCGTCCGTCCATAATAACGCTGTGACGCCTCGCCATATCCCGCTGCATATCCAGCAAAAACGCACGCACAGTGGGAATAGCAGATACAGCAGAAGCATACATAGAGATCTGCGGCAAACGGATCTGCGTTGTCACATCTTCGCCGCACAGCATCATATGCTGTAAGCCGTCATCGCTGTAACGCATATCAACTTGGATGTACGGCAGTACCGCCGTTACCGCCTCGGCATCCTTGGGATCTATTCCGTGTTTCCAAACATAGTAGCCGATGGTGCGGTAGATGGCACCTGTATCTACATATACGATACCCAAATCCGCCGCAACAGCTTTTGCCAGCGTACTTTTACCGGCGCCGGAAGGCCCGTCAATGGCTATGGAATATTTCTTATCAATCATCTTTTGTAACCTCAATTTTCTGCTGCAGATAAACCGGCCTGATGGCCTGTAGCCCAGGCAATCTGCAAATTAAATCCGCCGGTATAGGCATCCACATCCAGTACCTCACCGGCCAAGTATAAACCGTGAACCAGCTTTGATTCCATCGTCGACGGCTGCACTTCTCCCACTTTTACGCCGCCTGTGGTCACGATCGCCTCTGCAACAGGCCGCGTACCGGACACCGCCACCGGGAAATGCTTCAGTAAGTCGATCAATGCGCGGCGCTGTTCCCTTGTCAGCGCATTCGCCTTTTGCTCCGCAGTAAGCGAGAGCTTGCTCAGCACCACATTCACCATACTGCGGTGTACCAATCCGCCTAAGATCTTATCCAGTCCCTTGTTGGGATTTTCCGCAACATCGCGCAAGATACGCGCCTCCAGCTTCTGCTCGTCCAAAGCTGGCTTCAAGTCGATCACCAGACGGTAGCTGTCCTTTTCCCAGTTGCGTAAATGGGCACTGGCGGAAAGCACCAAAGGCCCCGACACGCCAAAGTGGGTAAACAGCATTTCGCCAAACTCGCGAAATACAACCTTGTTCTTTTTATTGAACACGGTCAATTCCACATTTCTTAAAGCCAAACCCTGCATTTGCACACAGCACGCATCGGGACTTTGAAGCGGCACCAACGACCCCCGTGGTTCTATAATCGTATGGCCGCATTCTGCTGCCATGCGATACCCGTCGCCTGTGGAACCGGTACCGGGATAGGACACACCGCCGGTGGCTAATATAGCGGCGTCCGCTGCATAATTTCCCTTTTCGCCTTGAACTGCCGTCACACACCCGTCTGCCGATTGAATGGCCACGGCCCGATCACGCACAATGTTCACGCGCAGCTTCTGCAGCCGATGCTTCAGGGCGCCCGAAATATCAAACGCACAGTCCGACACAGGGAAAACACGGTTCCCCCGTTCCACCTTCAGCGGCACGCCAAGTTCCTCAAAAAAGGACATGGTATCCCTTGCGCTGAAACGGGACAGTGCGCTATACAGGAATTTTCCGTTGCGAGGAATGTTTACCATCAGGCCGTCCAGATCCGTGTCGTTAGTCACATTACAGCGGCCCTTTCCCGTAATATTCAGCTTTTTTCCCAACCGTTCGTTGGGTTCAAGCAGCGTCACCTCTGCGCCGTGTTCCGCCGCCGAGATTGCTGCCATCATGCCGGCAGCACCGCCGCCGATCACCACAATTTTTTTACTCATCTTCTGTCTTGCCAAAAATATTATATCTGGACCACACCTGTTCCAATTCCGCATAGGTGTGGGATATGTCCTCTTTCTTCTGTCGACCCACGGCCACGATCAGGGCATTAAGTAAGCTCAGCGGTGCCGCCATAGAGTCCACCATAGAGATCATGTCGCTGCGTACCAAGAGTGACGCACTTGCCAGTTGGTACAAGGGCGACATACGGCTGTCGGTAATAGCAATTACTTCTGCGCCGCGATCACGGGCAAAATGCACCGCGTTCAGCGTCATTTTAGAGTATCGTGGGAAGCTGATGCCCACCAGAACATCCTTCGGACCAATGCGCACCAACTGTTCAAATATCTCGCCGGCTGAAAAATTCTGTACCAGCGTTACATTCTGAAAAATCAAGTGGAAATAGAAATTTAAGTATCCTGCTAAAAACGAGGAAGATCGCACACCCAGCAAATAAATATGTTCTGCCTGCACCAGTTTGTCCACCACTCGGTTAAATTCCGAGCGGTCCACCTGCTCAATGGCAGTGTGAATACTGTTCATATCCCGCTGCATGACCGTACCCAGAATATCCGTGTCATTCATCTGATCGTCAGAGGCCTGAATACGCTGGATAGAGGTCAATTTGCCGCGGATGATTTCCTGCAATGCTTTTTGCATGGTGGGATAACCGTCATAGCCCAGCTCGGTGGCAAAGCGTACCACAGTGGATTCACTGACCTGCGCTGTTTTGCCCAGCTTGTTCGCTGTCATAAAGGCCGCCTTATCGTAGTTTTCCAGAATATAGGTCGCAATACGCTTTTGTCCTTTGGAAAGACTGTCCATACGGGATTGAATGGTTTGCAGTACGCTCTTACTCACTTTTCATCGCTTCCTTTTACTGATCGCAGCTCATCTTCGGTTAAGTATCGCCACTTTCCGCATGGCAAGCTGCCTAATTGCAGCGTATGCTCCTGCACACGCAAAAGCCGTTCCACGCGCAATCCTACCTGCGCGCACATACGACGAATCTGCCGGTTTTTTCCTTCATGAATGGTGATCTGCAGGATCAGTTTTCCCTTTTCCCGGGAAATCTCCTCCGCCTGTGCAGGGCGGATCCTTTCCCCGTCCAGATCACAAATGGCCATCAGCTTTTCGCAGGCATGATCGGTCATGCCGCTGACAGTCACAAGATATATTTTGTTGATTTCGTTTTTCGGGTGGAGCAGCGCCTGCATCCAATCACCGTCACTGGTAAAAAGCAGCAAACCTTCTGAATCCATATCCAGTCTGCCTACAGGAAACACGCGTCTGCCGCACTCTGCGACCAATTCCGCCGCCGTTGGGCGTCCGAACTCGTCAGACAGGGTGGTGACATAACCGCGAGGTTTGTGGAGCATCAAATACACATGCTTCTGTTCCGATTCCAGCGGTTTGCCGTCCACCTCAATGCGATCCCGTTCGGGGTCAGCTTTATCGCCCAACGATGCCACCGCACCGTTGACGCAGACACGGCCTTCGCGCAGCCAGTCCTCCGCTGTGCGTCGGGAACACAGTCCCGACCGTGCCATCAATTTTTGCAGACGCTCTGTCATTCTCTCCTACTCTTTCCGTACCCCACCGGGCAAGACGAGCCATGCTGTCTCGCTTGGTAAATCCGCAAATTGTGTAAATCCATAGTCAAATAAGGCGGCATGGTCTGCCCAATCGTTGCCGTCCTGCAGCGTGACTGCGACCAAACGGTGTCCGTTTCGTTCGGTGCAGGAGACCAGCGTCCTGCCTGCCGCCTTGGTGAAGCCGGTTTTCATGCCGATACACCCCTCCACCTCACGCAGCAAGCGATTGTGGTTGCTCATGGTCCGTCCGTTCACGGTTACACTTTTGGTGGAGCAAAGACGCACAAAGGCAGCATTATCTGCCGCATACATCGCCAGAAGCGCCATGTCATGTGCCGTAGAATAGTGCGCCTCATCATCCAGTCCGTTGGGATTGGCAAAGGAACTGTTCACCATGCCCAACTGCCGTGCTTTTTCATTCATCTTCGTCACGAATTGCGTCATACCGCCGCAATAGTCCGCCAAAGCCAGTGCCGCATCGTTACCCGAACAAAGCAATAATCCGTAAAGCAATTCCTCCACCGTTACCTGTTCACCGGGCTTGAGATACATGGACGAACCTTCTGCCATGTGGCTTTGCTTCACCGTGACAGTATGCTGAAGACCTCCATGATCCAGCACCACCAAAGCCGTCATGATCTTGGTGGTGCTGGCAATGAGCATTTGTCGCTCCGCATTCTTTTCATACAGGAGCTCGCCGCTGTCAGCATCCATCAGAACCGCCGCCGTAGCGGACACGCCCAGTGCATACACACGGCTTGGTATCAGCGATGCCAGTACAGAAGCACAAAGAAGTCCGATCAGCCATCTTTTTTTCATGAAATCACCTTTTTCTCATAGGGTGGTTTCATTATATTCACTTAGAAGCTGCTCTTTTCCGCTTTTCTCTTATCTATGAAATTCTCCACGCGATCCATGACCTCCGGTACCATCTCGATCACGCGATCCACCGTCGACACAGCAGGGAGCGCCACAGGCAGCACACGGGTAACGCCTTCTTTTACCACCAGAAACGCCACCGGATCAACCTTCACACCGGCCGTGCTGGCACCGCCGAATTTAGGGCCTTGCTTACCATAGTCACCGCCGCCGCAGCCAAAACCGAAGCTCAAGCGGGACACGGGAATTAGCGTCACACCGTCGGGCGTGGTGATGGGCTCGCCGATAATGCTGTTGGAATCGACCATTTCACGAATCTTGCTCATCGAGGTTTCCATCAGAGAGGTCAGGGAGTTGCTCTTCTTTTCGTTCATTTCCATGATGTTTGTCCTTTCTTTATTTAAACTTCGGTTGCTTCTTGATTGGTTTGTGTATTTTCTTCCGCCTCACGCAGCTTCTTGGCTTTTTTGAAGGCCACGAACCACTTTAACGCCGGTTTTGCTCCTGCAAAGCCAATGGCAAAGAAATCACGGATCTGGAAACTGATTCCCATTTCGCCCTCAACCTTAGTAGACGACGCCTGAAAGTCTACATCCAGATGGATCGAAGGGTTGGGAATCCGAATCAGTTCCTCCAGCCGGGGCATCAGCGTCCACATAGCGGTACCGGCCCAGCCGTACATTTCTGCGGTTTTCGCCGGATCGTCGCTGCCAAATGTGATAGCCAGGCGCATGGGATCGATTCGCATCCGCATCCGTGTCCGGTGCAGCGTATTTTTGATCGCCTCAAAGAACGCCGGAATCGCCGAGCGGACATCGGTAAATGTCAAGCCCGGTTTTTTCTTTTCCTTCGGTTTATCTTCCTCAGCCGGCTCTTTCTTCTTTTCCTTCTTTGGCTTCTCTTTCTTTTTGGGTTTCGTTTTTTTCGGCAAGATGGCGATTTTGAAAGGCCCCGCAAAGGCATCCATCTTCAGTACATCGCCAAACGCAATATGCACACCCACTCGCAAAAACAGGAGCAGTAATATCAGCGCAAGCAGTATGCCCAATATCCACAGTGCAATCAAAAGCGTTCCCCCTCTCGCTTATTCCGCGCTTATATCATCCAGAACTGTACCATCCTCGCCCAAGCGCATCTGTCCGTCCGTTTCGATGCCGGGCATCTCCGGCAGGTCGTCCAGCGAATTCAGATGAAATGCACGCAGGAAAGTCTGCGTTGTCCGATACAGGCGTGGCCGACCGGGCACCTGTAAGCGCCCACATTCCTCAATCAAATGTCGGTCGAGCAGCAGCCCCACCGTGTAAGAGCTGTCCACACCGCGGATCTGATCCACATAGGCACGGGTAGTGGGCTGGTAGTAGGCAATGATCGTCAGCACCTCTAACGCCGGCTGACTCAGCTTGGCCGGCTTGCGAATCTCGAACGCCTTGCGAATATAGTCGGCATACTCCGGGGCAGAGCAAAGCTGATAGCTGTCCTCCATCCGCACCAAACGCATACCGCGCCGCTCATAGCTGTAATAATCCGCTAATTTTTGCAGCACCAGCTCCACGGTGGGCTTGTCCATATCCATTGCCAGACAGATGCGATCCACCGCCACCGGCTCACCGGAGGCAAATAATATTCCCTCGATGGCAGCCTCAATTTCTTTCATTTCCAATGTAGTATCCATTTATGTTCCTCGTCAATTCATGGCTTGCGGCATATCGCCCTCACAACTGACCGTACAATCCTCCGTACCGCCCATCAGCTTAATGACGCGGTTGCGGCACAGCTCCAGCACGGCCATAAAGGTTGCCACCAGCTCGCTGCGGCTGCGGCTGCCGCGAAACAGCAGCAAAAAGCGTGTAATGCCGCCTGATTTCAGCCGCTCCACGATTTCCCGCGCCTTATTTTCCACCGGATACGGCTCACGCTTCACAATCTCGTCAAAGGCCTTCAACGGCGGCGTTTCCACCTTGCCTCGGCGGTCCATGACCTCCTGCATGGCGATCACCAGATCACCCGGCTCCTGATCGTACTCGTAAATTTTACCACGCTCCATCGGTTCGGGATTGCGAGTCATCACATTCCGTCCGAACTCGCTCATCAGACCCATGCGCTCGGTCAACTGTCGCACCTTACCATACGCCTCACCACGCTGACGCTCCTCCAAAGATCGAATCAGCTCGTCCATCTCGTTTTGTGCTTCCTCGTCTTCGATAGACAGCAGCATACGGGTTTTAATGTACATCAGATGTGCCGCCATGGTCACAAATTCGCTGGCCACTTCCAGATCCATCTGCTGTCGCTTTTCCAGATACGCTAAATACTGGTCTAAAATCAGCGCAATGGGAATATCCTGTATTTCAATTTTGTTTTTACTCAGCAGAAAAAGGATCAGATCCAGAGGGCCTTCAAAGTCCTGCAAGGCTTCGTCCGCCTTGCTCTGCACCACCTTTTCCAGTTTAAAAATAGGATTATCCAATCGTTACACCTCAAAAACCGACTACGCGGCAAAATAATTCATACACGCCAATAATCGCTCTGTTAAAAAAGTCGTCGCCGACGCCCAGCAGCACCAATCCCCACAGCAGAATCATACCGTATCGTTCATAACGCAAAAGGTTGTCATATAAGCGGTCGGGCAGCAGAGAAAACAGCACCTTAGAACCGTCCAACGGCGGAACAGGCACCAGATTGAACAGGCCCAAGCCGATGGACAAAATCGCCGTGCTCATCAAAAAGTCAAATACCGCCTGGTTGGCTGTTGTGTAAGCGGCATGGTCAACCATCAGCCGTGCGCCAAACAGCATCAGCATCGCCAGCAAAAAATTGGATACCGGTCCCGCCAGAGCGGTGATCGCCATGCCCCGTTTGGGTTTTTTGAAATAGTTTGGGTTCACAGGCACCGGTTTTGCCCAGCCGAAGCCTGCCACCAGCATCATGGCAAGGCCGAACCAGTCAATATGATGCAGTGGATTCAAGCTCAGGCGGTGCTGCAATTTCGCTGTGGGATCACCCAGCGCATATGCCGCCAGACCGTGGCAGGTTTCGTGAACTGTCAGGCATAAAAACACGGAAACCAAACGCAGCACGATCTCTCTTAGCGAGTCAAAATCCAGCGCCGCCCATAAATTTGACAAGTAATGCAAGGCATTTTCTCCCATCAAGACATAATCATCCAATTTATCTGCTATATTATATCAAAGAATATCCACAAATACAAGAAAAAATAACCCGCCTTATATTGTAGTTTTCAGATAAAGTGATACCGATATTGTATCCGTTTTGCGCCTTTTGTGTAACTGCTCTGTATTTGAATTGTAACGACTATGTTCGGGCAATATGTTACGCTATATGTAGAAAATCGGAAAGAACATCATGTTATTTTAGAAAGGAGTACACCAAATGGAGCGTTTGGAAAATGTGAAATCTTTGATTTTGTTGCTGTTGCCTCTGTGTTTCGTGTCCGCTGTGGTGGCCTTTTTTCTTCCGGCACACGGCATGATTTTCACCTGCATTACCATCGCATTGGCCACCGTAATCGGCGCGCTTTGTCTGTCGGGATTATTCCGCGTGCACGACAACGATTGACTTTTATTTTCTATAAAAAAATTGCCTGTGGCATTAGCCACAGGCAATTTTTATGTTACATTGTCAGCAATTACTTGCCCATGTTCATCTGAGCAGCGACCTCAGCAGCGAAGTCTTCCTGCTTCTTTTCAATGCCCTCACCGGTCATGAAGCGAACAGCGTCAACAAACTTGGCAGCGCCCTTGCTGGCGTCGGCAATATACTTTTCCACAGAACCGGTAAAGATGTCGCCGCGGACGAACTCCATCTGCAGCAGGCAGTTCTCGGAATAGAACTTGTTCATCTTGCCCATGACGATCTTTTCCTTGACCTGAGCAGGCTTGGAAGCCATCTTAGGATCAGCGTCCATCAGAGCCAGAGCGACCTTTTTCTCCTCCTCCAGGACCTCAGCGGTGACCTGAGACTTGTCCCAGAAACGGGGGCTGAGAGCCGCGATCTGCATGGCAACATTCTTGCCGATCTCGGTGGCATCGAAGTCACCCTCGACAGCCAGGTTCACCAGAACACCGATCTTGCCGCCGGCATGGACATAACCCACGCTCTTGTTGTCGGCATAGCGGACGAAACGACGGATCTGCAGATTCTCACCGATGGACATGACCTTTTCGGGCATAGTCTCAGCAACGGTCAGCTCAGAGCCGGGATACTTGCAGTTCATCAGGGCATCCACATCGGCGGGATTGCTGTCGATCACAGCCTTGGCAATATCCTTCACGAAAGCCACGAACAGATCGGACTTGGCGCAGAAGTCGGTCTCGCAGTTCACTTCGACAACAGCACCCACGCCGTTCTCGACCAGAGCGTAGGACATACCCTCGGCAGCAATGCGGCCGGCCTTCTTGGCAGCCTTGGCCAGGCCCTTTTCACGCAGGTACTCAACCGCCTTGTCCATATCGCCATCGCACTCTTGAAGTGCCTTCTTGCAATCCATCATACCCACGCTGGTCATTTCGCGCAGGGTCTTCACATCAGCAGCAGTAAAAGCCATTTTAATATCCTCCAGTTTAATATTTTGTTAGGAAATCGGGGCAGGGACACGCCCTGCCCCGTTGATTTACGCGGTGTATATCGAATTACTCAGCGTCAGCAGCCACTTCTTCGTTCTGCTCGCCCTGACGGCCTTCGATCATAGCGTTGGCCATGACGGAAGCGATCAGCTTGATGGCGCGGATAGCGTCATCGTTGCCGGGGATGGGATAATCGATCTCGTCGGGATCGCAGTTGGTATCAGCGATAGCCACAACGGGAATACCCAGACGGTGGGCCTCAGCGATAGCATTGCGCTCCTTGCGGGTATCGACGATGAACAGAGCGCCGGGCAGCTTCTTCATTTCCTTCACGCCGCCCAGATACTTCTCCAGCTTTTCGATCTCGCCCATGTGCTTGATAACTTCCTTCTTGGGCAGCATATCGAAAGTACCGTCGGCCTGCATGGTCTTGAGCTGGTTCAGACGGTCGATACGGGTACGCATGGTCTTGAAGTTGGTCATCATACCGCCCAGCCAACGAGCGTTGACATAGTACATACCGCAGCGAGCGGCCTCGTCCTTGATCGCTTCCTGAGCCTGCTTCTTGGTGCCGACAAACAGGATGGACTCACCATTTTCGCTGATCTGACGCACAAAGTTGTAAGCCTCTTCCAGCTTCTTCACGGTCTTCTGCAGGTCAATGATGTAGATACCGTTGCGCTCGGTGTAAATGTAGGGAGCCATCTTGGGGTTCCAGCGACGGGTCTGATGACCGAAGTGTACGCCTGCTTCCAGCAGGGCCTTCATGGATACGACGTTCTGATTTGCCATTTTGTTTTGTTCTCCTTTGATTTTAGTTTGTACCTCCAGCTTCTTCACCCCCTCGGCCAACCGGTTTGGCACCGACCGAAAGTCCAAAGCTGTGCGGATTCACCGCAATATAATACCATAAGGATTAAACGATTGCAAGGTAAATTTTACATTTTTTCTTGATTTTTTCCGTTAAAACCGTCTGCGGCGTTTATCCTCATGTTTTGGCTCCCGATGCTGAAACGGCTTATCAATGAGGATAATGTCGCTTCCGAATTTCTGAATGCAGTCCCACGGAATGTAATAATCCTCTCCTCTGCCGAATAAGCCGAAAAATCGGCAAGGGCCGAACACGATGATCGCCTTGACTTCTCCTTCGGGAATTTTGATCTCCACATCACCGACAAACCCCAAGCGGCAGCCGTCGCAGATATTGATAACCTCCTTACGCCGCAAAAGCGAAAAACGATTGACCATAACATTCCACCTCACAGCCAAAATATGTCGCAAGCAGCGCGTCCTATGCCGAAAAAATTTCTCTTTGCGCGTCGAATTTCCATTCTTTTTGCCCCACCGTATAACCCTATTTTTACCGGGAAATACTGACTTCATCCGGAAGGTGGAGGCAGACTATGCGGGGAAAAGTAGAGATATGCGGTATCAACACATCGAAATTACAAACGCTGAAAAGTGACGAGGTCACGCGGCTCCTGCGTCGTGCCAAAGATGGCGACACACAAGCACGGGAAAAGCTGATTTGCGGCAATTTACGCCTTGTTTTATCGGTGGTGCAGAAATTCATAAATCGCGGCGAAAATGTGGACGACCTGTTTCAGGTTGGCTGTATCGGTTTGATGAAAGCCATTGACAATTTTGACATCAATCAGCCGGTAAAGTTTTCTACCTACGGCGTTCCGATGATCGTGGGGGAAATTCGCCGGTATTTGCGTGACAACAGCGCCATTCGTGTCAGTCGCAGTATGCGTGACACCGCCTATAAGGTACTGCAGGCACGGGAAAAGCTGATGGAAAACAGCCAGCGCGAGCCAACCGTGGAGCAAATTGCACAGTATCTGGAAATACCGCGCGAGGATGTGGTATTCGCTATGGACGCCATCGTCGATCCTGTGTCGCTGTATGAGCCGATCTATTCTGATGGCGGCGATGCCATCTGTGTGATGGACCAAGTGAAGGACAGCAGCAATACGGACGATAATTGGATCGAGCAGTTGTCGCTGAAAGAGGCGCTCTCCCGTCTGAATGACCGCGAGCGTCATATTCTTGCTCTGCGATTCTACGAAGGCAAAACACAGATGGAGGTATCTGCGGAAATCGGCATTTCTCAGGCGCAGGTCAGCCGCTTGGAAAAGGGTGCCATTGCCGCCATCAAAAAGCGATTGTGACGCATAAAGACAGTAAAAACGGCAGCCGTTGTGATATGTACCCCCAATACTGGACACCCAGTATTGGGGGTATTTTCATGAAGT
>JAUMWJ010000048.1 GCA_030529655.1 Eubacteriales bacterium
AAAAAGCATGAAAAAACCTCTTTTGCCTTGGCAGACAAAAGAGGTTTCTTTGATGGTGGAGATGAGGGGAGTCGAACCCCTGTCCGAAAGCGCTTTAACAAGACTTTCTCCGGGCGCAGTTAAGTTTCAAAGATTCCCTCCTCGCAAAGGCACTTAACAGACTTCACGATTCAGTAGAGTCATGATGCGTGGGCAGGGCAACTCTTACCTGCCTCACGGACGCCACATAAACGACGCCTTCCCCGGCCTGTGGCCTCTCCGGTTCAGACGGTCACTGCTTAAGCAGCGACAGCAACAGTATTAGTGTTGTTGTTTAATTTATAAGTTTGCCCGTTTTAAGGTGGCCAGGCGCCACCGCCCGCTTATCCGGCCTCCACACCCCCGTCGAAACCGGTACATCCCCATATAATTTATTACGCAGAAATCAAAAGATTTCTGCGTAGTAACTCGCGCTTATCGCGGCGTCCCATAACGGGTCGCCTTGGTCGGCGCGAGAAACTCGCATTGCTTGTTTGCACGGTGTTTTTCATGCGGCAAAGCCGCATAAAAAACAATTCAAAATCTTATCTGTGGAAAGGATCGGGCAGCTTGTCGGGTTCGGGATACTCGATACCCTTAGTATCCACGGTGACGGACTTCATGACCTGCGGCTTCTTGGGCTTGTTGGTCATCATGTTGCGGGGCTGGGAAGCAATCGCGTCCACTTCCTCCATGCCCTCGATCACCATACCGAATGCGGCATACTGACCGTCCAGATGGGGAGAATCCTTGTGCATGATGAAGAATTGACTGCCGGCGCTGTCCATGGCCTGTGCGCGTGCCATGGAGAGCACACCGCGAGTATGGCGCAGATCGTTGGTGACGCCGTTGGCGGCAAACTCACCCTTGATGCAGTAGCCGGGGCCGCCCATGCCGGTGCCATCGGGGCAGCCGCCCTGAATCATAAAACCGTAAATGCAGCGGTGGAAGATCAAGCCGTTATAAAAGCCGCTGTTGGCAAGACTGATAAAGTTGCGTACGCTCTGAGGCGCAATGTCGGGGTACAGCTCGGCAACAATCTTGTTGCCGTTTTCCATTTCGATAGTCACAATAGGATTGTTCATAAGATAACTCCTTTTTCTATGGTTTCTCAGCGGTTTTTCCGTGCGCGATCCATTTCGCGTTTGGCATCGCGCTCGGCAATGGACTGTCGCTTATCGTAGTTCTTTTTACCCTTGCAAAGGCCCACCTCAATCTTCACCCGCGAGTCCTTGAAGTAGACCGACAGCGGAATCAAGGCGTAGCCGTCCTGCTTTTGCAGATCGTGCAGTTTGCGAATCTCCCGCTTGTGCATCAAAAGACGCTTGGGGCGATCAGGGTCTTTGTTGAAGATATTGCCCTGTTCATAGGGTGAGATGTGCATATGATGGACAAATATCTCGCCATCCTTGACCACGCAGTAGGAATCCTTCAGATTCAGCGCACCGCCGCGGATAGACTTGACCTCTGTGCCGAACAACTCCACACCTGCTTCGTAGCGGTCCTCCACGAAATAATCGTGGTGCGCCTTACGGTTTTGCGCCGCCATTTTGATACCGGCCTTTTGCATGGAGGACCTCCTCTCCCGATTTTCAAGTAAGTATATCACACTTCGCCTTGCCTTGCAAGAGGTGAACCGCCTCGCATTTTGTTGAAAACCTACATGAACCGCCTCGCATTTTGTTGAAAACATCGTTTGACAACCACCGATTGCCTGTGCTACCATTTTTGCATCAAAAGCAAGAAGGGACACGCCATGGAACAGAATGCAACGCTCACGCATCGGGGCATCTCCGGCAGTACGCTCAAGTTCATCGCCATTGCTGCTATGACGCTGGATCACGCCGCATGGTGTCTGATCGATCCGCAACTGACAGCGTGTGGCCTGCCCACATTTCCTCAATTTATACCGTTTACTGCTCTGTCAGCATCTTCTCCATTGTATGCCTTGTCCTACCTGTTCCATTTGCTCGGACGTATTACCTTTCCGCTGATGCTGTTCCTGCTGACTGAGGGAATGACGCATACACGGAATTCCCGCCGTTATGCTTTGAATCTGTTTATTTTTGCTTTTGTGTCGGAAATTCCCTTTGATTTGGCGTTCAGCAATACACCATTTGATTTTTCCGAGCAAAATATCTTTTTCACGCTGTTTTTATCCTTGATAGCCATGTATGCCCTCCGCAAACTGCGGCACAGACCGTGGATAGCGTTTCTGATTGTGGCACTTTGTGCCGCCGGCGCATGGCTGCTGCACAGCGACTATGGTTGTTACGGTGTCCTTATCGCCTGTGTAATGGACTTACTCCGTGAAAAGAAAACACGCGCCTATTTTTTTGCTTGCCTTACCGCAACGGCGTTCTCGTTCTGCGAGTGCACCGCCCTGCTGGCATTGCCTGCTGTCCGTCATTATAACGGCAAGCGCGGTCTGAGGCTAAAATATACCTTTTATCTGTTCTACCCTGTCCACCTGCTGATCATGTTCGTATGGAAAGCGCGTTTTTAATCGCATAAGCAAGCCACCCGATGATCCGTATTGTCATCGGGTGGCTTTGTATTTAAAGTGTTTCCAGCAGTGCCACGCAGCCATCGTAAATATCACGGTAGGCCACATCGAAGCGGTCGGTGTACCACGGATCGGCCACATCACCGCCGCGGTCGATGTAATCCATCAATTTGCGGATCTTCCCTTGCGGATCGCCGCCGAACATTCTCTGCATATTGCGGATATTGGCGCTGTCCATACCGATCAGCAGGTCGTACTTGTCGTAATCGCCGCGTGTGATCTGTACTGCGTACTTCCCATCGCACCTGATACCGTGTCTGGCAAGTTCTGCTCTGGCAGGCGGATAGACGCTGTTACCGATCTCCTCGGTACTGGTAGCAGCGGAAGCGATCAGGAACTCTGCGCTTCTACCCTGCTTGTTCACCAGATCTTTCATCACAAATTCCGCCATCGGACTGCGGCATATATTGCCGTGGCA
>JAUMWJ010000011.1 GCA_030529655.1 Eubacteriales bacterium
GCACATCCGGTTTCCTTTGTCAAGTGCTTTTTTCGCCCTTTTTTCACCTTTTGTGCTTGCCTCGCCGCGACAGCTTCGTTAGAATACCACCTTTGCTCTACCTTGTCAATGCTTTTTGTGATATTTTTCTGCATTTGTAATCTCTGCCAAAAGCGCTGCTTATAGCTATTCGTGCTTCAGTCGATTCGACCTGTCATTGCACAATTTGGCACCATATGCTATACTATATACACCCTAAGATGTAAGGAGCACATGGACTATGACTCGTTACCCTTACCTGCTTTTAGATGCAGACAATACCTTATTCCATTTTGACGCTGCTAATCGCAATGCTTTTCACGAGGTCTGCTTGCGCTGTGATATTCCTGACACGGAAGAAAATTTTATACTTTACGAATCCTGCAACAATGCAATGTGGGCTGCTTTTGACCGCGGCGAGTGTACAAAGGATTTTTTAGTCGTCGAACGGTTTCGCCGTTTTTTGGATCAGATGCAACTCGACCGCGATCCCGTGTTATGCAACCGTATTCATCTGACTGCGCTGGGTCAAAGCACGCTCCTGCTTCCCTATGCAGAGGAGGTATGTCAGACACTCGCCAAAGACCATCAGCTTTATCTCGTTACCAATGCAGTCGCCTCGGTGCAAAAGAGTCGTCTTGCCAAAAGCGCATTGCTTCCGTATATTACGGATGCCTTCATTTCAGAGGAAGCCGGCGCCAGCAAGCCGTCCATCGCTTATTTCGATTACGTATTTGCTCATGTTGACGGTCTGACGAAGGATAACTGCATTGTCATTGGTGACAGTTTATCCAGCGATATACGCGGTGCCAATAATTACGAACTGGCCTGCTGTTGGTATAATCCCAAGCACCTCGCCAAGCCCGACGATCTGCGTATTGACTATGAGATCGACGATCTGCGCGAGTTGCTTCATATTGTATAAAAAAGCAGTGTGACCTTTACAGGTCACACTGCTTTTTTCACATCATTTAAAGTAATTGGCAGCGTAAGCTCACGCTTACTATCCGTCATTCCCGATTGAATGATTAACCCTTGTTGGGATCTGCCGGGCCTGTCGCGTCCGGTTTTGCGGGCACAACCGACTGCTCTGGGAGCAGCGGTGACGCCGCTTTATGCTTCGGGCAAACATCGTCCTTAGAAGCCGTGGCAAGCAGATACTCGTGATCGGGTGCCTTAATATTCTTCAGAATCGGGCGATCTAAATCCAGCAGTGCTACTTCCTTCACCTTATCCTTGGGGCAGTATTGGGTAGCAACATGTTTGCCTTCCGTGCAGTAGGAAACAACCTTATGCACATTGCAGGTTTCTTTGGGTGCCGTATCGGCTGCCACCTCTACGGTGCGCAGGTGGCTGCCGCGAGGATCTTTTGCACAGGCGTCTGTCGCCAGAAGACCGCTTTCAGCGCACACCGTCACTTTTGTCAGGCCGGAATTGCAGCTATGGAATCCCGTGTCTTTTAAGTCGGCATGGATCCGCTTCATCACTTCTTTCCACAACACAGCCGAGCCGTTACCAAAGGAATAAGACATCTCCTCATTAGATTCATAGCCGGTCCAAACAGCCGCGCAGTAATAGGGAGAAAAGCCCACGAAATAACGGTCCTGATTGATCTCTGTGGTACCGGTCTTACCGGCAATCGTCATGCCGGGGAAATACGCCTCACCGCCCGTACCGCCGGAAATAACGGTTTTAAGCATATTTCGCATCAAATAGGCGGTGGTCTCCTTCATGGCCACATTGGATTTACTTTTATTTTCTATGATGACATTCCCGTTGGCATCTTCCACCTTAATAAAGGTACGAGGTTTGGTATAGATGCCGTCGTTCACGAATGCCGCATACGCCGCAGCCATCTCCTCGGTTGTCACGCCGTATTCAAGTCCGCCCAAGGCCATGTTACCGGCTTGGTTGCCGTCCATATCCGTCAGCGTGGTAAAGCCCAGCTTGTCCTCCATGAAATCGCGGGAAGAATTTGTTCCATAAGCGATATTCACGCGCACAGCGCAGGTATTCAAAGACATAGCGATTGCATTTTGCACGGTGGTGATGCCGCCATATCGCCCGCTGGAGTTTTTCGGCCATGCTCTATCATGCTGCAGCTCCACGGGATAGTCATCTATGGCGGAGGCAGCCGTAATGGTTCCGTTATCCAATGCCGGTGCATAGGTGGAAATCGGCTTCATAGTGGAACCGCAAGGGCGGGTCGATGTTGCCCAGTTCCAACCGCGATCACGCATTTTGGCGCCGGTACCGCCCACCATCGCCACCACATTACCGGTATACGGATCGACTACTGTAATAGCCGCCTGCAAAGGCTGACCTTCAGAGTCGGTATACTTTGCCAGTTCGGTATTTTCAAACACATCCTCACAGATTTCCTGATATTTCATATTCTGTGCGGTGTAGATCTTATATCCGGAGGTAAACAGGCGATCCTCTGCCTTTTTGGAAGCGGAGTACACCTCGCCGTTTTCGTCCGGTTCGTCATCCTGAATATTGAATTCTTTTATCAGTGCCTCGATAACATCCTCGATGACCTGATCGGTATAGTAGGAGTTTCCGGCTGTGCTTTCCGCCTTCTTGATGTCACCCTCTTCCAGATGGTCCTCTGTGTAGTTGCCAAAGCAGGTATAACCGTCGGTAAATACGACTTCCTCGTTCACCGCAGCCTCATATTCCTCTTTGGAAATCTTGTGCTGATCCAGCATGGCATCGAGCACATCCATCTGACGCCCGCGGTTATTTCCACGGCACCAGTCGCTGCGCAGGGGATCGTACATCGACGGGTTGTTGGTAATAGAGACCAAGCTGGCGCATTCCGCAAGTGACAGCTCGCTGACATCCTTGCCAAAATACTTCTGGGAAGCGGTTTGCACACCGTAGCACGAATTGCCCAGATAAATATTGTTTAAGTACGCTTCCAGGATAATATCCTTGTCGTATTGCTTCTCCAGTTCCAGCGCACGGTAGATCTCCGTGATCTTACGCTTCACTGTCACCTGATTATCGTGTGTCAGGTTTTTGATGAGCTGCTGGGTAATGGTTGAGCCGCCCTGTGTGTTGCTGGATGTCAGTGTGCTGAAGATGGCGCGCATGGTTCCGTGCCAGTCCACGCCGTGATGGGAGTAAAAACGCTTATCTTCGATGGCAACAGCCGCCTTCTGCAAAGCGTCGGGGATTTCGTCCAGTTTCGCAGGGATACGGTTTTCGCTGTTCATGAACAGCGTTTGATACATGACCCACTCTCCGCTGTCAGCATCCTGATAATACAGTTCCGTTGAGCGTTTCGTGTCGTATTCGCTCATATATACTTCGACCTTGCCACGCATTTCCCTGTCGATGTATGCCATAAAGATGCCGACAAATATTGCGGCAGACAAAACAAGCACCAGCGCAACCGTACCGATAATTTTCCAGGTTCTCTTATGATTTGCACCTGTTTTTTTTGATTTGGCCTGTTGATTGGCGCTCTGTTCATCAAAGTCTTTCTTTTGACCCCAGCGACGCAGTTTTTTCATCACAGGGCACCTCCCTTTCTTTCTTGAATCAATCACTCATTTCCACAGAATGATACATACTTGCATTTTCTTTACCATTTTATCACATATGTCAAGCTGTAAAAAGGTTCTATTTTCATTTGGTTTGTTATAATATATTAAAAAATCAGGCCAAATAATCACACTTTCTTCTTTGATAAGTTCTGCTATTTGCCAAAACCGCAGAATGTTAACCTTGCTTTTCACGGGAAAATCCGTTATATTATAAAACACAAATGACAAAGGAGGACCTAAAACGATGCAAGACGATTTCGGCCCTGATTTCATCAGTCTGACCGACGAAGACGGTAATGAATTTGAGTTGGAAGTGATAGACGCGCTGGAGTATAACGGCCAGACATACGTCGCCTGTTTCCCCACATTGGAGGAAGACTCGGAGGAGGCAGATACAGAGGAATACGGCTTGGTAATTCTCAAGTCGGTGGAGGAAAACGGAGAAACCTACCTTGCCACGCCGGATTCCGAGGAGGAGCTCAATGCTGTCTATGAGCAGTTCATGGAACAGTTAATGGAAGATGAGGGCGAAAATTCCTAAGCGTTTTTCCCTAAATCCCTTTTCTTCTCCCTGAGAATCTGCTACACTAAACATAACCACCGCAACGGTGGCACACTGCGCGGGCGTGACGGGCCTTTTTTATCCTCACATTTGGTTATAGGGGATGTCGGATCAGTATGCGGTTTGCAGGCCTCCCGGCTGCCGTTTGCGGCTGGATGTTGGAAGCAGTAAAGCAAGCTGGAGACAACCCACCTGCTTGAGAACGGTGCAGGTTATAACTTGGTCCTCACGACTCGCGGCAGATGTTGTCAGTATGTTGATGGGTGCCTGTCCGCTGACGAATCGTCGGGCAGGCACTTTTTTATGCCTAACCCCTTGCGAAAAAACAATATTCCTTGTATAATGGGTAGGTAATTTTATCAATAAGGGTACCATGATACCTGTTTTTGAGAGGATGGAACGCAATGAGCGCATCAAGAGAAAAGAAAAATCGTCAAAATCTGGCAGCCAGCGGTGCTGTTGACCCCAAGGCCGTCCGCAAAGCAGAAGAAGCCGCCAAGCAGCGCAAGAGCAATATTCTTTATGGCTGCATTTTCGGTGTATTTGTATTGGTAGCGGCAGCGTTGCTGCTGTGGAACTCCGGTGTCTTCCAGCGCAATGCCACCGCCTTGACGGTAGACGGTGAAAAGTATACCGCCGCCGAAGTGGGGTACTACTATTCCTCTGCCTATAATTCCATTGTCAGTGGTCAGTACGCTTCCTATTACGGTTTGGACAAGGACAAGCCCCTGACTCAGCAGAACATGGGCGATATGGCCAAGATGATGCTGGGTGTCAGCGAGGATATGACATGGGATGCCTATTTCAAGGAAACTGCCAAGAAAAACCTGACCAATATCGCAGTGCTTTGCAAGGAAGCCAAGGCGTCGGATTTCGCCTTTAACGATGAGATGCAGCAGGAGCTGGATGACACAATGGACGCTCTTGCTCAGTATGCCAAGCAGAACGGTATGTCCACCAAGTCCTATGTGAAGGCTTTGTTCGGCAAATATATGACCATTCCCACCTTTCAGAAGATGATGAAAGACAGCATTCTCGCTTCCCATTATGAGAAATCTCATGTTGATGGTCTGACCTACAGTGACGAAGCCATTGCCAAGTATTACGAGGAAAATAAGACGACCTTTGATGTGGCCGATTACGAGTACATTTACTTCAATGGTACCGCTTCCTCCACCACTGATGCTGACGGCAATAGCGTTGCCCCCACAGAAGAAGAGAGTGCCGCTGCTGCTGATGCCGCTAAGAAAGCCGCTGACGCTGCCAAAGCACGCTACCAAAGCGGTGAAAAGTTGAAAGCGATTGCCGAGGATTATGACATCGCCAACTATGCCAATCCCACCGTTTCCACCAATACCGGCGACACAGTCAGCACATGGGTCTTTGATAAAGCTCGTCAGGCCGGTGATATGGATCTGCTGCAGGACGGCAATAATTATTATCTGGTGGTATTCCACCAGAGTGGCCGCAACGAGTATAACACCGTGAATGTCCGCCACATTTTGGTCAAGGTTGACAGCAGTTCTCTGGACAGCAAATCTGAAACCTACGAAGCCGATCTGGCTGCGCTGAAGGAAACCAAGAAGGCAGAAGCCGATAAGATTCTGCAGGAGTGGAAAGACGGTGCAGCAACGGAGACCTCCTTTGCCGAGCTGGCTGATAAGTATTCCGAAGACAGCGCTGCCGGCGGTCTGTACCAGCAGGTATACCACAACATGATGGTAGAGAGCTTCAACGACTGGATCTTTGATGATGCCCGTCAGAGCGGCGACACCGATGTGGTGGAAACCACCTATGGTTATCATGTGATGTACTTTGTCGGCACGGATCTACCCTACTGGCAGGTGCAGGTAAAGACTGCTATGCAGAACAAGGATCATAGCGATTGGATGACCTCCCTGAGCGAAAATGTAACGGCAGAGGAAGGCTCCGGCATGAAGTACGTCGGCTAAACACTCATGTAAGCAAAAGGGGCTGATGCCAAAAGCGTCAGCCCCTTTTTTACGAATTGAGGTGAAGTCCATGAAAGAACAATTTTTGCGAACAGAGATGATACTGGGTGCAGATGCGCTCAGCAAGCTGTCGCAGTCCCATGTAGCGGTGGTAGGTCTTGGCGGTGTGGGCAGTTACGCAGCGGAAGCCCTTGTGCGAGCCGGTGTGGGTGAGCTGACGCTGCTGGATCAGGATACGATCAGCGTATCCAACATCAATCGCCAACTCTATGCGCTTCACTCCACAGTAGGACAGTTCAAAGCAGAAGTAGCCGCGCAGCGCTGTCTGGACATCAATCCGGAGCTGACCGTCCACACACTCTGTATGACCTACGATGCCGCACATCGGGATGCATTTTTCTCCGCGCGTTATGACTATATTGTGGATGCCATTGATCTGGTATCCTGCAAACTGGATCTGATCGAACAAGCCATGTTACAGGGCATTCCCATCATTTCCGCTCTGGGCACAGGCAACAAGCTGGAACCGCAGCTTTTGGAGGTGACCGACATTGCCAAAACATCGGGCTGTCCCTTGGCGCGTGTCATGCGTAAGGAGCTTCGCAGCCGCGGCATCCGCCATCACAAGGTTGTCTTCAGTCCGGAACCGGCGCACGAAACACAGCAGTTAGAAGCTCCCTCACCCGGTCGTCGCAGCGTCCCTGCCAGCGTGCCCTGGGTTCCGCCTGTAGCAGGTTTTCTGCTGTCCGCTGCCGTTATCCACGATTTAATAGGAGATGTGTAAAAATATGATCTTAACAGGCGCACTTGTTAACGGCGCTGCCATTGTTGCAGGCGCATTGGTGGGAATGTTCGGTGGAAAGCTGATGCCGGACCGACTGAAAAAGGCCGTTATGTCTGCCTTAGCGCTTATTGTCATCGGTATTGCCGTGCCGGGTCTTATGAAAAGCAATCATGCGCTGATTCCGATTTTATCCCTTGTCATCGGCACCGTCATCGGCGAGCTGCTGGATATAGACGGTGCGGTGAACCGCCTCGGTGATTTTTTGCAAAAGAAGGTCGGCGGACAGGGCAGCTTTACCCAGGGCTTTGTTACGGGCACATTGGTTTTTGCTGTAGGTGCCATGGCAGTCATGGGTGCACTGGACAGCGGTATCAAGGGTGATCACTCCGTTTTAATTGCAAAATCCGTTATTGACGGTATTTCTGCAGTGGTCTTTGCCTCCACCATGGGGCTGGGCGTGGCCTTTTCCGGCATTCCCGTGTTCGTTCTGGAGGGGCTGATCGCTGTGTTGGCATCGGTGGTGGCGCCTTATCTCGGTGCAGCCGTTATCGCGGAAATCAGCTTCACCGGTTCGCTGATGATTCTTGCTATCAGCTTTAATATGCTGGGCATAACCAAAATCAAAGTGCTCAATATGACGCCGGGATTGCTGCTGCCGATCCTGCTGTGTCTTTTTATGTGAACATAAGGAAAATGCGAAGTCCAACAGGACTTCGCATTTTTCTTATGGTTTTTTCTTCAAATAGATCATTCGGTAGAACCAACCGATCCCACAGCCGCCGATGATGTTGCCCAGTGTAACAGGCAACATATTTCCTGTCCACATCGTATGCGCTGTCAATCCTTCCGCCAGTACATCGTAACGATCAGCGGCAAAAATGCCTGCCGGCAGATAAAACATATTGGCAACGCAGTGCTCAAAACCGCATAGCACAAAGAGGAACACCGGGAAGAACAAACCCACGATTTTACCGGCCACATCCCTGGCCATCATCGCCATCCATACGGCAAGACATACCAGTATGTTGCACAGGATACCGCGTAGGAGTGCCGTGGCAAACGGCAGCGTCGCCTTTGTCACCGCTGTGGCGATCACTGTTTCGTACACACTGTCAAATGTACCGCCCCAAACGGTCATAGTGGCAATCAGAATAGCTCCGATCAGATTCCCTGCATAGACGATCAGCCAGTTGCGGAGCATTTGCCGCACGGTGACGGTCTTTTCCAAAAGCGGCATGATCAGCAGGCAGTTGCCTGTGAAGAGTTCACCGCCGGCAATGATCACCATGGCAAGTCCTGCGGGAAAGATGGCGGCTCCCATGACCTTGTTCACATACACATTGCCTAAAAGCGCACCCGCACCGGCCAGCGCAATGAACATACCGGCCAGAATCGCCAGCAGTAGTGTCCGAAGCGGTGACAGGCATACTTTCCCTCTTCCTGTCTCCAAATAGTTCCGTGCTGTCTCCATCGGTGTACCCATAGCTGTCTCCTCCTGTCTCTCCATTAATCATAGCAAAATTCGACAGGATATGCAATTCTTATTTCGCCCATGCTTTATAAAAAATCCGGCAATGCGATCGCATTGCCGGATTTTTGTGATATTGTCCGTACGAAAACTTCCTCGCTCAAAACCTGTGTATCCCTTTGGTTACCGTCCAAGCCGTTTTTTCTCAGCACATAAAGTGCGGCTTATTCTGCCGATGTATCAGTGGGATTTTCAGAGTTTTCAGGGGTTTCGGTTTCTTCAATTTGTGTCGGCTGTTCGGATTCTTTTATTTCAGGCGACGGTGACTGCACTGGATTGGGTGCAGAAACCTTTGGGGGCAGCGCAGATTGCATCGGTGCAGATTGTGTCGGCGTATGGTTGCCGTTTACCGTGGCGTTATTACTACCAATTTCCCCTGTTCCCGAATAGGTGCCCCAGATGGCTTGGAAAGAAATGCTGTCACAGTTTTTCACTGTAAAGGACAGTGTGCCATTCTTTGCAATTGGTGCGGTATGTTTCTCCGTGCCATCCACAGTGACCTTGCAGAAACCGGTCTTTCCTGTTCCCTTCGCCTTCAGTGTCACGGTATAAGTTTTGCTTGGATCAAGCGTATATGTTCCATTTGAAGAGGAAACCGTAGTATCGCCATCCTTAACCTCTACATCAACATCATAGTTTGCCGCCTGGATGGTAATGACCTGACTGGTGACCGTGTCGGTGTACCATGCCCAAGTCGTACCTATCAGGCAGATCAGACAAACGACGATGCCAATAACAGATGCCACAATCGATCTTGTCATGTCCTGTTCCGTAACCTTTTTATGCTTCGATGGCTCATATTGTCCATGAATAAGTCGCAAGTCAGACCCCTCCCATCCTCATAATGCAGCGGTCAAAAGATACAAAGTATTCCTTATATCCTTTGATCGCTGCCCGACCGCAAAGGGTCGGGTAGCCGTATGTATTTCTTATGGTATTTGCTCGATAGTGCCCGTCTGTGACGCGGTCACATTGACGCCAAGATCCACTCGAGGCACCTGCGTGCCGCGATAATTCGCCTCGTTGCCAACCACTTCCGGCATATACACCACGATCGCCGCAAACTCTTCCGCATCTGGTGCTAATTGATGGCGGTGCTGGGCAAAGCTATTCAGCGGATTGGCGGCAATATTGCGAGCACCGTGACGGTCGGCAATCTGCTGCATAAGCTCCGCTTCATTTGTGCCGAAAACAACACCGAATTTCAAATATTGCGGCAGATGGATCACTGCGCCGGTTTCTGTTTTGCCATCCACCCAGTTATCCAAAATGACAGAAAAGCGATAGTCAAAATCTACATTGCCTGCGTTTTTAATTTTCACATACACTGTCTGCGTATAACCGGGCTCATACAGCGCCTCATCATCAAAAATCTTCGTGGTTTCATCGACCTGTTCATAGACAAAGTGACCGTTGCCTTGATCGACCCTGTGGTAAAGCTCCACACTGACATCGCCGATTACAAATGTATTGACGGCCTTTTGGGAGGTGTCGGTAAACCATGCCAATGTGGAGGTTGCTCCCAATATGACCCAGACCAATATCAAGAGGATACTGATTGAAAGCGCCGTTTTTGTGAAAGTTTTACGCTTCAATACCTCACCCTCTTTTCTCTGTTTCGTCGTCCTTGTTCCTCTTTTTCCAAAGCACCAGCCATATGACCAGTCCTGCCGCGCATACAGCGGCTATCCCGATCCATAGACCCAGGTTGGTTTCATCGCCGGTTTGCGGCTGCGGATCGGTATTTTCTACAGGCAACTCTTCTACCATAAACTGCCACTGAACCGCACCCAGCTTCTGTTGATAGATATTATCAAGACTGGTAGGCACCGTCAGCGTGACATCCAACTGAGTCTTGCCGCCGGAATACAGTGTACCCAGCAGCATCCAGTTGTTCAATCCTGCGCTTTCATTGGCGGCTGCGTCAAATAGAGGAGTATCCTCTGCCTTTTTGACCGTCAGATGCAGTTCCTTCAAAAACTCATTGGATGCTTCATCATTTGCACCGCGAATACGCAGATAGATTTTTACCTTGACTTTTTTGTTGGCGTTGTTCTTCACCTCGATCTTTTGCCTCAGCACATCGCCGGGCATCACATCCTTAAAATTAGGAAACAGATCGGTGGGTGAATATTTGCTGCCCGGAGCGAATATGAACTCGCCGGCATTGCCGCTGTAAGTGACATTGGCATCCGCCGCCAGCGCCTGAACCGGAGCTGTACATAGCAACAGCAGCATAAAGAAGCATGACATCATTCTGCTCATTTTTTTCTTCATAGCCACTGCCTCAACTTTCCGTCGGCCAGCCGAGAACATTCATCGGCGATGTTGCCGGATTGTTCTCACTCTGTACCGCATAGGCCTTGACGGTAAGTGTCAGCGTCTTGTCCAGATAGCTGGTATCCATACTGCCGGCTATCTTGACCTGCGTAAACAGCTTTTCCGTTACGGCGCCGGGCTGAACCGGCTTGTTGTAATAATAGAATCCGTCATTACCGGCGATCCAGTCATCCAGATTCAGGTCAAGCTCAAATAAATCGGCAGAGAGACTGTCATCATCAATGCCGTTTTCCAATTTTACGCGCAGCCAGAAAGAATGATTGCCGATATTGGCAACCGTCACCTTTTTGGCAATCGTACTGCCGGGCATAACATAAACGCCTTCTTCGGGGAAATCCTGATCGCCCATTTTTTCGATGATCTCCATTTTAATATCACCGCTGGTGATCACATTGGTGGCCGCACCCGACACCGTGTAGTACGCCACCGTTTCTTGGGTTAAAAGCGTAACAAGCGATGCCGCCAAGGCAAGCATACACATCATAAACTTCGAGTGCCGCACGTCAGATCCCTCCTTCTGTTTATAGGTAACCGTCCACATCATATATTGTCGGCGCTGCTGCTGACAATGCAGGACGCATTCGGATATATCTTACCGCTAATCGTTTCTTTTTTAGTATACTGCACTTGCGTTTTTTTTCGTCAAGTATGTTCCCGTGTTTGATTCAGCGTTCCTTATTTTTGTAAAACCCCTATGCGTATAAGATATTTTCACATCCCAAATGCAAACACAGGCCATCGCTGTATCATATCAAGTTTTCATATCTGCACGGTGATCAAAACACACAAAGACAATGCGTGTTTTGATCACCGCCCGACCCCGTACAGGGTCGGGTAGTGGGGTTGATAATTTAGTCGGTCACAAAGTTGGGCAGCTTTGTGGAGTCGGTCGTAGGATCACCGAATGCGGCATTCAGCGCGGAAGCGGCATCAGTAAAGCCATCGGCCTGTACTGCCTGCGTAGCGACATAGATCGTAATGGGCTTATCTGCTTTCTGAGTGGAGGTATAGTTGCCTTTCACCAGATAGCCATCAGCGTTCACATCAGTTTTCTCATCCAGGTATACACCCTTCAAAACGCGAGTGGTGGTTGCATCCTTCGCAAGGGCATCCGTATATGTAGCCATATAGACGTTGTAAACAACACCGTTAATAGTTTTTTCTATCACAATCCAGTTGCCACTGGCATTTTTCCAATTCCAACCGGTAAAGTTGGAGTTGAAATGCAGCATGTTGTTGCTGGCAGTATCATCATCCAGTGTCTTGGGGATGGCAATAAAGGTGCGGACATAGGCGGGGTTATTGCCGTCGTTCGTAACGGTAACGATCTTGTCCTGATAGTTCTTGGCATTACCAGGGTTGACTGCTTCATTTGCACCGTTGTTACCAACGCTGCCGACGATAGGCAGCAAAACCTTGTTCTGCACGAAAGGCTCCAGCTCATTATCGATAGGATTGCCATTTTCGTTCAATTTACGCTGCTGCTCATTCTGCACAATGTGGATCTTGCCGATGGTGAAAACATTGGTTGCCTGATCCTTGGCGGTAAACCAAGCGAGAGATGTGCCGATCACTGCGATGGCAGCAATAATAGCCACAACAGCCAAGGCAAGAATCTTTTTCTTTGCTTTCATGGTTTTCTTCCTCTCAAAAAAATTTTATATAAGCGGGAATCCACTAATATACGCTTTTACTGCATTACTTCCTCTTTTAATTTCTTCTTGCCTTTGATGATGTCAGGCACAAAAACAACCAGCAGCAGCGCAAGGCCGCTTGCCACGGCAATGTAAGTGCCGGGAGGATTCTGCACCCAGGCGGAAACATAGCCCAGATACGGAAGGGCAAATATCGGCTTGCCGATCAGATTATTGTAATGCACAGGATTGGCATCCGCTGCTTCATTGGCATCACCCTTGGTGTAGAACCAATGATTATCTGCATCAATTTCGACCACTCTATGTGTTGCCACCACCAGATCCTCGTTCAGGACAAAGGTAATGGGATCTCCGACTTTGATGTCCTTAGCGTCAACCTTTTTCACATAAATCAGGTCCCCCACACTGTATGTAGGTTCCATAGATCCGGAAATCACCGTGTAAACATCCAGTCCCACCAGTCTTGCGCCCATCAACAGCACTGCGAACAGAACCACCAGGCAGACCAAAACGGTGGAGATAACATTCCACGCTTTTTGCAGCTTTCCGTTCGATTGATTTGTTTCCATGTCGTTTTGCTCCTTTAAAACCGTATTGCCATCAACAGTGAACAAAGGATACAAATACTCTTTATATCCTTTGTTCGCTGCCCAAACGATCCGTTTGGACAGCGGAAATCAGTCATCTGAAATTCTGATACTACCGTTTTGCTTGCCCTTAGTTTGCCGTCAGCAGTGCAAAAGCGCCTTGTGCATTGGTGACAGTTGCGGGCAGGTTGTCAGCCTGAATGGCTTCAGCCACGATATCCAGGGTAAAATCAGTCATGCCGGCAAAGTCGGCCTGCACAAACTGAGTGGGAATCGTCACAGAGGTGAAGAGAATTTCATCACTGTTCGGAGCCAACACGCGGTTGAGATAGTACACATATGTAAGCGTATCACCATTTGTATCTGCGATAACTTCACCGCGCGTCCACTTAGCAGCATCATAACCGCCAAAAATAGTTGCCAAATCGGAGATGCCGTACTTGTTGCAAGCAGTCGTCCATGCGTTGGCGTGGTTGACGGTTACCTTCACGCGAGCATACTCATTGTATGCACCTGTGTTCTGAATGGTGGGGTCCTTGCTCAGCTGAGAGCCGGGCAGAATGTTTTCAAAGGTAAGACCAACATCTTCCTTGTCACCATTCGCTTTATGCTCAAACAGATCGATGGAAAAATCGACTTTATCTTCGCTGTCGGTAGCCACTTTGAAAGTATTTTTTACCTCATCCTTTGCGTTGAACCATGCCAAAGATCCCACGGAGAGGATCGCCACCACGCACAGTACCAGAGCCAGCGTCAGGACCTTCTTCTTGTTCATTTTCATAGTTGCTTCCTCCTTTCTTCAAAACTACCGTCTTTTGATATCGATATCTCATATCAAACGACGATTAAAAGGCACAAGCAATGATCTTGCGCCTTTTAATCGCCGCCCGACCTCAAAAGAGGTCGGGGCATGCGGAATTATTGCGGATCGGGCTTGCTCTCTGTTTCTGCCGGAGCGGAAGCAGCAGCTGCTGACGCATTCTGTGCCATCTGTGCCTTCAAAGCCAACAGCTCCGCCATCATTTCTTCAGAACGCTTACGCTCCTCAGCGATCTCCGCCTTTTCAGCCTGCAGCTCGGCTACCTGCTCCGACTTGTACTGTCGGAACAGCTTCACCGTATTCAACGCCTGCATACCGATCAGAACGAGGAACGGAACAAGAATGCAAACGATATAGCCGGGTACGGTCTTTAAGAACTGGAAGAAGGTGCCGAGTTTTGCAACGCTGAACTGGTATTTACCGTTAATAAACGGGTAAGTTACTACCAATTCATCGTCGGTACCGGTGGTCGTACCGTATGTAATGAAGCCGGGATCACCGTTGGCATCTGTGGTTCGGGCACGAATCTTATGGGTAACAACTTCGCCGTAATTTTCCTGGTTTTGAGAAGTGTAGGAGATGATGTCGCCCTCTTGCAGCGTGTCGGGATCAACATTCTTGACAAACACCACATCGCCTGCGCTGAAATCTGTGGCACTCATTGAATCGGACAGCACGATGAATGCCTTAAAACCGAACAAATTTCTGTCGTTTCGATTAAAAGTCGCCACCGAAATGATAGTAAACACCATCACCAAAACAGCAATCACTGCTACCAGAATGGTAAAAACTTTTTTTACTGTTTGCCATGTCTTTTTCATCATTTTTACTCCTTACATATGTGATCTCGACAGCTTTTATGCTGCCGCAAAAAGTCGACCGTATGATTCTCTAGGCATACTAAGCGCAATGATACATTCTCTTTTTCATTCTATCACAAATCTTATATATTTCAAGGATTTTCCGTGAAAATTTTCTGCTTTTATGAAGCAGTCGCAGACTATGATCGGGCATACAGCAGGCCAATCAGCCAGTTGAGGAATCGGCAGGGTAAAATGCGACTTAAAATGACAAACAGTTGATAGCTTCCGCCAATGGTGTACAGCGGTTTTACCGTTTTCTTCATCGCCACGCGGGCGATAAATTTGCCTGCTACCGCCGGATCCATACCGGTCTGCTCGTCATGCTCCATACGGTGTACAGAGCGCTCGATGCGTCCACCATATATGTCATCGCCCACGATGACCTTTTCACGGGCTGCTGTGAAGCCGGTTTTAATGTCGCCGGGCTGCACAGCGCAAACGGATACACCATAGGGGCGCAGCTCATTGGCAAGTGCCATGGTATAGGCATTCACCGCGGCCTTGGTGGCGGAATAATACGCCTGAAACGGAATGGGGATCGGCGCCGCCACACTGCTTAAGTTCACGATACGACCGCTGCCGGCCTCGCGCATGACAGGAATCACATGGCGATTGAGATTCACCATGCCAAAGAAGTTGGCATCAAATAAACGCTTGGCATCCTCCGTCGCGGTGAACTCAATGGCACCGGAAATACCGAATCCGGCATTATTCACCAGCACATCGATATGTCCCTCTGCCGCCATCACCTGATCAATGGCGGCCTTAACGGTATCCTCTTTGGTAATATCCGCCACGATGTGGCGCAGACCCTCTACCCCTGTTTCACGGCGGCTCAGTTCATACACGGTATAGCCCTCGTGCAGCAGCGCCAGCGCTGTCTGCTTCCCAATGCCGGAGGTGCCTCCGGTCACTACTGCCACCTTACTCATGCTCGTTCACCAACACGTCTGCCATGATGTCCATGGCCTCGTCCAACAGTGCCTCAGTATGGGTAGCCATATAGCTGGTACGCAGCAGTGCCTCGCCTTCCGGCGTGGCAGGCGGCAAGGTGGGATTGACATACACACCCCGATCATAAATTTTCGCCGCCACATCCAGCGTGCGATAGGTTTCGTAGGTATAAATGGGAATAATGGGCGTGGGGGCATTCAGAGCAGACTCACGGATCGTCAAACCACGCTCCGTCATACCCTTACGGGCATACATACTCAGCTCCTTCAAGCGCTCAGGCAATTCGGGATGCTTTTCCAGATGGCGCAGAGCCGCCAATGCCGTGGCACAGTTGGCAGGTGGAATGGAGGCAGAAAAAATAAACGGACGGGAGGAATGACGGACATAGTTCGCCACCTCATTGTCGGCCGCCATATAGCCGCCCAAAGAAGCCAATGACTTGGAGAATGTGCCCATATACACATCCACCTCGTCCTCCAGCCCGAAATAGCTGGCTGTACCGCGGCCGCCTTCACCCAACACACCTAAGCCGTGGGCATCGTCCACCATGACACGGGCACCGTACTTCTTCGCCAACGCACAAATCTCCGGCAGCTTGGCGATATCGCCGCCCATGGAAAAGACGCCGTCAGTAACGATCAATGCGCCGTTTCTCTCCGGCACACGCTGGAGCTGTTTCTCCAGATCCGCCATGTCGCTGTGGCGATAGCGCAGCATCTTGCCGTAGCTCATCTGGCAGCCGGCATAGATGCTGGCGTGGTTTTCGCGGTCGCAGATCACGTAATCGTGCATACCCACCAAGGCAGAAATAATACCTACATTGGACTGGAAGCCCGTACCAAAAGTAACAATGCCGGGCTTACGCAGGAACTGCCCCAGCTCATGCTCCAGCTCCAAGTGCATATCCAGTGTTCCGTTGAGAAAACGGGAGCCGGAGCATCCGGTGCCGTACTGCTCCAACGCCTTGATGCCGGCCTCCACAATCTCAGGGTGAATGGTCAGGCCCAGATAGTTATTGGAGCCCAACATAATGCGGCGTTTCCCTTCCATCATAACTTCCACATCCTGCCGTGACTGCAGCGCATGGAAATAAGGATAAACCCCTTTCTCCTTCAACTCATCCGCCAACGAATGCTGATAACATTTTTCAAAAATATCCATATATACTCCTCGCCAGATACTCTTTGTTTGTTATTTAACAATTTATTATAACGCAGTTTATGAGAAGTTGTCAAATTATTGGCGGCAAAGATTTGATTAAGACTTAGTGCTCCAGCCGGTCAACCAGGCGCATAAATCCCTTTGTCAGCGTAGCCACCCCGCATAGTGTAAATACCATTGTCAAAGTTGTCATGATTTTGTCCTCCTTTTTCTTATTGAGGACAGTCTAACATCTTATGAGTCCCGAAAAGTGGACAGAAAAATCGCCGCAGAAAATTCTGCGGCGATTTATTGTACCTTTTCTTACTTGGCAGCCTTAGCAGCCTCACGGCCTGCGCGGAATGCCTTCAGGTTCAGTTCCTTGACCTTAGCGGGAACGGTCTCGGCAACGATCTGCTCCCAATCAATGTCGGGGCAGCCCAGACTATCGCACATAGCGCCAAACAGCACCACATTCATGCACTTGGCATTGCCCAGTTCGATAGCGATCTCACCGGCCTTGACAGCGATGGTCTTGAAGTTCTTCTGCATTGCCTCGATGCAGCCCTGAGGATACTCCTCAGCGCCGGAGGCGATGGTGGTGGACTTCATGGCATAATCATTGATGACAGCCACGCCGTCGGGCTTCAAAAACTCGGCATAACGGACGGCTTCCATCTTCTCCAGAGCGACCATGATGTCAGCCTCGCCCTTACCGAACACGGGACCGTAAACCTTATCACCCCAGCGAACCTGAGTGGACACGGAGCCGCCGCGCTGAGCCATACCGTGGACTTCGCTCTGCTTGACATCGTAACCGGCCTTCATAAAGCCGTTGGTCATGATCTTGGAGATCAGAATAGCACCCTGGCCGCCAACGCCGACCAGCAGACAACTTTTCACATTAGACATGATTATTTCTCCTCCTTCTCGATAGCATCGAACGGGCAAGCCTGTGCGCAAACGGTGCAGCCCACGCACTGGGTGCGGTCAATCGCGGCCTTACCATTCTCCAGAGAAACAGCAGGGCAACCCACCTTCAGGCAGCTCTTGCAGCCCTTGCACTTATCGGTATTGACCTTGCACATACCCAGATCGTGCTTGGCACGCTTCAGGAGCAGGCAAGGACGGCGAGTTACGATGGCGGGATGCTCACCGTTATTGAGGGCGGCAACGGCATCGTCAACGGCCTTCTTCATCGCGGTCAGATCCTGAGGATCGACGGTAATAACGGGAGCATAGCCGTAAGCGGTCAGAATGTTCTCGATATTCAGCATAGCGGTGGGATCACCCTGCAGGGTATAGCCGGAACCGGGGTTATCCTGATGACCGGTCATACCGGTGATACGGTTATCCAGTACGCAGGGGATCATCTTGCCGTTGTTGTAGATGATCTCGGCAGCGCCGGTCATGCCGCTGTGGAAGAAGGTGGAGTCGCCCATGACGCCGAAGACCACCTTATCGGTGACGCCTTCACGCTCGAAGGACTTGGCCATACCCATACCGGCGGAGAAACCGCCGCCCATGCAGATGCACACGTCCATGCAGTTCAAAGGAGCGGCAAAGCCCAGGGTGTAGCAGCCGATATCGCCGGTAACCACATAGTTCTTATTCTTGGACAGCGTATAGAAGAAGCCGCGGTGGGGGCAGCCTGCGCACAGTGCGGGAGGACGCTTGGCAGGAGCCACATCCACGGTCTTGTACTCAGCCTTCTGGCCCAGCACGCGCTCGCGCACCAACTGGGTGTTCAGCTCGTACATCTTACCGGTCAGTTCCTTACCGACACACTCGATGCCGGCGGCCTTGATCTGCTCTTCCATGAAGGGATCCAGCTCTTCGATGACATACAGCTTCTCCACCTTGGAGGCGAAGTCGCGGATCAGGTTCATGGGCAGAGGATAAGTCAGACCCAGCTTCAGGAAGGAAGTGCCCTCGGGGAAAACTTCCTTGGCATACTGATAGGAAATGGAAGCGGTGATCACGCCGACCTTGCCGTCGCCGATCTCAACCTTGTTCAGGCCGTTCTCCACGGCGGTGGTACAGCCGTACTCTTCCAACTTGGCCAAACGATCCTCAACCAGAGGATGGTTCAGATAAGCATTGGCAGGAGCGCAGATGTACTTACGGGTATTACGTGCATAGGCGGGAGCCACATGCTCCACACGCTCACCGAACTCCACCAGGCCCTTGGAATGGCAGACACGGGTGGTGGTGCGGAACAGCACGGGAGTATCAAACATCTCGGAAATCTCGCAAGCGTACTTCACATAGTCCTTGGACTCCTGAGGATCGCTGGGCTCGACCATGGCGATCTTAGCAGCGCGGGCATAGTGACGGTTATCCTGCTCGTTCTGAGAGGAATGGCAGCTGGGGTCATCAGCGGTGACAACGATGAATGCGCCGTTCACGCCCATGTAACCGGCAGTGAACAGGGGGTCAGCAGCCACGTTCAGGCCCACCATCTTCATGGTGCAGAAGCTGCGGGAGCCGGCCACGGAAGCGCCGTATGCCACTTCGGTAGCGACCTTCTCATTGGGTGCCCACTCGCAATAGACATCACCCTTGTACTGGGGCATGTTCTCCAGGATTTCTGTGCTGGGGGTTCCGGGGTAAGCGGAACAGACCTTGATACCGGCTTCGTAGACGCCACGAGCGGTGGCTTCGTTACCGGACATCAGATGTTTCATAATGTTTTCCACCTTTCCTTTTTTATTTCTCCTAAATATTCTCAACTAAATGAATAAACTTAATAAATGGCTGCTTCCTGCTCACCGTGCAGTACACGCAGCGCGCCTTCGGCCAGAGAGCGCATTTCTTCCTCGCCGGGCATACGGATGATGGGGGCAATCTTGCTCACATAGGCGCTGATGTCATCGCAGAAGAACTGCTCATATGCCATACCGGCCGTATAGACGATGGCGTCCACATCAAAGTGCAGCACAGCAGCCATAGCACCGATATCCTTTGCCAGCTGATACACCAGTGCCTGATAGGCCTCGACAAACTTGGGATCACCTTCCACGACCTTGGCGCAGATGACGCGGAAGTCAGTCGTACCCACATAGGACAGCATACCGGCACGGCGACCCATGGTCTTTTTGACCTCGGCCTTGGTTTTGCCGGAGAAGCAGTAGTCAATGAGCTGGTTAACAGGCAGCGCACCGCCGCGATCCAGGCCCATGGCGCCCTCGTCCTTCACATTGAAAACATCCACCACACGGCCGTGGTCATGGGCTGCCACGCTGACACCGCCGCCCAAATGGCAAACGATCAGATTGCAATCTTCATACTTCTTGCCCAACTTCTCGGCGGCCTTGCGGCCGGTGGCCTTTTGGTTCAGAGCGTGGAACAGACTGAGACGGCGGAAATCGGCAAAGCCGGTGTAGTGAGCCAGCTCGGTCATTTCATCCACGCACACGGGATCAACGAAGAAAGCGGGAATACCCACCATATCACCAATCTTTTTGGACAGGTACGCACCCAGATTGGACGGATGCTCGCCATAGGGAGCTGCCTCCACATCGGCCATCACCTTGTCGTTGACGGCATAGGTACCGGAGGGAATGGGACGATACAGACCACCGCGACCGCAGACAGCGTCAAAATCCGAAAGTTGGAAGCCGGCATCGGCAATGGCGGTTAAAATCGCATTTTTGCGATAGTCCGCCTGGTCGATCACACGCTCGAACTGATCCAATTCCTCCGCAGAGTGGTCAATACCCAGCTTGAAAAGCTGTTCCGTTTCTTCAAAAACGGCAATCTTCGTGGAGGTGGCGCCGGGATTGATAATCAATACTTTCATGGTGTTCTCCTCTCCTTTTGCAGAAAATTCACCGAATAGTTTACCGAATAATTTAATGAACAATTTTATTATCGCAGGATGGCATCCTTTTGTCAATGTGATTTTCCCATTTCCGAAAAAGTTGTAATGCCGCACAAAAAAAGCAGCTTCTGACTGTCAAAATCATCAGAAACTGCTCTTTATTTATTTCTCTTGATAGCCCCGCAGCAAAACGCTTGCCATGTCCCGTCCGCGAGCTGCCACATCGAAAGACTGCTCGTAGATACGCCACTCAAACAGCATACCGCGGTGCAGCACCACCAACTGCTCCACGATCTCATCCGGATCATATTCTGCAGCTATACTGCCCTCACTTTGGCAGGCCGTTACCAGTTCGCGCAGCAAGCGGAAGTAGACACGCTTTTCTCCCTTTTTCAGCACACCTTGCTCCGGATATTTTAAGCCGTGGATAAAGCTCTTATACAATACCGTTTCCTGTCCGCTGATTTGCAGGGATTGACCCACAAAATCGATCAGCTTATCCCTTGCCGCACGGTGATGATCGGCCTGATAGGATTGCTCCAGCTCCAGATAGGCGGCATCCACAGAGCTTGTCACCTGGATCGCCAGCTCGTCCTTACTTTTAAAGTAGTGGTAGATATTGCCCACGGAGCAGCCGGCGCATTGCGCGATCTCCTCCACCGATACATTTTCAAAGCCCTCTTTATCAAACAAATCCAGCGCAACGCTCTGAATCCGGCTGCGCATTTCCATGGCCTGTTTTTTTCTTGCGGTCATTTGTTCTGCCATTTTGGTAACCTCTTGCTTATTCCCAATCTTTGTGATTATTATAACGCAGTATAGCAAAATGTCAACGACGAATTGTTTAAAGCGTCAAAGTGCGATAAGAAAATTAACAGAAGGAATCTTGTGCGCCGTCTCCGGCGGCTGCGGAATATTCGGCTGTTTCTATGCACCGAATGTTCCGCAGCATTCCCTCATCAGGACTTGATTCCTTCCCGTTTTGTCAGTTTGCGTTTGTTGCCGTTGGCATCTACCACATAGGTATTGTCCAATTCCCGGCGCAGATTGCCCACCACCGAATCAATATATTCCCGGCGCAGCACATCGCGCTCTGCGAGCTCCTCTGCGGTCAGCCCCTCTGCTTTTGCCTTGCGAGCCAGTTGGTTGATGCGGTCAATTTTCTTCTGATCCATGATATTCTCCTCATATATATCGCTGTAAGGTCACAAATACGCGGCCTTTCTTTGTATAGTTCCCTACGCTTTCCAGACAGCATTTGCCCAGACCGCGCACGCTCAGTACATCGCCCTCAGACACAGGTGCATCACTTTTCAGACAGGTGATCCAATTCACCTGCACCCGTCCGGCAGCAATCGCCTCCGCCGCCTTTACGCGACTGGCGGAAAATCCTGTCGCCACTATACAGTCAAGGCGCAATGAAGGGACCGTATCGTGAATTTCCTTGGTCTGCTGCTGCGGTATGTGTAAACTGTGCAGATCCTGTTGAGTCACTTTAATCTTCGTATGGCCTGCAGCGTTCCATTGCGTCAGCAAAAATTCCGACACAGAATCGCTCACCAGAATATCGGCACTTTGATCCGTTACCAGTATATCCCCGATCTTCTCACGGGTCAATCCCAACCCCATCAGACTGCCCAAAAAATCACGGTGCGTCAACGCGCCTTCTTCATAGAAGCGGCAGCGTAATAAGCAAACGGTATCCTCCGCTTCCTCCTGCCAATCGGGCAGGAAGTGGAGTTGACAGCGCTCGGCACCGTCATAGCCGCCCCAGAACAGAAATCCTGACTGCACACCCATCACGTGCAGCAATCGTCGGGCCAGCGATTGCTCCTGTGGGGTCAGGAAACCTGTTACCGCCGGCATATTGCGGCGTCGGCACTGCTCCCATTTATCCCAGATACGCCCCAGTAGCAATCGTTCGTCGCCTGTCACCGCCATGCGATCCAGCAGTTCCCGTTTGTCCATACTGCTCTCCTAAATCCAATCCAAAACTATCAGATATACAACAATCTGCATTATATCAGATTCCCTTTATCGCCGCAAGGTTGGATAACACACAAAAAGCGTTCACCCTTACAGGTGAACGCTTATCGTTTTTTTGATCAGCGAACGATCGCTTTAATCGTCTGTCCGTCCACGGTGGCGGTAATAGACACCTCGCCGGAGGCAACACGCTTGATCGTACCGTCATCGCTGATGGTCACCTTCGCGCTGTCACTGCTGCTCCAAGTAACCGTCGAATCCGTACCTTCTACAGAGAGGGTAAATTCATCGCCCACGCTCATGCCAAAGTCATATGCACCGCCATTCTTGGACAAGTTCGGATTCACGCTGGCCACCAGCTTCAAGTCCTTCTTCGGTTCGTCCTTTTTCGCCACCGTTACCACGCAGGCAACGGACGCATCCTCCGTCGAAGCGGTGATGGTCGCCGTACCGGCCGCCACAGCCGTGACTGTGCCGTTTTCGTCCACGCCGGCCACCTTACTGTCGCTGCTGCTCCACTGGCAGCTTTCAGCACCGGACAGGGTCAGCACAGCAGCTTCACCCGGGGTCATCATCAATTCGCTTTTATCCAATGTCAGCGCACCGGACGGGGTATCGTCCGGATCAGCAGGGTCGACAACCGGCGGCTTATCTGTGCCGTCAAACAGCGACACAATCTTGTCACCCAGAAAGGTGTATACCAAAAACGCCGCCAGCAGGAACAGCACCACCACCAAAGCCGGGCCGAGAATACTGGGACTTTTCTGCTTTTCTACGCGGCGGCCGCTTGCTCTTGTCTTTTTCCCGCCTGCCAGATACGCTTCATCTTCCTCGCAGAACGGACATTCTTTATAGCTATCGGAGAACATTTCTCCGCATTTCGGGCATTTTAACAGGTTCATATCAGTTCCTCCGTAAAAACGGCGACATACGCCGATACTCTATTTTACACATATCTACATCATACTCATTTTACCGTCGTCCGTCAACTGTATTTCCTGGAAATTCATGCTTTTTTTACAAGTTTCCCGTCTGCATCTTGCTTTTTTCTCTTTCTTTTTTTATAATACGCACAGTACCACTTCTTAGGGAGGGACATAGATTTGAATACCATCTTTATCGGCATTGCCGGCGGCACAGGCAGCGGCAAAACCACATTGACCCAGCACCTGTCTTCCCACTTCGGTGAGGAGATCAGCGTGGTGCATCACGATAATTACTATAAGCGTCAGGATCGGCCATTTGAGGAGCGATGCAAGCAAAATTACGATCATCCCGATGCGTTTGACACCGATTTGATGATCGAGGATCTGAAAAAGCTCAAACGCGGTGAAACCATCCACTGCCCGGTCTATTCCTACGCTGAGCACAACCGTACAGAGGAAACGCTGGCGGTCAAGCCGACTAAGGTGGTCATTGTGGAGGGAATTCTCATTTTCCATGATCCGCGGCTGCGTGAGCTGCTGGACATTAAGATCTTCGTAGAAGCAGATGCCGATGTGCGTATCCTGCGCCGTGCCCTGCGCGATGTGGAGGATCGCGGTCGATCCATGCAATCGGTGGTGACGCAGTATCTTACCACCGTTAAGCCCATGCACGAGCAATTTGTGGAGCCAAGCCGGAAATATGCCGACATCGTGGTGCTGGAGGGCGGTCATAATCTGGTGGCGCTGGACATGATCATGCAGCGCATTGCCAACCACATTGCAGAAAATTGACGCAAAAAAATGTTGCAGACCGTTGTCTGCAACATTTTTTCATTTCCTGATCTCGCGCTCATAAATGGTGTCGCCATAGCCGTAATGCTCCAACGCATATCTGACGGTAAGCACCGATTCCGGTGTATATGGCAGAAGGAACATCATCGGAATCTTCAAGGGAAGCACAATTACCTCATCCGTGATGAAGCAACCGTCATAGTCGCTCCACAGCACCTTCATCTCCGTCCCGTTATCCCTGCACATCTGAATCCCCACCTCGTCGAATATGATTCGACCGGTGTGGCCGCTTCGTTCATGAAATTGCTTCCACGCATTGCTATAGGAACGGCGGTAGGATAATGCCAGCAACAGCTCGAAAATGCCGCAAAAGCCACAAATCACAGCCAGACATTGTATCCCATCATCGACAAGCAGTATGGCCAGAACAAAACTCAGAACCGCCAATATTCCAAAATATCCTGCGCATATATACAGTCTGTGCAGCATCCGGGTACCCGATCTGCACTTGATATTGCGCTTTTTCAAACGCCGGCGGTTGGCAGCGATTCCTTGCGCCACATCGAACTGGCGCTCGCAATTCGACAGCTCATAGTCCAGCGTAAAAACCGTATCTGTCATTCTGCCTGCTCCAGCGCTTTTTCCAACGCAACAGCGATTTGGTCAGGGCAGGAGCTGGGCTTCATGCCGCAGCGAATGCCTTTCATGCGGCGAATGGCCTCCTGCGCCGGCATACCGATAATCAGGGAGGATATGCCCTGCAAATTGCCGGAACAACCACCCAACACCTGCACATCACGGATGATGCCGTCTTCTACATCCACCTGGATTCTTTGAGAGCAAACACCCTTAGGTGTATACGTATAAGTCATAGCTGCATTCTCCTTTATCTTTGGATTTTATCTTTATTGTATCACATCTGTCAACATTTTACGCAACAGCTTCCCCTGTTACTTTCCATTTGCGGCATAAAAAAGGCACTGATACATTTCTTACAAATGTATCAGTGCCTTTTGCTTCATTTATGCCCGTTTCTGCTTGATCTGAAGCTGCAGGCGGTCAGCGATCATGGCGATGAACTCCGAATTGGTGGGCTTGCCCTTGGCTGAATTCACCGTGTAGCCGAAGTATTTCTGCAAAGTCTCCAGATCACCCCGATCCCACGCCACCTCAATGGCGTGACGAATGGCGCGTTCTACGCGAGAGGGTGTGGTGGAAAACCGCTTGGCCACCTCGGGGTACAGCACCTTTGTCACCGCATTGATCACATCCATGTCATTCACGGCAATCATGATGGCCTCACGCAAATACTGATAGCCCTTGATATGGGCCGGAACGCCAATTTCGTGAATGACTGCGGTAACGCGGCTTTCCAGGAGAGGTTGCGCAGGTGAATGACTTTCTTCACGGCAGGCATGACGCATATGCTCCAACAGAGATTCTTCGCTGCACGGTTTGGGCAAAAAGTAACTGACGCCCAGCTCCATGGCTTCGGCAATGGTTCGCTCTCCGCAGAAAGCCGATACCACGATCACGCGGGGCAGATACGCTTTCCGACTGCGCATCTGACGAAGTAAGCCAAAGCCGTCCAGTCCCGGCAGCATAATGTCCATCACCAGAAGATCCGGCTGCGTTTTGGCGATTTGATTCGCTGCCTCCAAACCGTCGCTAACCGATCCCACTACCGTGAACTCCCCCGTATTTTCTATGCTCTGTTGCAGCAAAAGTCGCATTTCCTCACTTGCATCAGCAAGCAGTACCTTCATTTCATTCTTCATATCGTTCCATTCCTTTTCCAACCTAAAAATGTTCACAGAGCTTTCAGCCTTGTGCGGCAAATCAACATTTATCGCTTGCCTCGGTTATAAATTAGCAGAATCAGACATCCTATTCAAGGGAATTTTGTCGAATATAACCAATAATTATCCAACTCTTTTCGACATTATTTGTATATTGTGCCGTATATTGTGGTAAAGCGTCGATATTGATGCCATATCCTGTGTCAACGCACCATCCCGCAGCGATACTCCTCGTTGATCTGACGCAGCTCCTTTTCTCCGTCGATATAAGGGTGTTAGATCGTTTCCACGCGGCCTCCGCCTACATTGTCACAGCCGTTGCAGTTTTCACATTCTCCGCCGCAAGCTGCTAATCCACGGTGGACAATTTCCATCCGTTCCTTTCGTGTGGTATCTTTTATCAATAAGGATTTCATCTGTTCTCACCTCTTTTCAACAGAGAGAAAACCGGGGATCAACCCCGGTTTTCTCTGTGAATTATCCTGCTGCATGGAGCATATTTTCCATGAGTATGCCATATCCCTGTTGGGGATCGTTTACCAGAACATGGGTCACTGCCCCGACAAATTTTCCGTTCTGGATAATCGGGCTGCCGCTCATTCCCTGCACAATACCGCCGGTGGCATTTAACAATCGCTGATCGGTGACGCGCAGCAGCAGATTTCGCGTCGGCTGTGTGTCGTCATACAGCTTGACAATTTCCACCGCATATTCCTGCGTTTCGCTGCCGCTGATAGTGGCAAGGATCGTCGCCTTGCCGGTGGACACTTCCTGTGGGCTTGCCACCGGAAGGGCCTTGGCATCCTTGAGAAAATCCTGATCATCTACCGTACCGAAGATACCGCCCTCGGTATTGGCTGACACAGTGCCTACATCACGCTGTACGGAAAAATCGCCTTTCAGCTCACCCGGATCGCCGCGAGTGCCCTTTTTCACCGCCTTCACTGTGGTTTCCATAATGGAACCGGAGGATAGCGGCATCAACTGGTGCGTGTCCACATCCGTAATACCGTGTCCCAGCGCGCCGTATGCGCCGCTTGCCGGATCATAATAGGTCAAGGTACCGATACCCGCCATACTGTCACGGATCCATGCACCCAGACGGCAGACTCCGTCAGGGCAGACCACCGGTTTGGCGGAAACATCCATTCTTTTACTGCCTCGCATGACCGTTAATGTCACCGCCGCAGTTCCGTTCTCCTGTAAAAAGGACTGCAGATGCTCCGTAGATTCAACTTTTGTTTCGTTTATCTGGAGAATCAGGTCTCCTTCCTTTAAGCCGCAATCCTTTGCAGGAGATACCGTTTTCCCTTGCATTTCCACTTCCGAGGTGGCCACGATCAATACGCCATCGGCAAAAAGCTTAATGCCCACCGCTTTGCCTAACGGGATCAAGCAGCGTTCACCGGGTGTTGCCCATGCCCACTGGCAGCACGAAAACAGCGATAGAACGGCTGCCAGCATAAATGCAGCAAGGCGCTGCACGGTTCGCTTTGTTTGCGTTTCATGCATTGGATCACCCCTTATTAAATTGTTGTCGCCGACGACAATGTTACTTTGTGCAAATCACATCGTTTCATGTCAAGCAAATAAAGGTGTTGTTGGTCTGGCACTTTTTAACAAAAAAACGCCGCAATAGCGGCGTTTTTGATGTATTATTTGCGGCACTCCGCGGTGATCTCCGCCTTGAGTTTCTGCATTTGAGGCGTGTTCAGATCTCGGGGATAGGACAATGCATCCAAGTCAAACTCACGCACGGTGCTGTCCGGGTGCATCACGATGATCTTTTGCGCCAGAAGCAGCGCCTCCTCCAACTGATGGGTCACCAGCACAATGGTACGCTGCATTTCCTCCTGAATATGCAGCAGTTCGTTTTGCAGTTCCTCCCGTGTAATAAAGTCCAACGATGCAAACGGCTCATCCATCAGCAAAAGCTGCGCCTGACTCGCCAGTACACGCGCCAGACCCAAACGCTGCTTCATGCCGGTAGACAGCTCCATCGGGGTCAGATCGGCATAGTCGCCCAGACGCGCCAGCTTCACCAGACGCTCCGCCAAGGCCATGCGCTCCTCCGGCGTGCGGCCGGCACCGGCTGCCAACGCCACATTGCGCAGCACCGATGTCCATGTAATCACATAGGGTTCCGGCGTCAAAATGGCGCTGTGCCAATCTGCAGGCATGGAAATTATGCCCTCATCCGGCTGGTCCTGTCCGTTCAAAAGGCGCAGCAGCGTGCTTTTACCGCAGCCGCTGCGGCCTACAATGGCTGTCAGTTTGCCAATAGGGAAGGAAACATTCAGATCGCGCAGCACTGTCTGTGTGCGCGTGGGACGCTGGGCGTGATCCACAATAATATCCGTACCCTGGGTTGTATAACTTTTTGTGATATGTTCCAGTTTAATCTCTTTCATATTTGTGCCTCATTTTGCAAAATGTATTCGTATTTTAGCAGAAATCGACCTCCTTTTCAATGCTTTATTCCGATTTGTTTTTTGTACAGGCAGAATCGGATGCAGGCAGATGGAAATCCCATCTTGCGCTCTTGACATAGCACTGTTGTATGATAAACTTTTAGTAGCCGTTTTTCTGATTTGACAGCGATTTTACACGAAGGAGCGATGGAGGCAATGAATCAGTTAATCCGTCATGGCATTTCGGCAAATCTTCGTTTTGTACCGGAGCTTGATCCTACCTTTTTCCCTATCGGGCGCTACAACCGTGCGTTTCTGTCCACAGCCGCCAAAAGGGTAGCGATCGCCGTGGAACGCACTGACGGTCAGATTGCCGCTGTCCACACCCGTATTCACGGCACACCGGACCGTACAGAGGCAGACTGCTACTACATTGATCGCTTAGTCAAGACACTGCTGTGGATGAAAGGCGGCTATAAAATCTATACCGATGATGCCGACACCGCTTCTTTTTTGCGCTCCCTCTACTGCAAAGGCGGCAAACGGGAATTTGATTGGGATTTCATGAGCAGCGTATTTGAGCAGCCCTTTGAAATCGTGCTGACTCACACCGTTCCCGAAAGCTGCGACACACCTCAGGCCATAGGCGGCCATTGGGACGGATGCCGCATCGGGTTGGATGCCGGCGGCTCTGACAGGAAGGTATCTGCCGTGGTAGACGGAAAAACCGTATATTCTGAGGAGGTCGTCTGGTTTCCCAAATCCCATATCGATCCGGACTATCACTATAACGGTATTGTGGCTGCGCTGCAATCCGCTGCCGCACATATGCCCCGGGTAGATGCAGTAGGGGTATCCAGCGCAGGTGTGTATATCAACAACCGCACCATGCGCGCCAGTCTGTTCTTGCAGGTACCGCAGGAGGATTTCAGCGCCAAGGTGCAGGATATTTATATTCGTGCCATTACCGATACCTTCGGCGAGGTGCCGTACCGTGTCATCAACGACGGAGATGTCAGCGCACTGGCAGGTGCGATGTGTCTGCGCGATACCTCTGTGTTGGGGATCGCCATGGGGACCAGTGAAGCCGCCGGATACGTGGACGAAGCAGGCCATCTTACCGGCTGGCTTAATGAGTTGGCCTTTGTTCCCGTAGATGTGTCAAACTCCGCCATGCGCGATGCGTGGTCACAAGATATTGGCTGCGGCGTCAATTACTTTTCCCAAGAGAGCGTGATCGAATTGGCCACTCGTGCAGGCATTCCGTGGGAGAGCGATATGTCTGCCGCCGAAAAGCTGAAAGTCGTGCAAAAACACATGGCAGAGGATGATCCGCGTGCTGTGAAGGTGTTTCAATCCATCGGCATATATCTGGGTCATACGCTGGCTTATTACTATGAGCTGTATGTCTGTCGCCATGTGTTGCTGTTAGGTCGTGTTATGTCCGGCAAGGGCGGCGATCTGATTCTTGCCACCTGTCAGAAGGTGCTGCAAGGAGAGTATCCGGAGTTGAATGGCAAAATCGCCCTGTCGCTTCCCGATGAAACCTTCCGACGGATCGGTCAGTCTGCGACGGCGGCCAGTCTGCCTTCGCTGACATAAGAAAACCGCAGTCCGGCACATATCTGCTTTCGTTTCAGTTTACTTGCAGACACAAAAACAACGCAGCCTGATCCCATAAGAACAGGCTGCGTTTGATCATTTTTTATGCTGCTGTTTTATTGCGGCGGCTTATCATGCGTTGTGCCGGATTGATTTTCTGCACCACAGCATAACAGATAAACGAAATGCTGAGTCCGCCGATGATGTCGATAAAATAGTGCTGCTTGGTAAATACGGTAGACAGACAGATCAGAATAGCCATCACCAGAGAATAAACGCGAAGTCCCTTGGATACCTCCTGCTGTTTCCGTATGCCCAAATAGCAGTAGATACTGATCAGGCAATGGTAGGAGGGAAACAGATTGAATGCCAGATCGCTTCCGTCACTGCTGTAAACGATACCCAGCAGGTGATTGAAAAATCCCTGTTGGGAAGCGATATTCAGCAAACCCTCAGCCCCACGGTCCATGTAGGTGGGAGCAAAGACAAAGATCAGAAAACCTATGATATAGGCAGCAGACAGACCGATGATGTAGTTGATGAAATTTTCCTTTCGGGTCAAAGAGGCAAAGATGGGGCCAAAAATCCAGAACACATAGGAAAACAGGTAAATCACCACAAAAATGCTTACCACGGGAATATGGTCGTCGATCATGGGGATCTTAGGAACAAATGCCCACGATACCGTTCCGGTCAGATTGGCGATCCAGTTTGCCAAACGGTACATACCGTATTGCAAGCCAAAATAGACGAGTCCCAAAATCCACCCGTAACGGGGTATGGCTTTGATGCGCTGCACGATGTAGTTCAAATCGTCACTTCCTCTTTTCTTGTTGATTGTTTCCATTATATCGAAAAACGAAAAAAAAGCAACAAAGAAAGCAGATCCCCGCATAAAAAAATCCTCCGCCCAAAAGCGGAGGATTTTACATTTGCTATCAGAATCGATTCTTATTAAAAATCTCCAAAATGGCATCAAAGGAGTGATCCACCTCTGCTTCGGCGTTCTTCTCCTCCTCGGTCTGATCCAAAGGCATGGGAGCTGTCGGAGCGTCTGCCTGCGCAGGCTGTGCCGTTTCTTCCACCATCATATTACCCTCGTCAAAACCGGTAGCAATGACCGTCACGCGGATCTCATCGTCCAGCGTTTCGTCGAAGGTGGCGCCGAAGATGGTCAGCGCATCGGGATGTACCGCCTGCTGCACCAAAGTCGCTGCCTGTTCAACTTCTTCCAGACCAATATCCACAGAACCGGTCACATTGATCAGCACGCCCTTGGCACCGTTGATAGAGGTTTCCAGCAACGGGCTGGAAATGGCCATGCGAGCGGCCTCTTCCGCCTTGCTTTTGCCTGCGGCACGACCTACGCCCATATGAGCAAGACCGGCATCCTTCATCACAGCCGTCACATCGGCGAAGTCCAGATTGATAAAGCCGGTATCCCGGATCAGGTCGGAAATGGACTGCACCGCCTGACGCAGCACATCATCGGCAATTTCAAAAGCGTTGGCAAAGGTGATCTTCTGATCGGTGGCGAACTTCAAACGCTCATTGGGGATGATCACAAGGGAGTCCACCTTGCCGCGCAGTTCCTCGATGCCCTGCTCGGCAGCGGTCATACGGCGGCGACCTTCAAAGCCAAACGGCTTGGTGACAACACCAACGGTCAGCACGCCCAGCTCACGGGCAATTTCCGCCACTACAGGTGCCGCACCGGTACCTGTACCGCCGCCCATACCGGCGGTGATAAAGACCATGTCTGTTTCTTCCAGCGCCTTGGTGATCTGATTACGGCTCTCCTCCGCGGCCTTGCGGCCCACTTCGGGGTTGGATCCTGCGCCCTTACCACCGGTCAGTTTTTCGCCGATTTGAATTTTATAATTAGCACTGGACGCATTCAATGCCTGTTTATCTGTGTTGATCGCAACAAAGTCAACGCCCTTTGCGCCGGAGCGCACCATGCGGTTGACAACATTATTGCCGCCGCCGCCAACACCCACCACTTTGATGCTGACTACATTTTCGGGGCCAGTTTCCAATCCAAAAGCCATGACGGTTCCTCCTGCCATAATTTGTATCACGACGACAGATTATCTGTTCGTAAACACTAAATAGAGTATCTACCTTATTGTATTACGGATTGGCTTCGCGGTCAAGAGTTCTGCTGCGATTTTCCTGCAATTTCTTCACTTTTTTATTTGGGAACAAAACTTGCCTTGCCATCCTGTGTCAGGTCGATCGTGCCCTTCTCATTATCCTCCAGTCGCTCCACCACCGCCTTGAGGTATTCCAGCTTATAGTCAAAGTCTGCCGTCCACAAGAGCTGCACATCAAAGCGGCCCAGATAGCGCAGCGACAGATAAGCGTCTTCCTCTAAGTGGATCTCCTGTAGGTCAGATAGCATATTTTTCTGATATAACTGCCGCAAAAGCAACAGCAGCGCATGATATTTGCTCTCCTGCTCTGCCAGTGGGATCATCGACTGTCCCACTGTCGGTTCCTGCAGTGTCAAGCCGGTCAGCATGACATAATTTGCTTTATCCTTTATCGGTGCTGTGTCGGCAATTTTGCCGTTATAGCAGCCAAGCCACAGCGCGCCATCCTGCTCCACCGCCACGGCGTGTTCGCACTCACTTACCGCAATGCAAAGTGTATTGGGCAGGCGGCGGCTGATCTGTACCGATTCGACATAGGTAAGATCCCCTGCGATACACGATGCCACCTCGTATTTATTCAGGAAAAACAGGTTTTCACCGATGGCAACACCGCCGGCCTCTACAATTTCCTCCGTACTGTAACGGCTGTTGCCGCTTACCTCAACACGGTCTACCTTGAAAAACAGAGCCAGCGCCGCTGCAATGGCACCGCAAATAATGACAAAAATCAACAAACGGTAGACAAAAGCAAATTTACCCCGTGTGTTTCTGCGCCGATACCTGCGTCGTCTGGCCATGTTTTCCTCCTCTCTGATACCTTACTCGTATCGTATAGCGGCGCCAAGCTGCGCCAGATTCTCCACCAGGCAATCGTAGCCCCGATGGATGTGATAAATATCGTCTATGTGCGTCTCGCCGTTCCCTTGAAGTCCGGCAATCACCAACGCTGCGCCACCGCGCAGATCCGTCGCCCGTACTGTTGTACCGCACAGCTTTTCCACGCCGCACAGCACCGCCACACGCCCTTCCAGCCGGACATCTGCACCCATACGCAAAAATTCCGGCACATGGCGGTAGCGGTTTTCAAATATGTTTTCCACAAATACCGTTGTACCTCGACTGCGCAGCAGCGATGCCATCACGATCGCCTGGGCATCGGTAGGGAAACCGGGATAAGGGGATGTTCGCACCGGACTGATCCCCTGCAAGATGCCGTCACTTTTCAGGCAGATCAGGTTTTCTTCGCTGCGGATTTGGCAGCCCGCCTGTACCAGCGCCGCGGTCACTGTGGACACATGGCGGTAATCCACATCACGCAGGCAAACCTCGCCGCCTGTGGCGGCAACTGCCGAAAGGTATGTAGCCGCAACGATCCGGTCGGCAATACACCGATGCACACAGCCGTGCAATCCTGTGCCGCCCTCTACCGTAATTGTCGAGCTTCCTGCGCCTTTTATGCACACGCCCATTTTTTGCAGGAAATACTGCAGATCAACTATCTCCGGCTCACGGGCAGCGTTGGTAATGGTTGTTGTTTCCTCTGCGCCGCAGGCAGCTAAAATAGCATTTTCCGTGGCTCCCACGCTGGGAATAGACAGCACGATCTCTCTGCCGCGCAAATGTGGCGCCCGGCAGCACAGGCAGCGGTCGCACACTTCTATTTCTGCGCCTAAATCGCGCAAGGCCGACAAGTGCAGATCTATAGGTCTTGGCCCTAATTCGCAACCGCCGGGATAAGACATCTCCGCCCGACCGCAGCGCGCCAATATGGCACCCAGAAAAATGACAGAAGAACGCATCTGGCGCATTAGATCTTCCGGTATATCACAGCGACTCATGGTGGCGGTGTCCACCACCAGATCGTCCGCTTCCCAGTGAACGCGGCAGCCGAGATAACGCAAAATCTCCGTCGCGGTTTCTACATCACGCAGACGGGGACAAGCGTGAATCACGCAAGTATCTCCGCCCAGGATGGTAGCTGCAAGGATAGGCAGAACGCTGTTTTTCGCGCATTGCACCGTGATCTCGCCGCAAAGTCTGCGTCCGCCCTCCACTTTGATCAAACTCATTTGACCTCCGCCTTTCATCGCGTTTACGCCATACTATGCGAAGGACAAATTACAGGGTTACTTCAGGATACTCATCACCGTATTATAAAGGCGTTCGGTCGCATCGAGAATCCCCAATTCCGCCATGCTGCGGCTCATGGATGCCTGCCTTGCCGGATCGGACAAAATTTCCTTTGCCGCCTCATACAAGGTGTTGCCATCCGCCTCTTTTTCCGTCAGAAGCACCGCACCGCCGTGTTTTTCCAGAATACGGGCGTTTTTCTCCTGATGGTTATTGGTCACATACGGTGAAGGCACGATCACCGTTGGCATGGCCAGCGCGGTAATTTCGCTGACTGTGGACGCGCCGGCACGGCAAATTACCAGATCAGCCGCACGCATCACCACCGCCATATCGTAAATATATTGCCGAATGTCCAGTGACGGACAATCATTCAGGCCGTTCTTCCGCAGTTCGGACACCATCTGCTCCCAACTGCCGGCACCCACCGCATGAATATGGTGGAACGGCAGACCTTCCGCCTTTTCCCGTCGGAAAAAGTCCAACATCTGGCGGTTCATGTTACTGGCACCCAAACTGCCCCAGAAGGACACGATCAGAGGTCGTTCATCGTCCAATGCCAGTTTTTCACGGGCCTGCTCCTTTGTCAGGTCAAAGAAGTCGCCCCGTACCGGCGTGCCGGTGACAATAATCTTCTCCGGATGCTGATAGTGCCCTCGGCACTCCTCAAAACCCACCATAATGCGATCCACATACTTTTCCAGCATTTTCGTGGTCAGACCCGGCACCATATTGGACTCATGTACCGCCGTGGGGATCCCTGCGCGAGCCGCTTGACGCACCACAGGATAGCTGGCATAACCACCGGTACCCACCACCAGATCGGGTTTGAAATCCCGCAAAATACGATTCGCCTGACGGCGGCTGGTCACCACTTTTACCAACGCATCCGCGTTATGCAGCAGCTCTCTGGGTGCCAACGAACGGTGGAAATTGGAGATGACAACGCTGCGAAATTCGTATCCGGCCTTTTTTACAAGGCCACCCTCCATACCGTCCGGTGTGCCGACAAACAGGATCTCTATATCGGGATGTTTTTTTTGCATATAACTTGCCAGCGCCAGTGCAGGATTCACATGACCTGCTGTGCCGCCGCAGGTAAAAATCACTTTCATTGCGTCAATACCTCCTATCCGTTTCTCGGTGCGGGTATTTGCCGCGATACACTCATGACGATACCCATTTCCACTAACTGCAGCGCCAATGCCGTACCGCCATAGGAGAAGAACGGCAGAGAAATACCGGTAGCAGGAATCAATCCCGTAACCACCGCGATATTCAAAAATGTCTGCAATGCCACCTGGGTGATAACACCCACCACCAACAGCGCGCCAAAGCGGTCTTTCGCATGGAGTGCGATCCAGAAGCCGCGTATGATCAGCAGCACGAAAATCAACATGATGACACACGCGCCGATCAAACCCAGCTCCTCGCAGACGATGGCAAAAATACAGTCATTATGCCGCTCCGGCAGGTACAGAAACTTTTGACGGCTTTTGCCGAGTCCTACACCCAACAGTCCGCCTGATCCAATGGCGATCAAGCTCTGGCAAATCTGATAGCCCGCATCACCGGCATCGGACCAGGGATCGCGCCACAGCAAGATACGGTCAGCGTTGTATTTAATGACACCGGCGTCCACCAATTTAATAAACAGCACCGCCACAGCGCCCACACCGCCGACACCGACCCCAATCAGCCAACCCTGCATACCGCCCACCGCCATCATCACGGCACCGGTGCCGACGATCAGAATAGCGCCGGACAGGTGCGGCTCAAGGAGCATGAAAATCCCTACTACACCCAGTATGGCCACATAGGGCACCACGCCATAACGCCATGTAAGCATTTTTTCCCGTTTTTTGGAAATACTGTCGGCAAAAAAGACGATCACGCCCAATTTAGCGATTTCAGAGGGCTGGAAGGTCAGCAATTCGCCAAAGCCCAACCAGCGTGTGGCACCATTGCGTGTAATGCCCACACCGGGGATGATTACCAGCACCAGCAGGAAGATGGATAGGCCAAGCAACAGCTTCGCCATGCCGCGCCAACGCTGATAATTCACGCGGGAGATGACGAACATAGCCGCAAGTCCCAACAGGGCAAAAATCAACTGTCGTTTGAAATAGTAAGCCGCATCGCCTGTTTCGTAATAGGCAGCAGGAAAACTGGCAGAGAACAGCATGACAAGCCCCACGCCGGTCAAGAGCAGCGTCAGAAGCAAAAACGGCATATCTACAGTCCCCTGTGCCGCCTCGCGGCTCTTTCGCTCCAGCTTTTCGGCACTGCGGCGCCGTCTCAGCGCCTCTGCGCGTTCCTTTTGCGTCATACGGTTCCCTCCTCTCCTTTTTTATGATACCTTTCCGTTAAATGGCAAAACGGTCACATACACCGAAATAGGCCAGCAGGCAGAAAATGGTGCTGACGGTCGTGAATACCGCCACCACTTTTTTCTCATTCCAGCCGCACATTTCAAAATGATGGTGCAGCGGTGCCATTTTGAAAACACGCTTACCGCGGGTCAGCTTGTAATAAGCCACCTGAATAATATCGGACATGGTTTCGCAGATATAGACGATTCCCACCAGCAGCAGTACCAGCGGCATATCATAGGCAAATGCCAATGCCGCTACCGCACCGCCCAGGAACAGCGAGCCGGTATCGCCCATAAACACCTTGGCAGGATAATGGTTGTAAAGCAAAAAGCCGAACAATCCGCCCAATAAGGCGCCGGCAAACACACCAAGCTGTGTATAGCCGCTCCATACATAGCCCAGAATGGCAAAGAACGCCGCCACAGGCACGGTCACGCCGGAGCTGAGTCCGTCCACGCCGTCTGTAATATTCACCGCATTCACTGTACCCACGATGACAAAGGCGGCAAAAATCAGATAGACCACCCAGTTCATGACAATGTGCGTCTGGAAGAACGGGATATACAGTTTCGGGCTGAGCATACCCTCATAGCGCATCAGGCACAAGAAGGCAATAGCCGCCGCGAGCTGCAGCAGGAACTTCTGGATGGAAGTCAGGCCTGTATTCTGATGGTGCTTCACCTTCTGATAATCGTCAATATAGCCGATGATGCCAAAGACCAGCGCGAAAAGATACACATACAGATGGGTAAAATCGCCCTCCAACATACCACTCCAGCCAAGAAGCAGAATGGCCACGCCGATGCCGATAATGAACATCAGACCGCCCATGGTAGGGGTGCCCTGCTTGCTCATGTGCCAAGTGGGGCCAATCTCCTTGATACTCTGTCCTGCCTTCAGGCGCACCAGCGCAGGGATCAATACCTTGCCCACCAAAGCAGTAACGACAAAGCTGACGACTAAAGCCAATAAAATCTTCATAGGTAATACGCTCCCTCCTGCCCTGTCAGAGCGGGCAGTTTTCATTTGTTATTGTTCAGGTATTCTGCCACGATCTCACGCTCATCCAAATGGTATTTTTCGTGTCCGATTTCCTGATAAGTTTCGTGTCCCTTACCGCACAGCACGATCACATCGTCTGTCCGGGCTTGTGCAAGAGCGTACCGAATCGCCTCTGCACGACCTGCCACCTCCTGCCAGCAAGCAGTTTGGGGAATGCCGGCTATGATTTCCTCGCGGATCATTTGGGGTGACTCTGTACGGGGATTATCGTCCGTGACGATGACAAAATCCGCTTTATTTGCAGCAATAGCGCCCATCTGCGCTCTTTTGGAGCGGTCTCTGTCACCGCCGCAGCCGAAAACCGCTATAACACGGCCTTTGGCAAAGCCACGAACCGCTGTCAACATATTTTCCAACGCATCCGGCGTGTGAGCATAGTCGATCAGCACCGTATAGTCCTTGCCGAATGCAGGCACCACTTCCATTCGTCCTTTGACGCCTCGGTATTCCCGCAGCGCAGGTACGCTCTCTTGCAGGGGGATACCCAGTGCTTGGCAAGCGGCCAATGCACCCAGTGTGTTATACACGGTAAATGCTCCCGGAATCGGTGTTTCCGCAAAAACACGCTCCTGTTCCGTCACTGCCAGATACACCGTAGTGGCTGCGGTCATTTTCACATTCTGTGCCTGCAGTGCTGCCTCCGTTTTGATACCGTAAGACAGCCGTTTTACCGATGCAAGCTGCAATATGCGCTCATGCCACGGATCATCTGCATTATACACCGCCGTGTCACATTGGGCAAACAGCTGTGCTTTCGTGGCGCAATAGTCCGTCATGGAATCATGAAAATCCAAATGATCCTGTGTCAAATTGGTAAAGACACCCACAGCGAACCGCAAGCCGTAAACCCGATCCAGTGCCAGCGCATGGGATGACACCTCCATTACCACATGGCTGCAGCCCTCATCTGCCATTCGGCGCAGCAGCCGCTGCATTTGCCATGCATCCGGTGTAGTACGCAATGCGTCCTCTGCGCATGACCCCACCATATTCTGTATGGTGCCGATCAGACCCACCTTTGCCTGACGCGTCGTTTCCAGAATGTGCTTAATGAGATAGGTGGTGGTCGTTTTCCCGTTTGTGCCGGTCACACCGATCAGCGTCATGGCAGCGGCCGGATCGCCAAAGTAATTTTGTGCCATGATTGCCAATGCCTGACGAGTGGAATGTACCAGCACATAGGGCACATCGTCCCGGGGTACTTCCCCACAGACCACACAGCAAGCACCTTGCGCCATTGCCTGCGCTATATACCGCTTTCCGTCCGCCTGTGTGCCTGTGATGGCCACAAACACCTGCCCGGGCTGTATCTTTTGTGAGTCGCTGCTGACGCCGGAGATCTCCCGCGCCAGCTCTGCCGTACACAGCAGAGGCCTTACCCCTGCCAGCAGATCTTTCAGCCTCACAAAAAGCTCCTCTCCGTTTTCTATTAATCCTCCACGCTTGAGTCACTGAGTTGAACGGTAATCACTGTTCCTGCCGCCACCTTACTGCCTGCCGTTTCCGACTGCGAGGTGACACGGATGCTGCCGGAGCTGCTATCCGTTGTGCCGGAGAAGCGCAGCAGCAAACCGGCATTGGAAACAATGGTGTTGGCCTCCGATGGCGTTCTTCCCACCAGATTAGGCACTGTGCACTGTGTATCCGGCTTCTTTTCACCGGCGTACAGTATCACGGTAGACTTACCGGGAATAACGGCACCGCCAAGCGGTGTCTGGTCGGTGATCCTGTCACCGCCGCCGACAACGCGGCAATCCAATCCGCGATCCTTTATCTTCTGTCGGGCTTCATCCACGGTCAGTTTTACCACATTGGGTACGGTTGTATCCGCGCCTAAAAGTTCCTCTGCCGTATAAGTCGGTTCGATTCCCAGATAGGGCAAAATTTCAGCCATTACCTTGCCGGAATAGGGCGCCACAGAGCCGCCGCCGGATGCCGACATAATGGACTCATCCGGTTCATCCATCGTGATCAGCATAATGATTTCGGGATCATCTGCCGGGGCAAAGCAGGTAAAGGATACAACGACCTTTCCGGTCTTTCCCTTATCTGCCGTACCGGTCTTGCCGCCGATACGGTAACCTGCCACCTGACCGTTTTTACCGGTACCGCTTGCCACAACGGTTTCCAGACATTCGCGCACATTGGCAGAGGTTTTCTCGCTGACAATCTTGCGAATCGGCGTATTGTCATGCTGATAGACCACATTACCGTCATCATCCACGATTTTCTCTACCACATACGGCTCATGCAAATAGCCGCCGTTGATACAGGCCGCCTGTGCCGCCACCAGAGCAATGGGCGTAATGTTGAAGTTCTGGCCAAACGCATAGCAGGCCAGATCCAACTGAGAGAACTTGCTGGGGTCCATGAAAATACCCTTTGCCTCGCCGTCCAGATCCACGCCGGAACCGTCCATCATGCCAAAGGCCTTCATGTATTCATAAAACTTTTCATTGCCCAAACGCAAACCGTAAGTGATAAACGCAGGGTTGCAGGAATTGGCCGCTGTTTGCTGGATCGTTTCATGTCCGTGCTTGCTGGTGCAGTGGATCGTCGCATCTGACACCTTGATATAGCCCGGGCAGTCGAAGGTGGTGTTCATATCGATCACGCCTTCCTCCAGCGCTGCCGCCAGCGTTAGAATTTTGAAAGTAGAACCCGGCTCATATGTATCATTCAGGGTTTTGTTTCGCCATTGGCGAAGCTGCATATCGCCCAGCGACACCTGTTTCGACTGAATGGCCGCCTTCAATCTGGCGTTTTGTATGGCACCGTAGTCATTCAGATCATAAGTGGGATAAGACGCCATCGCCAGTATGGCGCCGGTCTTTGCATTGAGTACGATGCCCGTAGCGCCTTGACCGGCATTGTGCTTCTCTGCCATTTCGGCAATGTTTTTCTCCAGATAGTACTGCACGGTCGTATCCAGCGTCAGCACCAGGTCATTGCCGTTTTTCTCCGCAAAATACTGCTCATATTCTGACAGCATATCATGCTCATTGGCTGCCTTTGCCGTCACCACCAAGCCGGTCTGCCCTTCCAGTTCCTCTTCGTAACGGGCTTCCAAGCCGTACAGTCCGGTATTATCGTTGCCTACAAAGCCGATAACATGAGCCGCCAGCGAACTGTAAGGATAGTAGCGTTTCGTGTCCGTCACCATGTATACACCACGGATCTCGTACTCGTTGATCAGCTCACGCACCTGATCGGCAAGCTCCTCATCGGCGCGCAGCTTGATCACCTCATACTGAGAATCGGTGTTATCCATGCGCTTTAAGATGCCCTCCTCATTGACACTCAGGATCCGCGCCAGCTCCTTGGCAAGAAATTCCTTCGTCCACTTCGGCGGATTCTCCTTGTCGCTCTGCGCCTCTTCAATTTCCATCGGAGATAAAAACACCGTTTCCGCTGTGGCGGAAATTGCCATTACATTGCCGTTGCGATCATAGATGGTGCCGCGGCTGGCCGTTACCACCGTGCTGCGCATCTGCTGATTCGCTGCCTTGGCCTGCAGTTCGTCATGCTGCACGATCTGCAAACTGTACAGCTTAAAAAACAGTATCACAAACAGCAATACACCCATAATCAGCATCAGCCAGAATGTGCGGTTTTTGATCACGCGGTTTGCGCGCCGTACTTGTTCGGATTTTCGTGTTGGATTCTGTGACACGCCTTCCGCCTCCCTGTCAGTCTAATGTCAAGCAAGGAGCAAGAAGTCAACCTTCTTACTCCTTGCGCGTTTTCACTATATGGCACCGCTTACCGGAAATATTCCACCACAGCTTCGATTCCCTCTTTCACTGTACCGAAGGCCTGTGCAAAAAAGCCCTCTGCGCCGCTCTGATGGATCACAACCGCATCAGAACCGGAAATGTCGATATACTCGATCTGTCCGCTGGTGGGTTTGCTCATACCAGCCGCCTCGGCGCGTTCTTTCACCGTTGCCAGATCAAATGTCTGCTCATACTTGGTCACCAAAGCAACATGAGTATCCTGCGCCTGGCTCAGGTCATTTCTCAGCGTCATAACGGCCTCAGATGTTTCCGTCAACTGCGCATAGCCGATCATCAGTCCCACCACCATTGCCGCCAGAACAGCTACCGCGCCGATCAGCAGCGGTGATGCCTTGGTTTTCGGCTGGGGCACGCTTCTTGTGCGTGGTTGCTGCTGCACCTGTCTGCGGCGCTGTTCTTCATGGATCTCACCGGCATGCTCCAGATTATGCTCTCTGACAAGGGTATCCAGATCGTATGCCAGGTTGCCATATACAGGCATATTCGGTTTTCTCTTCCGCGGATCTGCCATTGTCAGTCATTCCTCTCTTATAATTTCTCCGCCACACGGAGTTTTGCGCTGCGAGCGCGAGGGTTATAAACCAATTCCGCCTGACCCGATACGATGGGTTTGCGGGAAATCAGTTTCATCTTCGGTTTCTTGCCGCACACACAAACCGGGAAGTTCGGAGGACAAGTGCAGCCTGTTGCCAGCGTCTGCATGGTTTTCTTGATCACCCGGTCCTCCAGCGAATGGAAGGAGATTACCGCCAGTCGTCCGCCCACACGCAGCTTGTCCGCTGCGGCTTCCAGCATCGGCGGCAGCGCATCCAGCTCACCGTTAACGGCAATGCGAATCGCCTGAAAGCTGCGTTTGGCAGGATGCTGCTTTTCTCGCAGCGCCGCCGGCGGCATGGCACCCTTGATGATGTCCGCCAGCTCCAGCGTTGTTTCAATGGGCGTTTCCTCACGCCTTTGCACGATATGTTTGGCGATCACCGGTGCGTAGCGTTCCTCACCGTATTCATATAAAATGCGCCGCAGCTCCTCATAGGGCCATTCATTGACCACCTCACGGGCACTTAATGCTGCCGTGCGATCCATGCGCATATCCAAGGGCGCATCGTGCATATAAGAAAAGCCACGCTCGGCATCGTCCAACTGGGGTGACGATACGCCCAGATCAAACAGCATACCGTCCACACCGTCGATGCACAGTTCCTCTAAAATCTCGCCTACGCGATCAAAATTGCTATGTACCAGCGTCACACACCGAGCATAGGGAGCCAGTCGTTCCTGTGCGGCAGCAATCGCCGTTTCGTCACGGTCCACGCCGATGAGTCTGCCGGAGGTCAGTCGCTTCACGATTTCCAATGAATGACCGGCTCTTCCCAATGTGCCGTCCAGATAAATGCCGTCAGGTTTAATTGCCAGCGCATCCAAACACTCATCCAGCAAGACCGGCTTGTGTCCGTATGCCTGATCTGCCTCCGCATTACGGTCGAACGCCATGGCTTACAACCCCATTTCTTCCATGGCCTGCTCCAGCGATCCGGAGGAGAAAGCCTCGCTCTCCATCTGCGTCCAGCGCTCTGCATTCCAGATCTCCACCCGATCGAAGCTGCCAATAACGATTACTTCCTTTTGCAGCTCTGCATAGCTGCGCAGCTTAGCAGGAATCAGAATACGGCCCTGGGCATCCGGCTCACAGTCAGCTGCGTTGGCAAACACCGTACGCAGCGCTTTGATCTGGCTGTAAGACATGGTCTTCAAGCGCTCTTCAAAGGCCTTCCAACTCTCCTCCGAGTAAACCGACAGACAGTGATCCTGCCCGATGGTCACATGGAATGTGGCGCCCAACTCCTCGCGCAGCTTGGCAGGGATGAACAGGCGGCCCTTCGCGTCGATGTTATGTGCGTATTGACCCGTCATGCTGCCACCTCCTTGCTGCCTCGGATAAAACGCTTTTCGTGGTTCCCGTGGGCTACTCCACCACAATTAGGGATAATTGCCCCACAATTCACCACTCACACGCTTAGTATACATAAATTCCGTTTTAAATGCAAGGAATTTTTTGCATATAATGGTTTCCATTTTGTCCTTTATTTAGCACATTTTCTATTATTTTCCCGGCTTTTATAAAACAACCGTTTCAGTTCTACGGCACAGAAAAAGGCACAAACACTATATATAGTGTTTGTGCCTTTTATTTCTCGCAATATCTGCTTATCTTGGTGTTTGTCTGTTTCGCGTCCCTATTTCATTGTGCAGTTTTCACGAACTTTATATGGGTTTTTTATTTATTTTCACTATCTCTTTCCGAAGTTTTCACTTCAGACTCTCCACGCAGCTGTTCACGGCCTGCCTGCATTTTTTCGGCAGAGGCGGCACGGAAACGCACGCGAGATTCCTTGACCTCATCCAGGGCGGCCTGAATGGCCTCCTCGGTGCGGCGCAGGGCATCTTCGGTATAGGTGTTGGCCACCTGGTACAGCTCCTTGGCACGGTCTTCTGCGCGGCGAATGATCTCGCTGCTCTTCTGGCGTGCCAACTGTATCGTTTCACTCTCAGATACGATGACCTTGGCATCCAACTCGGCCTGACGCAGCATCTTTTCCACTTCCTTTTTGGCGGCAGAAACATACTCGTCACGGGCGCGCACCAGTTCCTGCGCTTTCTTCAATTCCAGCGGCAGCTTAGCGCGGATTTCATCCAGCAGGTCCAGTACCTCATCACGGCTGATAACGCACTTGTCAGAACTGAAAGCGGCGCTTTTTGCCTCATCAACTATGCCATAGAGCATATCCAATAAACGCTGAACATCTTTTTCTTCCATCCGATTTTACTTCCTTTCTTTCAATTCCTCCGCCACCGGTGCGGGCACATATTGTTCCAAAGGTTGGCCGTATCGTATCATCTCACGCACCATGGTGCTGCTGAAATGCACATAAGGTGCGCTGGCAGGCAGCAAAACCGTTTCCAGCTCCGGGCAAATGCCTTTGTTGATCAAGGCCTGCTGATATTCCAAATCAAAATCCGTGGCATTCCGGACGCCCTTGACCAAAACCGTTGCGCCCTTTTCACGGGCATAAGACGCCAGCAGACCGCTATGCGCTTCCACCTCCACATTGTCCAATCCGGCTATGGAGGCGCGGATCAGCTTCAAACGCTTCTCCGGCTCAAACATCGGCTGTTTGGCGCAATTTGTCATCACGCACACATACACCTTATCAAAGCAGGAGGCGGCACGCCTGATAATATCTAAGTGTCCCAGCGTGATCGGGTCAAAACTACCGGGATAAATGGCAATTTTCATGGGTTTATTCCTCGTTTCCGCTGCGATGATAGACCGTCAGCTTGATTTTGCCGTATTGATACTGACGGTACATTTGATAGGGCGGCGTCAAAAGCGGCAGCTCTTTGTCTGCAGCACTCTCCGCCACAATTATACCATGCTCACGGCAAATGTCAAACATAGCAATTTGTTCCAGTGCTTGCTCCAGCAGTCCCGAAGCATACGGCGGATCCAAAAAAATCAAATCGAACTTCTCGCCTGACTTCAAATAGGCCATGGAATCGCCGTTTTTCACATACGCCCGGTCGCTCAGATCACAGATCGCCAGATTTTCACGAATCAGCTTCACTGCATCGGCACGGCGATCGATAAATACCGCCTCGCAAGCACCGCGGCTAAGGGCCTCAATCCCTAACTGACCCGTTCCTGCAAACAGATCCAGTACACGCCGTCCCTCAATATCAAACTGTATGATGGAAAACAGACTCTCCTTTACCTTACTGGTGGTAGGGCGCGTTTCCAACCCCTCCAGTTCTTTCAGCCGTCTGCCTCTGGCAGTACCCGTAATCACTCGCATCGTATCGTTCCTCTCATTTCCCTCGTAGGTCGAATTGTACAGAAGTCGCCGAACACATATCCTTTTTTCTAAGCAAGCTCGGCACGGTGCGGCTTGCCGATTATGATACATTGCAAGCATAACACAAAGCCGTTTCGCTGGCAAGCAAAACGACTTTGTATCGCGCAAATTTTATGTGTTTTTTCGGCTGATGGGACGGCGGTGAAGCAATGCCTTCAAGTCCTTTCTGTTAAACGGGAATAACGGATAGAGGTAACCGTGCCCCACAAGGGGTTTTGCCGTGGCGATCAACAGCAGAATGCCCACCACACCGATGGCAAATCCGATCCAATCGGCAATAAAAATCAAAAGCAGCAGCGTCATGCGGCTGAGCTTGCTGGCATAACTCAGCTCAAAGCTGTGCTGTGCGTAGTCTGCCACCGCCACAAAGGCCATATACACCAGCACCTCCGGCACCAGCCATCGTGCCTGCACGGCAAAGTCACCCAGAATCAACGCACCCAGCATACTGAACGAATTACTGAGCACATTGGGCGTATTCAGCGAAGCCAGCTTAAGAATATCCACGATAAACTCCACCAACAAAAGTTGTACGATCAAGGGCACGAAGTAGTCTTCGTTGATAAGCAGGAATTGCAGGTGGGCATCCAGTCGATCCGGCGTTTTCACCAGCAGATACCAAAGAGGCGTAATGAAAATGGTCAGAAAATTGACCACCAGTCGCACGATCTGTAAATACGAGCCGATCAGCGGTGGGAAGTAGTAATCATTGATCTCCTCGGCGAAGCGAAAGATCGTAACAGGCAGCAGCATGGCGGCAGGCGAATTGTCGATCATCACCAGTATGTCCCCCTCCATAATACTGGCGGTGGCCACATCGGGCCGTTCGGTATATCGCACCTTGGGAAAAGGATTATACCACTGTCGTGGCGCAATGGCTTCGGCAATACTCTCCTGACTCATGGCAATAGAGTGCACATCGATCGATGCCAGTTTTGTCCGCAGCTCCTGCAGCAGCTTACGATCCACTTTGTTTTCCATATAGCAAAGGGCTATATCGGTCTTGGAACGATCACTGATTTGCAGCCGCTCCAGCGTCAGCTCCGTATCGCGGATACGGCGGCGCAGCAGGGCAGCGTTTTCCATAATACTCTCTACAAATCCGTCGTGACTGCCACGCAATACTTTGCTGCTGTCCGGCTCCTCCACATTACGGGTAGGGAACTGTTTGGCATCCATCACGATGCCGCCGTCAAAACCGTCGATGATCAGCAGGGTTTTGCCTGAAAACACCGCCGTTACGGCCTTCATCCTTTCTTTTTCCACCGATGCCTCACAGGCGCTGACATAGCGGTCCATAAAATCCTGTAATGAGCGGATGTCCTTCAGGTTCTCAATCGTAAGCCAGACAGCGATCATGCGCTCGAGCATCTGGTCTTTGGCATAGCCGTTGACCACCCAGAGATTTGCCTGTTTGCCGCCGATCTGCAGCGACCTGCCCACTATATCAAAACTGCGGCCCACACCCAACAATTCATCCAATTCCGACCTGCGTGCGGCAAAGTTCTGCCCCTTCATCGCCTACCTCCTGAGAAGTTTTTTGTTAGTATGGCAGGCAACGGGTGCATTTATGCGAAAAGCAGGATGAGCCGCTTGCTCATCCTGCTTATTTTTACTTGATACGCCCTGTCAGCGAGTTTACATAATGCTGCATCTCTGATTTGGAGCGGATCTGATGTGTGCCTTCCACAAACTGTCGCTGTTCATCGGCGGACATACCCATGAAGTAATTCATCGCCACAGGATTGTTGGCAAGTGCCATGCCCAATCCCATCGGCAGCTCCTCTAAATAGCTGTCCATCGTCTATCACCTCTCGGCAATAGCTTGCCACGCAGTCGGCGGATTATACCCGTTTTTCAAAATAGTAAAAGGTATCGTCCTCTCCGCTACGGCGCATACAGGAAGAGAGCATTTTGTAGGACGCATCGTTTTCTTTATAGCATTTTGCCACCACGCGGAACAGGCCCAAGCGGTACAGCGCCCATTCTGCCACAGCGGCAAAGGCCTCCGTGCCGTAGCCGTTACCGGCATACTGCGGTGCAATGCGGCAGCCCAGTTCTGCGCCGCCGCGCCAATCCGGTGCATAAAGCACCGCTTCGCCGATACAGGTTCCGTGCAAACGCACCGCAAAATTCACCGCGCGATGTGCTGCAAAATCCTCCCGCACCACTTTCAGAAAATAGTCCTCCGTCAGTTCACCCTGCAAGTCCCTGCGATAATCGTAACCCCACCAGCGATTGCGCTCATCATCAAGGCACAGGGCATTATAGGCCTGCTTATCCCATTCGCGCAAGCCATCCAACGTCAAGCGCTCGGTTTTGATGCTCGGCTGCTGCTGTAAACGGTCCAGCTCGCTCTCCACCACAAAACACGGCTTACTTCCCAGTTCCGCCGGAAGATACTGCAATTTGGAGGTGCGCAGTCCCTTGTCTCCCGCGTCGTCCTCCCGGTTGACCCACTGTATCTCCGGGTATCTCTCCATTGTCTCTGTTACGAATGACTGCACCATCGCGGGATATACACCGGTATAAGAATAAAGTGCCTTTTCGATGTGTAAGACCAATGTTTTGCCGCAGATTTCGCCCAAACTCAACGCTACCAGTCGTCCGTCTACCGTCAGACCCCCTGCGCAGAAACAGCCGCTATCCAGCAGCGCAAACAACTCCTTGGCGAGAATCAATTCCCGCTTCGCACCGGCGCTGTCTTTCCGGAACTCTGCTTCGTAGTCCGTCCAAAACCGCTCGATCAGCGGCTTATCCTCCGAGCAGAGCGTTACATACTGTGCCTGGGGATATTCCTTGCGGAATTTGTTGATATGGTTGCGCTGACCGCTGTAATGCCGACCGGCAAAACGCTTCAGATCCTCGGCACGGTACAGATAATCCTTCCATGTCCGCTCATTGGCATAGCGGAAACGGGGATAGCGCTGTATCAAAAAGACCGCTTTCTCCTCCGGCACCACCGATAATACCAGCCGATTGCCCGTTTCGGTGCACCAGTTCTCAATAGCAGTCAAAGCCGCCTCCACATCTCCCTCCGTGCCCGGCACAGGGTAATCGAATTGGTAGCGTCCGTCAATACAATTTCGCATCACAAGGCATCCTGCTGTCTCTGCAAAGGTGGGATGGAGCTGATCGCGCCACATGATCTTTACGCCCACACTGTATTCACACAGACGGTAGGTGCCGTTTTGGTAATATTTTCTTAATTTTGCCGCATGCTGCGGCAGAACAGGTTCAAAGTGCAACATCATTTTCTCACATCTTTTCTATCATATCCCGGGCTTCGGCAATAAATCTCCGTACCATGGGACGCAGTTCTTTCTTCGGTCTTGCGGCAATGCCCAGTTCACGCACAGCAGGCGGATCCATCGGCACAGCCAGCACATCGTCCTTGCGTCCTTTGAGCACCAATTCCGACAAAATACTCATGCCCAAACCATGTTCCACCATGGAAATGATCACGCTGTCATTGACCTGCGTGGTACGCACCAGCGGCATCACTCCGTGGCGGTTCAGCACACGCATGATATCCAGATCAAATCCCATGGACGGCATCAGAAATTCCTGTCCGTCAAACCCATACACATTAAAGGTTTCCCTTCCGCGCATGGCAAAGTCCGGCGGCAAAATCGCCAGCAGTCGATCGTTGCGTAAAAAGGTCCACTCCAGCGTCTGCCCTTCCTGGCGGCTGGCAAAGCACATATCCGCCTTATCCTCACGCACCCAGCGGTAGACCTCCTCCACGCTTCCCATCTGAATGTCCACATTCACACCCGGATGATCCCGGCGAAACTGCTGGATCACCTCCGGCAGCCAGTGCATGGCAATGCTGGCATAGGCCGCCACGCGAATCGTCTCTTCTTTATCGGTGTTGATCATGCGGATCTCCTGCTCCAACAATTCATTTGAAGACAGGCAATCCCGCACCAACGGGAAAATGCGCTCGCCGGCCTGGGTCAAACGAACGCCGGCACGACCCCGCATCAACACAGGAAAGCCAAAATCTTTCTCCAGACTGTTCATCATGTGCGTCAGACCCGATTGGGTATAACCCAGCACCTCCGATGCCCGGGTGAAGCTGCCCAGTTCTACCGCCGTCACTAACGCCTCTAATTTCTTCGTATCCATGAGATTTTCTCCATTATGAAATTATTTCATAGAATGATTATACACACACCGCGCAGAAAAAGCAAGTTCATTACTTTTCGTTGTTTTCTGTCATTTTTGCTTGTTTTGTGATCTATGACATTTTCTAATACATCCATGAAATTCTGTCGCTTTACAAATAAGGTGACATATTGTACTGTATGTACAGTAATTCCTGCAACATGAATTGCTTTTTCCTTTCTATCCTCAAATCAGCATACGGCTGCACAGATTGCTGTGCAGCCGTATGCGTTAGAGAAAAGCCCCTCAAATGGTACCGCTTATTGCAGACGGGAGAAAACTGCCGACAGATGTCGGCAATTTTTTTGTCCTGTTTTGCATAGATTGTGGAGCATAAGGAGGCGTTTTTATGGCAGGCACGGTTTTTCTTTGGGGCGAGAACGGGAGTTACCAAAACTATTCCGCCGCCCTGCTTACCTGCGGCTGCGAGGTGCGTTTGAGCCGCGATGTATCCCAAAGCGAGACTTGCGATGGTTTGCTTCTTCCCGGCGGCGGCGATATTTTTCGCTATCTTGACGAAACGGAGTATTTGCTGATACAATCATTTGTAACGACACGCCGCCCCATTTGGGGGATCTGTCGGGGTATGCAGGCGCTGAATGTATGGTTTGGCGGCACGCTGTATGACCACATCTGCGGCCATCAATTACCGCAGGGCGACCTGGTACATTCCACCCACGCCGCCGGGATGATGGCAAAGCTGCTTGGTAAAACACCCACCGTCAACAGCAATCATCATCAGGCGATTGCACAGCTTGGCAATGGTCTTACGGCCATGCAATGGTCATTTGACGGCGTGGTGGAAGCCATTTGTCACGACACACTGCCCATCTGGGGCGTACAATGGCATCCGGAGCGGCAGAGTTTTGCCCTGCAGCGCAGCGATGCCGCGGACGCTGCGCCCTTATTCCACTATTTTCGGACGCAAATGAGGTAAAGGTATGAAGCAAATTCGCCAGATCAATCTGGAATTAGGCCATCCCACGGTAGACGAAGCCCTGCGCCGTCTGGAAAGCGAGCTGTGTGCCGCAAAAGCAATGCGTGCGCCTGTTTTGAAGATCATCCACGGGTACGGCTCTTCCGGCAAGGGCGGCCGCATCCGCACCGCCAGCCGTGCCTATCTGCGCCGGGCGCAGGAGGGCGGCAAAATACGCGATGTGATTTGCGGCGAGGATTTCTCTCTTTTTAATGATGCCACGCGCCGTGCTTTTTGCGCGTGTGATGCGCTGCGGCAGGATCGGGACCTGGATAACTACAATAACGGCGTGACCTTTGTGATTCTGTAAGGAGAAAAGTTTTCATTTTTTTGATATTTTTCCTTGACATATACTGTCGGCATATGGTAATATATCAAAGCTGACGATTTACCGCGGAGGGCGCATGCGGGTGTAGCACAATGGCCAGGGCACCAGCCTTCCAAGCTGGGGATGCGGGTTCGATTCCCGTCACCCGCTCCAACTGTCATTATGCGCCAGTAGCTCAGTTGGATAGAGCAACTGCCTTCTAAGCAGTAGGCCAGGGGTTCGAGTCCCTTCTGGCGTGCCACTTTTTAAGGAGCATCGTTTAGCAAATTCCCTTGCGGATGTATATGTGGTGGGTGTAGCTCAGTTGGTTAGAGCACCGGATTGTGGTTCCGGGTGT
>JAUMWJ010000041.1 GCA_030529655.1 Eubacteriales bacterium
GCACATCCGGTTTCCTTTGTCAAGTGCTTTTTTCGCCCTTTTTTCACCTTTTGTGTTTGCCTCGCGGCGACAGCTTCGTTAGAATACCACCTTTATTCTACCTTGTCAATGCTTTTTTGTGACAAAAAGAATGATTTTTCTTTCTTGACATTTATGGTATCATGTTAGTGTCATTTACTAAATGTGTATTTACCATATGCAGAGGTCATTATGAACGATATGAACGATTTTATTGCTAATTTCATAGCCCAGTTCTCATCGACTGCCCTATTTTTAGGACGCATTGTCATGGGCATTTTGGCTATCGTGATTCTCATTCGCTGTTGTCGCTCTTTATTCGGAGGAAAGATCGAACGCGAAGTGTGGGGTTTTCTCAGTATGGCCAACGGTGCTCGTTATGAGCTATGCCACTGGGAAAATGTGATCGGTCGCGCAAAAAGTGCAGATATTCGCGTCAATTTCCCCTCCGTTTCCCGCAGTCATGCAGCCATTTGCCGCAACGATACCGGCGATTGGACGGTGTATCCTCTCAACAGCAACAGCGGCATATTGTTAAACGGCGAGCGAACCTACAACGCCGCACCGGTACAGGCCGGCGATTCCATTGCCGTTGGCGGTGTGGAGTTGTACTTTTTCCCTGCCAGCGAAAACGATGAGGCGCAGCAGGCACAAAAGCGCACCAAGGCCGGCAAGGAAGTATCTCCTGTCGTAACCCTGGTGCTTATGACACTTTTTCAGATTTTTACTTTTTTGCAGTTTATTCCCGCGAGGTATGGTGGATACTTTGCCTCCATTACCATCGCGTTTGCATTCCTGATGGCATTGATGTGGTGCTTTTATCTGCTGTGCCGCGGACTACGGCGAACGGCATACGAAACAGAAACGCTGGCCTTTTTCCTATCCACCATCGGTTTTGCGGTTACTTCCGCCTACGCTCCGGAGTCACTATTGAAGCAAATGATCACGACCATTCTCGGTATTGCGATCTACCTTATGATAAATATTGTGCTGCGTAATCTGCGTCTGTCGATCAAGCTGCGCTGGCCCGTGGCAATAGCCGCCGCCGGACTGCTGGCTTTTAACCTGCTTTTAGGTGAGCGAGTCTTCGGTGCAAAAAACTGGGTAGCCATCGGTCCGATCACCTTTCAGCCGTCGGAATTCGTGAAGATCGCCTTTATACTGGTGGGTGCCGCCACATTGGACCGTCTGTTTGCCAAGCGTAATCTGATCTTCACCGTACTGTTCTCCGCCTATTGCGTGGGCTGTCTTGCTTTAATGAGCGATTTCGGAACGGCGCTGATTTTCTTCGTTGCATTTCTCTGCATCGCTTTTTTGCGTTCCGGCGATTTGCCGTCTATTGTGATGATGACAGCCGCAGCCGGTTTTGCCGGCGGGATCGTACTGCACTTTAAGCCATACATAGCAGAGCGTTTTGCCGTATGGCGTCATGCGTGGGAATTTACCCAATCCACCGGCTATCAGCAAAGTCGCACTATGTCCGCCATTGCTTCCGGCGGCTTATTCGGAGTCGGGCCGGAAAAGGGATGGCTGAAATATGTAGGCGCCGCTAATACCGACCTGGTATTTGGCGTTGTGTCGGAGGAATTCGGCTTCCTTCTGTCCCTGTGCGCCGTTGGCGTCATTATTATCCTCGCTGTATTTGTGCTGGAATCCGCCGCTACTGCTCGTTCCACCTTCTACACCATCGTTTCCTGTGCCACCGCAGCGATGTTTGTGTTCCAGGTCACACTGAATGTGTTCGGCGCCGTGGATCTGCTGCCGCTGACCGGTGTTACTTTCCCCTTTGTTTCTATGGGCGGTTCCAGTATGATGGCCTGCTGGGGGCTGTTGGCTTTTATCAAGTCCGCCGATACCCGTCAAAACGCCAGCTTTATTTTACGCTTGCCAAAGCGTATGTCCGCTGCAGTTTCGCAAGCGCAGTCCCAGCCGCAGCCTGAAAAGAAAGCCGGATTCTTTGCGGATATGCCGGATATTCCCGTAGACGAGATCTTCGGAAAGGAGCAGCAGCAATGAAACAGGTCAAACAGCGCACCATTCTTATTCTTTTTCTTGTGCTTCTTCTTGCTGTCGGCACTGTGTGGTTTTGCATCAAATATGTCACGCAAGGCAGTCAATGGGCCGCCTTCTCCGCCAATGACCATGCTTTTACCGACGGGCTGCTTTCCTCCGGTCAGGTGCTGGACCGCAACGGCGTGCTGCTTTATGATGCAACCACGCAGTCCTACAGCGATGACAGCACGATCCGCAAGGCAACACTGCACGCAGTGGGCGATGAGTGGGGTAATATCTCTACCTCCGCACTCTCCACTTTCCGCGATCATCTGGTGGGATTCCACCCCGTCATCGGTACTTTGAGCAACGGACACAAGCTCTATTTAACCATTGATTCGGAGCTGAACAAAGCCGCCTATGAGGCATTGAACGGCCGCAAGGGCGCAGTCGCTGTGTATAATTACAAAACCGGTGATGTACTGTGCATGGTTTCCTCTCCCACTTACGACCCCACAGATCCTCCCGATATTTCCGAGGATGACGAGCGATATGACGGTGTATATCTCAACCGTTTTCTCTCCGGCTTATATACACCCGGCTCTATATTCAAGGTGGTCACTACGGCTGCCGCTCTGGAAAACATTCCCGATGTACAGCAGCGCACCTTTACCTGCACCGGCCGTCTGGCAATAGGAGACGAGGTTATTACCTGCCCCTATGTCCATGGCACAATGAATTTTGAGGAAGCATTGGCCAGCTCCTGTAATTGCGTGTTTGCCCAGTTGGCCACAGAATTAGGTGGCAACACCTTACAGCGTTATGTGCAAAGTGCCGGTTTGCTCTCACCACACAGTATCAGCGGTATTTCCACTGAATCCGGTTTCTATGAAATCGGCAGCATCGGTCAGTTGGGTTGGTCGGGTGTCGGGCAGTATCACGATATGGTCAATCCCTGTGCCGTACTGATGCTGATGGGATCGATCGCTTCGGGCAGCAGTGCCAAGACACCCCATCTGATTGCTAAGGAAACTTCCATGTCCGGACTTTCCTTCGTTGACACCGAAAAATCAGGCTCGATTCCGACTGTCTGGTCCGCCGATACATATGCCATATTGCGCCGTATGATGCGCAGCAATGTGCTTTTGACCTATGGGCAGGATCGGTTTGGTGATTTGGCTGTCTGTGCCAAATCCGGTACAGCGGAGGTGGAATCAGGAAAGATGCCCCATGCGTGGTTTACCGGATTTATTGACGACAGTGACCATCCGTTGGCCTTTGTGGTCGTTGTGGAAAATGGTGGAGGAGGCGCAAATGTGGCCGGAACCGTGGCTGCCGAAATTCTGCGGCAAGCTGCTGAGATCAGTTGATACCATTACAGCAAAACAGGCGGGCTGTAAGAATCAGTCCGCCTGTTTCTCTTTTCACTTTTCCACGCGGAATGTGTAGACTGAGCCGTCGATCGCATCTGTCATGTCGGCACCTGTCATGGCATATTCACCATCCACATAAAATGCCCAGTAGACGCCGTCCGCAGCATAATCTGCACTGATACCGTTGACCACCTTGATGTAAAGGCCGTATTCGCCCTCCTCACCGTCCAATATACCCAGATCCTGCAGCGCTTTGCCTACCGTTTTCTCGTTGGTGTGTACGGTAAACTTGACCGTGTTACCATCGGCATCAACCACCTCGGTCACAAAGGTTTTTTCTCCCTCGCCGATGGAAGCGCCATTTTCAATCACCTTATTTGATGCAGACGGATTCTCTTTTCCGCAGGCAGTCAGAGAAAGCAGCATCAGTACAGACAAAATTACCGCCAAAAGCCGTTTCATATTGTTTCCTCCTTATTCATTACGGCAGCCGATCAGCAGACAGCCGTTTTTGACCGATACTGTAATGGGTTTTCCCACAAAATGATTGCTGACACCCAAGGGAAAATCAGCCGACAAGGCCACATTCTCCACTTCATACTGTCCGCCGTTAATGGTAACGCCTTCCGCCTCTGCACCCATGCAAAAAACAGAAATGATCCCTGAAGTCTGCGTATCGAATGTGATCCTCTCATTATAAATCGCGGTGTAGACCTCCCCGTCACCGTAGAGCCAGCCATGTGCGCTGTGCATGGCAAGATAGCAAAGCGACTGCAAATTGGCGATGGTGTGGTCGGTACGATGACCTCCCATCCCGCCGTAGAGATGAAACTCCGTTTCACCGTGGGTCAATCCGTCTTTGATGGCCAGCATCATATCGGTATCGTCTTTTTCCACCGGAAATCGTTTAATACAGGCAAAATCAGGCAGCTCCTGTATAGAATCGAAATCCCCCAGTAGGATCGAGGGCTGTATACCGGAGCGTTGACAATGCAGCCATCCGCCATCGGCGGCAATAACATAATCCCCCCTTTGGGGGAACGCCTGCAGTCCGCAAAAACTGCCTGCGCCAAAAATATAGCAGGCCATTAATCAACCTCCCTCTTTATTGATTACAGTATATTATAGTCGTTCATCCCACAAATTACAAGTCCGCTTCCCATTGAAATATTTTACCGTTCCGTGTATAATAAAGGCGACGAGGAGGTGTCCTATGGAACTGCAGCATGTTTATCAAAATACATATGTCGCGGTTGCTACCACGGCACTGATACCTGTTTATCGGTTAAACGATACCGATATTGTACTGCTGGACACCGGTTATGCAAGACTGGACCGCAGTGCGCTGACCAAGCTGATCGACAGCAACGGTTTCCACCTGAAAGGCATTATCTGCTCTCACGCTCATTTCGATCATACAGGCAATACTCGTTATTTACAGGAGCGCTATGGCTGCTTAGCTGCTGCACAGATCATTGAAGCAGGTATTTCTGTCAATCCGGACGCCTATCGCGCCAATTATGTGGCACTGACCTACGGAAAAAGCCGCGAGCTTTTTCTGGAAGAATGCTTCATCGCCGATGTGATCATTCCTGCCGATGCTGCTTCGCTGGATTTTTGCGGCGTGCGTTTCGGCATTTTGCAGTTGCCCGGCCACAGTGCAGGGCATATCGGTATCATTACGCCTGATGGCGTGGCCTATTTAGGTGACTGTTTGATCAGTCAAAGTGAAATTGACTGCGCCAAGCTGCCCACCTCCATGTTTATTGCACGGGATTTAGAAAGCAAGTGTTCGCTTCATAAGCTGCAGTGTCCTGCCTACATTATTGCCCACAAAGAGGTATTGACAGACATTCATGATCTGATCGATGGCAACATTGCCTTTATACAGGCAAAAGAACAGGAAATCTTAGATTGCCTGTGTGACGGCATGACATTCTCCGATTGGATCTACGCTTTTTGCAAAAAGGTCAATATTCTCACTCACAATGAATTGAAATTCAGTATCGTGGAACGCAATTTTTCCAACTTTGCGGCGTATCTGGTTGATACAGGGAAAATAGAGATCCGCCGTGATTTTTGTGCCAAGAAATACTATCGGGTTTGACCCGGATGTTTCTGCATTGTAAAAAATACATTGATTGATACTCCATTTTTGTCACTATTACCAAAATTGAAAATTACACTGTTTTTTTCGATTTTCACGCAGTTCGCTTGTTTACATTTTAGTCCTTTTGTGTTTTAATTAGTTAGTAATAAAGTAAAGGTTTTATGCAGGCATCCGTCGTTTTCTGTCGATGGGTGGCACGATGGTGATACAGAAGATGATACTCGCATAAGCATTAGGAGATACTAAGATATGAAAAATGTGAAAGTATTGATCGGCAATTACGGCAGCGGCAAAAGTGAATTGGCGCTGAACTTTGCGATACAGGCAGCAGCTCGCGGTGAAAAAACCGAGCTGATCGATCTGGATATGGTGAACACCTACTTCCGTTTGACCGAGCGCGGCAAGATGGTGGAGCAGAAGGAAATCCGTCTGGTTTCCCCTAACTTTGCCTGTTCCGGTATCGAGACGCTTTCCCTCCCCGCCGAGATTGCGTCTGCTTTCGTGCTGGATTGGGACAGTGTGATTTTCGATGTGGGCGGTGACGATGTAGGTGCCACCGCATTAGGTCGCTATCATCAGGACTTCATAGATTTGGAGCCCGGTTCTCTGGAGGTTTTGAATGTCATCAATATCCGCCGGCCTCTGGCAAGCACTGTGGAGAAGATCCTGCGTTTGCAGGAGGGTATGCAGGCCCATGCCCGTCTGCAAATTACAGGCATGATCAACAATACCAATCTGGCCACTATGACAAGCGCGGAAGAGCTGCGCGCCGGCTATGAGCTTTTGAAGGAAGTATCTGATATGACCGGGATTCCCGTTGCCTATACCACCGGCAAAAAGGAATTTCTTGATGCCTTTTTGGCAGAGAACCCCGACCCCAAGTATGTGGGCAAGCCTATTGCTATTGATATGTATATGCACCGCGACTGGGACAGCTACATTCAGTACGGTCTGAATACGACCGACCCCAGAAAGGAAATGTACTAATCTGTGCGTCCCCCAGTAATGGGATAAAATAAGCAATTCATGATAAAAAAGGAAAGAGGTGTAAAGAGTGGTAAAACTGACTATCAATGACGTTCTGTGCAAGGGTTGCGGTCTGTGCGTGAGAGCTTGTCCTAAGAACCTTTTGGAGCTGTCCAAGACCAAGATCAACGCAAAGGGTTATCATCCTGCTGAGATCACCGATATGGCATCTTGCGTTGGCTGCGCTTCCTGCGCAAAAACCTGCCCCGACGTGGTAATTCGTATTGAAAAAGACTAAGGAGGAATTAACATGGCTTTGACTCTTATGAAGGGTTCCGAGGCTATCGCAGAGGCCGCCATCCGTGCCGGCGCTCGCTATTTCTTCGGTTACCCCATCACTCCGCAGACAGAGATTCCTGAATATATGTCTGCTCGTATGCCCGAAATCGGCGGCTGCTTCCTGCAGGCCGAATCCGAAGTGGCTGCTATTAACATGGTGTACGGTGCTGCCGGTACCGGTGCCCGTGTCATCACTTCTTCTTCCAGCCCCGGCGTGTCCCTGAAGCAGGAAGGTATCTCCTACTGCGCAGGCGCTAAGGTTCCCGCTGTCATCATCAACGTGATGCGCGGCGGCCCCGGTCTGGGTAACATTCAGGCCTCCCAGGGCGACTATTTCCAGGGCGTCAAGGGCGGCGGCAACGGTGACTATCACCTGCTGACCTTCGCTCCTTCTTCCGTTCAGGAAGCTATCGACCTGATGATGGTTGCTTACGATAAGGCGGAAAAGTATCGCATTCCCGTTCTGTTCCTGGCCGATGGTATCATCGCTCAGATGATGGAGCCCGTTGAGCTGCCCGAGATGGTCGACTATAAGGTCGATCCCGAGAAGAAGCCCTGGGCCTGCACCGGCTGGAAGCCCGGTGATGATCCCGAAAAGCGCGGCATCATCAACTCCATCTATATCGATACCGAGAGTCTGGCTGTACATAACGACGCTCTGCAGGCTATGTATAAAGAAGTCGTTGCAAATGAGCAGCAGTGGGAAGAGTACAACTGCGAGAACGCTGAGTACATCATCACCGCTTTCGGTACCGTCGCTCGTATCGCAAAGAGCGCTATTACCGAGCTGAAGGCCAAGGGTATCAATGTCGGTCTGCTGCGTCCCATTACCGTATGGCCCTTCCCCTATGATGCTGTTAAGAAGGTGGCTACTCAGGCTTCCGTCAAGGCAGTCCTGGATGTGGAGCTGAACGAAGGCCAGATGCTTGAGGATGTCAAGCTGGCTATCAACGGTGCCAAGGATGTTGACTTCTTCGGTCATTGCGGCAGCCAGATGCCCACCACCGACGAGATCGTCAATAAGATTCTCAGCATGAAGGAGGGTAAATAAGATGGCTGTTGTATTTGATAAGACCAATCTTCTGACCGACAAGGTTTTCCATTATTGTCCCGGCTGCGGCCATGGTATTATCCATCGTCTGGTCGCCGAGGTCATCGATGAGATGAACCTGGACGGTAAGGTTATCGGCGTGGCTCCTGTTGGCTGCTCCGTGTTCGCCTATGACTATTTTAACTGCGATATGTACGAAGCCGCTCACGGCCGTGCACCCGCTGTTGCTACCGGCGTAAAGCGCGCTGTCGGCAAGGATACCCTGGTGTTCACCTATCAGGGCGACGGCGACCTGGCTTCCATCGGTACTGCTGAGATCGTTCACGCTGCACACCGCGGCGAGAAGATCGCTACCATCTTCGTCAACAATGCCATTTACGGTATGACCGGCGGCCAGATGGCTCCCACCACCCTGATCGGCCAGAAGGCCACTACCTGCCCCGCCGGTCGTAGCGAGGAGTGGTCCGGTCTGCCCATCAAGATGTCCGAGATGCTGGCAGCCGTCCCCAGCTCTTACTACATTGAGCGTGTTGCCGTGAATAACACTGCCAACATCAACAAGACCAAGAAGGCCATTGCCAAGGCCTTCAAGTATCAGATGGAAGGTAAGGGCTTCTGCATGGTCGAGGTTCTGTCCCCCTGCCCCACTAACTGGGGTCTGGCTCCTGCTGAAGCTATGAAGTGGCTGGAAGACAACATGATGCCTTACTATCCTCTGGGCGTATTCAAAGACAAGGAGGCCGAGTAATATGGAAAAAACCTTCATTTTTGCCGGTTTCGGCGGTCAGGGTATGCTCCTGATCGGTAAGTTCATGGCTATGTCCTGCATGCTGGATGGCAAGCACGTTTCCTGGCTGCCCTCCTACGGTCCCGAAATGCGTGGCGGTACCGCTAACTGCTCCGTTATCGTTTCCGATGATCCCGTTGCTTCTCCCCTGGTGGACAAGGCCGATGTCATCGTTGCGATGAACCGTCCTTCTCTGGACAAGTTCGAAGATAGCGTAAAGCCCGGTGGCGTTCTGGTCATCAACAGCAGCATTATCGACCGTAAGGCGGTCCGTGACGACATCACTGTCGTTTACTGCGACGCTAACGGCATTGCTGAGTCCGTGAAGAACCCCAAGGGTGCCAATGTGGCGATCTTGGGTGCTGTCATGCAGGCTTGCCCTGTCACTTCCGTTGACAGCATGATGGAAGCTATCCGCATCGAGCTGGGCCCCAAGAAGGCCAAGTTCCTGGAAGGAAACAAGGCTGCTCTGGTTGCCGGTATGGAAGCATCCAAGTAATTTATCACAAGTAAATTACCATTTTACATCCGGTGCCAACAGGCACCGGATGTTTTTTATAGCCGGAAGCAAAAACATAAAAAATGCTCCCAACCGTATGGTTGGGAGCATTTTGATATGAATATTTCATCTTTTTATAAAATGATAATGATATGTGCTCTGTCAAAATCACTTTCACGGCAAAATTGTAATCGGTTCTCCTTCCCATGTGAAGCAATCTGTCATAATGGCAGTTGATGTATTATCTACTGATATTTGCGGCGTCGTACGGCAAAGAAATTTATCAAAAATCACAAAAGAATGATTTTTGACTATGATTTCACCACTATGCAGCTTTGATGTGTCATATCCGAAATCAAAATTTGACATAGAAATCCCTTTGCAGTTATCGATCTCTACCGATGAGAAAAACAGCTGACAATTGCTGAATAATTCGCCATTACTGACCCCCATCAGTTTTATTCCTACTCCTGTATTTCCATCGGAATGATCAAAAATACAATTTGATATAGATCCATGAGAATTGTTTTTACTTTGTCCTTTGGAATTGTCAATCAACATACCTACAGTATTTCCGGAGAAATTACAATTTGTAAAAACTTGATTCCCACCATTATTTATTGCACCGTAATGGCAGTTCGTGGCAGAAATATTATTCCATTTTGAAAATTCTGACCAAAAATCCACATTTATCCCTGCGTAGCAAGACCAAATATAGCAATCAGATACATTTATTCCTGACGAAATACTATATCCGGTATTATCACAAGTTATTCCTCCCCCCGAAAAATTATATATATAACATCCAGATATTGTTCCCTTTGTCGGAATATTGGTGGCTGAGTCATTCGCATCCCCTTGCCAGACGATCCCATGGCGCTGAAAATATGTATTGGGAATTATTGTACTTAGCGTATTTTCCTCAGTTCCACAAATAGACATATCTTTTATTGTGCATCTCGATCCCATACTTATCGCATAGCCCTCTGTCGCATCAGTTCCAATAAGGATCAGTTTTGTAGCTGGTCCACATCCTATTAAACACGAGTCATCGGGCATATCTATCCCACTTACATAAAAGTCTCCTGGGCCAAGTTGACAAAAGCCGTCTTTCATCAATTTCGATGTTATACGGTCGGTAACATCCTTGCCGTCTTGTACAGATGGTAAAGGCTTCACTCGATTTGATGCTCCACACGAACATAAGGATAATACAAATAGAGCTATTGTCAAAAATAAAAGAACTCTTTTCACTTTATCCTCCTCTTGCTAAACTCAACACCATCACAAAATTCACATTTCTTCTATGTTTGATGTGTTTTCCAAATATATTTTACGCAAATATTCTGTTTAAAATTAATTTGTATTATAGTCTTTTTAGCGACCATAGTCAAGATGATAGTCACGCCGTATCATTAGATAGTAATTGAGGTGTGAACAATGATAACCTACAAGCCGTTTCGGAATACTTTGAAGAATTCCAATGAGTCAAGATACACACTAATCAAAGATCATCACATTTCCAGTTCTATGCTTGACAAGATTCGCAAAGAGGAAGTCCTAAACACAACCGCTATTAATGATTTGTGCTGGTTTCTGCTCTGTAGCGTTTCTGAGCTCATGGAATATTTCCCGTCAAACAATGATCAGATTCTATAAGGCCCATACTTGTATTCTTGGTATATAGAAAAACGTATTAGGACTAAATAAGAATAAAGAACCCCCTGCCAAAGGCAGAGGGTTCTTTATTCTTATAATTCTGGCAGTTTTCTCTTATTACAGGCTCTCAGCCACGGCAACAGCCACCGCAACGGTAGCGCCGACCATAGGGTTATTGCCCATGCCCAGGAAGCCCATCATC
>JAUMWJ010000042.1 GCA_030529655.1 Eubacteriales bacterium
TTGCTAAGACTTGAAGCATTCGCTGAAATGCTTAATATGAGCTGTTGATTTTTGAGAAAATGAGCTGTTGATTTTTGAGAAAAACGATTTACAAAAATGATTTTTTATGATATATAGAAGAAATTTACGTACTTGAAGGTCGTATTATGGAAACTTATAGGAATTTGAAAAAAGGCACGAAAGTCGGACCTGGTGATTACATCGCTTCTCGCATTGTTATTCCTCCCTCAGAAAATCTGTGTAAGGTGCACTGCCTGACAAAAACGTGTCCTGCATAAAGGCTGCCCCGAGGCGAAATCCGACGATAAAGCTGTCGAGATTTCCTTCGCCGTTGACAACGCCCCAGGCGTTGACATAGGCAAGAAACTTTTTCTTATCCTCGCCCGTAAGCTGATTCGTCATTTCTTCTTCGTAATCGCTCAGCGTCTGCATTTCTTTTTGGACTGCCGCATTATGTGTTGCACTTTTTGCCTGCGGATCAATATTTCCGTAGAAGAGACTTTTTCGCATATTTGGGGCAAAATACAACAAAATCGGGGCTTTTCGGGTGTCAGACCGGTCATCACAGCCGGTCAGACGCCCGATATTTTACTTTAGAGGCGGAAATAGTGCGTACTTTTGGCAAGTTTATTTGGATAGAAGGTCTTACCAAACGACCGAAGGCGTGGGGAATTGAATCATCTTCGGGTAACTATAGCGCAAATTGCTTACACAGATATCGACTCTGCCTGCGAAAGCATCTTGCGCAAATGCGTGGGTTATGGTAAGATTTTTTTACAAGATTATTCTACAAGAAAGGTGGTCGTTTGTCGGCACACTTTCATTCCCATTTGTGCGGACGCATAGTGGCCGAATGGTTGATTACTATGCAGAAAGAAAGAAGATTGAAAAGGGATCGGGCGGATCTGGAGCTGAGATTTGCACCGAATATCCGGATGCTGCCGATTATACTGAGCGCGGTGGATAACTACATAGCACCGTTTTTTGAGAACTCCGGTGAAAGATCGCATCTGCTCGGTGCTGTGGAAGAAGCTGTGAATAATGTGCTGTCGCTGAGTATGTCGGACAGACTTGACCATATAACCGTTCGCGCAGCCGCGCAGGATGGTGTGTGTATAGTGGAGATTTGCGACAAGGGGCTGCCGGGTGAATACGGCAAGGAGCTTTCCGAGCTTGAAAAATGCGGACTTGTACTGATGCGGCATTTTGTCGATGAGGTGAATATATATAATCTCGGTCTGGACGGACGCTGCCAAGAGCTCATCAAATACTATCATTGCGACACGGGCGAATCAAAGCCTGAGCCCGCGGTAACAGAGAATACTGAGCCTGCGTCGAAGGACATTGAGTTTACCTTCCGCAGAATGCAGAAGGAAGATGCGCTTAAAGTGTCGCGCGGTATTTTCAATGAGTACGGCTACACCTATCACAAGGATGTTGTCTACTATCCCGACAGGCTGTATGAATATGTCAACAGTGACCATTGTTACAGTGTTGTGGCCCTGAATAACAATCAGTTTGCAGGGCATGTCGCTGTCTGGGAGCTTGAAGATTTGCCGGGCATCTGGGAATGGGGTATGGCTGTTGTTGATGCGAACTATCGCGGCTGCGGACTTTTGAAGAAGATGCTCAATCAGGCGGTAGGTTATCTTCTGGAAACTGGAAAGGCAAGCGGAATGATGTGCACTGCGGCAATGACACACCCGTTTTCGCAGAAAACGGGCATCAGCTTTGGGATGACTGCCAATGGCTTTGTGCTGAATTTCCTGCCGTCCAATGTTTTTGTGAGCACATATACCAAGCATGACGAAAGAAGCTCCTATGGCTTCTTTTACAGGAGACTGTCAAAGAATGCCGAGGCCAAAAAGGTGTACCTGCACGAGCAGCTGCACGGTCTTGCGGCTTCAATATATGGCGAGCAGAAGCTGAATCGCGATATCTGCACAGAGGGGGCGGCTTCCGAATCAACAGCCACCTCTGCCGAGCATAGCTTTGTGGCACGCTGGAACTACGGCTCTATCCAGATAAAACAAGTAGGCACGGACTTCGGCCGTGTGCTGCACGAGCATACCGTAGCGCTCAAACGGGAAAACACCACCATTGTGCAGCTTTATATCCTGATTGATGATGCGGGAGCGATTTCGGCATATAACGAGGCAAAGCGTCAGGGATACTTCTTTACGGCGCTGTTTCCCGATACCGAAAACGGAGACATCATAATTATGGAAAAGCTGTTTTCCTCAACCATTCCCTATGAGAGAAACATTGTTATCCCTCAGGCAGCGGAGCTTTATGAAAAGATAAAACTGCTTGACCCGGACCGGATATTCGACGATGCCGTTAAGACATAATATAATTCCGCAAAATGTGGCTAATACCCAAGGTAATGCGAATTCATAGCGTTGCATTATTACTTCATTCTCAACATTTATTCGTGAAGCGAAAAACGGCGGCCGTCTGACCGAATGGCAGAAATACCGAAACTGCGACAACCGTTATATGCCGAAGATGAATCTGCAGATCACGGCAAAGTGCAACTACAACTGCATCCATTGTTTCAACGCCGTGGACAATGCGCCGCTTTTGTCGGAAATGAGCTTTGAACAAATCGTCGCACTCCTTGATGAAGCACAGGCGTGCGGTATTTCGGCATTCACGGTCACGGGCGGAGAGCCGATGGCGCATAAGCGGTTTATGGATATTGTCCGAGAAATATACAAGCGGGATATGTTCATCGACGAGCTGAACACCAACGGATTTTTTATCAAGCAGGAAACACTTGATGAATTCAAAAAGATCGGTTGCTTCCCACTTATGAAAATCTCCTTTGACGGTATCGGGTATCACGACTGGATGCGTGGAAGAGCTGGTGCCGAAAAGGATGCCCTGCGTGCGATCCAATTGTGCATTGACAACGGTTTCCGCGTGATGATCCAGTATAATATCAACAAGAAAAATGAGCCGACGGTGCCGGAAAGTCTTGATATGCTTGACAAAATGGGCGTCGATCGGATCCGCCTGATCTGCACCACGCCGGCTCCCCGTTGGGAACAGAATGCGGCAGGACAAAGCTATACCACGGAAGAATACTTTAACGCTTCAATGAAAATCTTCGAGCATTACATAAAAGCCCCGCATAATGCCACGCTGACCGTTTGGCAGGTGGGCGACGTATATCCGAAGAGGCACGCCTTTTCTCTTGCCCCTGTGAAAGCAAATACGCAAAACTACCGTGATACCCTGCCGCTGTGCAAGGGCGTTCGGGGGATGATCGCAGTCGGCGCAAATGGGCAGGCTTACCCTTGTTTGCAGATGTCCGGCTGGATGGACGAGCACGGCTGGGACCTCGGTAACGTGTTCCGTGACGGGCTGAAAAAAACATTGCAGGAAGGTAATTTTCTCGACTGCGTTTACGAGCATGTTCTTCAGAATATTATCTGTCGTTGCTATTTGCGATAAATGACGAGGCAAGCATTACAACTGTTATCATTCATCCGATCATATTGCTCATTGCGAAAACGAATTAAAATGAAAAGCGGCTCCCCGCCACCGGATTATATACTCCGGCAACGAGGAGCCGATATCTTTATCGTTCGTGATCTCTGTGTGTCGACTTTTTCTGCTGTGGATGCTCTTGCTTACTCTGCTTTCTTTCCCATAGAATTCTCTTGACCTTTTGTTCTTCGGAGTAGAGATCGAGCTTTCCGTCAACGGTCTGCTTTGCACTCGTCACACCCCAAAAATCATTGCCCTTTGAAGCGGTGCGAATACGGCTTTCAGCAATTTCTTCACATTCTGAATATTCAACTGTCCATACACGTTTATTTCGTCCTTTTTCCACCTGTTCCACATCCTATTGCGTTTTAGCATAAAGAAAAGGTAGACAACATGGAGGTTTTCCATGTGTCTACCGTTATCTTACAACTTCACTTAGTCGGTGGTTATGACTTGATTCAATCATCAAATGCGTAGCACTTTGCGTTGATGTCGGCACAGTATACATGATAGCGCTGATTGGCTATACGGTGCCATTTCGCAAGGAGCCGGATATGCTTTTTTGGACTTCTCTTTTCGGGGTGCGCTTTAGTGCCAAAGAGCAGACTGCAGAATTTGGCATATTGTGAGGGCTCTTTGATGCGAATCAAAAAATAGATAGCATCATCGTTGTTGCGGCTAAAGGCATCGCGTAGCAGAATGTATCTTTCCTTATGCGGGGCGTTGCGCAGAGTACTGGGGCGGAAACGCGTTGTTGTAACGAGCCTGATTTCATTGTTAAAACCGTTTTGACGACAGTTATATATAGTGCGATTGTCCACAAGAAAAGCGCAGCAGACCAAGCGCCTGAACCGGGTGCTGCTGCGGCGATTTTGACCGAATCGCCGTGCACTATGTTGTTTCGGGATGCCTGCGAGACTCTGCACGGAAATTGCTGCGGATCCTGATTAAAAGGTTGCTATATTCGATTTAATAAACTATAATAATATATTAATTGCAGCCATGTAAGGTGCAGTGGCATCTTTTTCCATATGCGGAAGCGGGAAGTATGAATAGAGAGAATGAGGAGGCGCAGTGATGGATTCCTATATCAAATTATCCATAGCAGCATTATTGCCGGCAGTGGTGGCATCTCTGCTTTATCTGTTGAACAAAAAGACGGTTTTCGGACAGTGGGACAATAAAGCCAAGCAGGTGCTATACGGTGTGGTTTTCGGCGCATTGGCGATTCTGGGAACGGAATGGGGTATCCCGATAAACGGCGCACAGGTAAACTGCCGTGACGCTGCCGTCCTGATCGCCGGACTGATGTTCGGCGCTCCGGCGGGTATCATCGCCGGCGTGATCGGCGGCGTAGAGCGCTGGATCGCCGTTGCGTGGGGGATCGGCACCTTTACCCGGGTGGCCTGTACGGTCTCTACGCTGATTGCAGGATTCTATGCGGCGCTTCTGCGCAAGTATATGTTTGAGAACAAGCGCCCCGGCGCATTCATTTCATTGGCGATCGGCGTGGTGATGGAAGTGTTCCATCTGACCATGGTGTTTATCACGAACATGGCCACGCCGGAGCTTGCAATGACGGTCGTGAAGGCGTGTTCCCTCCCGATGATCGTGGCCAACGGTGTCTCGGTGATGCTTGCTGCGTTTGCGCTTGCGCTTCTCGGCAGAGATGCGTCAAGCGAGAGGAAGCGCGTACAGGCGCGTATTTCCCAGACCGTTCAGCGCTGGCTGTTGCTGACGGTTGTGCTTGCCTTTTTTGTGACCTCCTATTTTGTGTTTGAGCTGCAGGACAAAATTGCCATATCGCAGGAAAACACGCTCCTCGCGCTGGCACTGGATGAGACAGCGGCAGACATCAACGATGCCTCAGACGGTAATTTGCTGCGCATTACCCACATGGTATCCGAGGAAGTGGCGTCTGCGGATCTGCAAACGGTTGCGGCGAAATACCAGATCGCTGAGATCAGCATAATCGATTCTGACGGCATCATCGTACAGAGCTCGGTGCCGGAATATGTGGGCTTTGATATGACGACCGGTGAGCAGTCGTCGGAATTCCTTTGCTTGCTGGGTGAGGAAACCGAGTTCGTGCAGCACTATGGCCCGATTTCCAGTGATGCGTCTGTGTGGCGGAAGTACGCAGGTATCAAGACTGCGGACGGCTTTTTGCAGGTCGGATATGACGCGGAGCAGTTCCAGCGTGATATTGACACGGAGATCGTGGGCATTACCAAAAACCGCCATGTGGGACAGACCGGCTATATTCTGATCGCGGATGAGCAATACCGGATCGTCAGTGCGCCGCAGGGCATTACCAGTGAATCGCTGGCGGCAGACAGCGCCGCGATGGGCACGGCGGATCAGGATGTGACGGTCTCCCTGATGCTCAACGGGGAGAAGGTTTACAGCCGCTACCGCACGGTGGAGGGCTACTATGTCATTTCCGTCCTGCCGGAAGAGGAAGCTTTGCAGATGCGTAATATTGCGCTGTATGTGAATGCGTTCATGGAGATCCTGGTCTTTGCGGTGCTGTTTGCCATGATCTACATGCTGATCAAGCGGGTGGTGGTCAATCAGATCGAGAGCATCAACCGCTCACTGGCACGGATCACCAACGGCAATCTGGACGAAGTGGTCAATGTTCGCTCCAATGAGGAATTTGCCTCGTTGTCAGACGACATCAACTCGACTGTGGATACGCTGAAACGCTATATTGCCGAGGCATCGGCGAGGATCGACGCCGAGCTGGAATTTGCGCAGAACATACAGGCGTCTGCCCTGCCCAATAAGTTCCCTGCATTCCCCAAGCGTAAGGAGCTCGACATCTATGCCAGCATGAACCCTGCCAAGGAAGTGGGCGGTGACTTTTACGATTTCTACATGACGGGAAGCGATATGCTTCATTTCCTGATTGCCGATGTTTCCGGCAAGGGGATTCCTGCCGCCATGTTCATGATGCGTGCCAAGACGGAGCTGAAGAGCCTGACCGAGGCGGAAATGCCGATCTGCGATGTATTTACGGTGGGAAACAAAGCGCTTTGCGAGGGTAACGATGCCGGTATGTTCGTCACCGCATGGCAGGGCGGTATCGACTTGACGAACGGCCGCGTCCAATTTGCCAATGCCGGTCACAATCCGCCGCTGGTGCGCCATGCAGACGGTGCATTTGAATACCTGCGCTCCCGTGCCGGCTTCGTCCTTGCCGGTATGGACAGCGTGAAATATAAGACGCAGGAGCTGCAGCTTCAGCCCGGCGACGTGATTTACCTGTATACCGATGGTGTCACAGAGGCGACCAATGCCGAAAATGAGCTTTACGGAGAGGACCGACTGCTGGCGTCACTGAATTCCCGTGAGTTTGAGAGCATGGAGGAGCTGTGCCGGTTTGTCAAGGCGGATGTGGATGCCTTTGTGGCGGAAGCACCGCAATTCGATGATATCACGATGGTGGCCTTGAAATATCTCGGCACGCCGCCTGTGCCGACCGTCCACTTTGATGCCGCACGCATAGATGACATCCCTGCGGTGACGGAGTTTGTGGAGGCGGAGCTGGAAAAGCTGGACTGCCCCATGAAAACCGTCGTGCAGGTCAGCATCGCCATCGATGAGATCTGCAGCAATATCGTCAAATACGCCTATCCGGAAAAACCTGGTCCCATTACGGTCAAGTTCCTTGCGAAGGACGATCCCCGAAGAGTTTATGTGAGCTTTGAGGATGAGGGGATCCCGTACAATCCGCTGACCAAGGAGGATCCGGATACCACGCTTTCGGCAGAGGAACGCGCCATCGGCGGACTCGGCATTTATATGGTCAAACAAACCATGGATGATGTCAAATATAAATATGAAAACGGCCACAATATTCTGACCATCCAAAAGGTAATCTGATGGCCGCCGGACGAGACAACCCGCTTTTGTCAGCAATATTGCGGCTTATCCATCTTGTCTTAAAAATGAAAAAGAAGCTCGAAAGTTTGTGTTTACAAAGTTTCGAGCTTCTTTTTTACGCTTTTTCCTTTGTGAATATAGAAATAAATTGTAAAATCGTAGTAAAATGTAGAAAAATGTTGCAATAAATGGAGATTTGATATATAATAAAAATGCTGTAAATAGACATATTCATGTCATACGTGGGAAGTGAACAAGATGTATTTCGGCAGTGTCCGTTTTTTTAAGAATATGATTTTGCTGGCAGTGATTATTTGTATCGCCATACCGACCAGCTTTTCAATACATTATCACAATGAGCTTCAATGTGCAAAGGAAGACATCCAAAGACTAACGGAAGAAATCGAGCAGCAAAATAACGAATCGACAAATGGTGAGGCGCCCTATTACCAGAGCTTATATCCCGATTTTTATGCGCCGCAGAACTATGGAGCGACCGAATCCGCAGAAAAAACAATGTATTTGACCTTTGACGATGGCCCGTCGGACCGAACCGATGAAATACTGGACTTATTAGCAAAGGAACAAGTAAAGGCGACCTTCTTTGTGATAGGCAATACAGATGAGGCAGCAAAAGATCGTATGCGCCGCATTGTGGCGGAAGGCCACACACTGGGTATGCATTCCTATACGCATAACTATGAAAAGATTTATGCATCAGTTGAGGCATATCTTGACGATATGTATCAGATATTCAGCTTGATCAAGGACACGACAGGGCAGACGCCGTCCGTATTCCGCTTTCCCGGCGGCAGTATCAACGGGTATAATGCCGGCATTTATAAAGAATTGGTCGCGGAAATGATACGCCGGGGGTTTGTGCCCTACGATTGGAATGTATCCAGTCAGGATGCCAGCAGTAATGACATGACATCTGCCCAGATCATAAATGCTGTGGTGAACGGAGCGGAAAATACAAGTCGTGGCTTTGTGCTGTTTCATGACAGCCAGTATAAAAATTCGACAGTGAAAGCACTGGGTGAGATTATAGAAGACTTACGAAAGATGGGATTTCAATTTCAAGCCGTTTCTCCCACAACTAAACCGACACTGTTTGCATACAGATTTCAATAACCGATGGAGGTATATACGATATGAGTAAAAAAGATAATCTGAATCAGGCCATGTATGAAATGTTTGGCGTTGGGAAGACCCCGGTGGAGAAAACGACAGAACCTATACAGAGCAAACCGGAAGAGAAGAAACAGCCCAAGATTGAGCCAATGCCTGTGGCAACGCCGGTTGTCAAGCATACAGAGGTGACATACTTTGCCGCCGGTACAGTGATGGAAGGCACCATTAAGACGAAAGGCGATGTGGAGATACACGGCGACTTCAAGGGCAACTTGACATCCGAGGGTCGCGTGTCGATTTATTCCGCTATTGAAGGCAATATTGCTGCCAAGGATCTGCGTGTGGTCGGTTGTCGTTTGCAGGGCGATGTGAATGTTTCCGGCACACTGGAAATTGACGGAGTATCTGCTATTGAAGGCAATATTCATGCCGGCGCCACCGTTTGCTCCGGTAAGGTGAAGGGTGATTTGGACATCAAGGGCAATTTGTCCTTGGAGGAGAGCGCACGAATCGAGGGTAATATTAAGACCTATACCATGGACATCTCTCGCGGTGCAAAGATTTTCGGCAACATCGAAATGCCTGAAGTCAGTAAGTAAATAGACAAGAAAAACTCCTATGGTATTTTTCGTACCATAGGAGTTTTTATGTAATGCCTGAAAAGAAGAATGCCTTTACAGCAGCATAATACCTGCGCTCTCACATTCCTCGCAAGTTTTCTCATCCCATAGACTGGCCTGTACTTCACCGATATGGCAGGTGCCGATCATCAGCATACACAGGCGGGACTGACCGATACCGCCGCCAATGGTCTGGGGCAGTTCGCTGTTCAGAAGCATCTTGTGGAAGGGCAGTTCACGGCGATCATTGCAGCCGCGGATATTAAGCTGACGGTCCAAAGCGGCCTCGTCCACGCGGATACCCATGGAGGAGATTTCGATAGAACGCCCCAACACCTCATCCCAGAACAGGATGTCGCCGTTGAGCTGCCAGTCATCGTAGTCGGGAGCGCGACCGTCATGGGGCTTGCCGGAACGCTTGAGAGCACCGCCGATTTGCATCAAAAATACGGTTTTATGCTCTTTGCAGACCAGATTTTCGCGCTCTTTGGCGGTCAGATCGGGATACAAGTCCTCCAGTTCCTGGGTGGAAACGAAGTACACATCGCGGCAGATCTGGGTGTGCAGACTGGGGAAGGCGATCTGCAGGGCGTCGTTGGTCTCGCAGATAGCACCCACGATAGCGCGCACCACCTGACGCAGATAACTTTCGTTGCGATCCTCACGGTCGATGACCTTTTCCCAGTCCCACTGATCTACATAGACGGAGTGCAGGTTATCCACTTCTTCGTCACGGCGAATGGCGTTCATATCGGTGAACAGACCCTTGCCCACATTGAACTCATAGCGCTTCAAAGCCAGACGCTTCCACTTAGCCAGAGAGTGTACCACCTGACCGTTGGTACCTACATCGGGAATATCAAATGCAACAGGGCGCTCCACACCGTTGAGGTTATCATTCAAACCCGAATTTTCATCAACAAACAGGGGAGCGGACACGCGGCGCAGATTCAGCGCATTGCTCAGATTCACCTGGAAGTTGCTCTTAATGAATTCAATGGCTCGCTGCATCTCGTAAATGGAGAGCGGCGTTTTGTAGCCTTCGGGGATGTAGACTTTACTCATGCGTAAGCACCTCTTTCTATAAAAAATATGTGACATATTATATTACGGCATATGGAGAAATGCAAGTGATAAACTGCATAAAATTCAACAAACATATTGATATAAAAATCGGAGTATTGTTCCCACGGGAACTGATATGTACCCAGTTTTCTGGACACAGTCATTAGAATTGAAAAATTAGTTCTG
>JAUMWJ010000043.1 GCA_030529655.1 Eubacteriales bacterium
CACAGAGACAACGTGGAGATAACACAGAGATAATGGGGAGTCAGTGACAGTCTTCACAGCAGTGTTCGGCAGGGAAGAGGGAGGCATCATAGGCAATACCATTCTTATCATAGTAGTCCCTCAGTGCGCTCTTGATGGCCTCTTCAGCCAGCACGGAGCAGTGCAGTTTATGGGCAGGCAGACCGTCCAGCGCCTCGGCCACTGCCTTGTTGGTCAGCTGCAGTGCCTCCGAAATCGGCTTACCCTTGATCAGTTCCGTAGCCATGGAACTGGAGGCGATGGCGCTGCCGCAGCCAAAGGTTTCGAACTTTACATCAACAATGATGTCGTTTTCAATTTGCAGGTACATGGTCATGATGTCGCCGCACTTGGCGTTGCCAACCTCGCCCACACCGCTGGCGTTTTCAATCACGCCTACATTGCGGGGATTGCGGAAATGATCCATTACTTTTTCACTATACAATGCCATTTGTTACACCTCACTTCAAAATATAATCCCGTTTACCGTTTTGCAGATCCCGCCATACCGGGGACATACGACGCAGATAATCCACCGCTTCTGTGACAGATGTGATCAGATAGACGATTTCCTCCTCGGTGATATTTTCACCAAGGGACAGACGCAATGAGCCGTGAGCCACATCGTGGACCCGACCGATGGCCAGCAGTACATGGCTGGGATCCAGAGAGCCGGAAGTGCAGGCACTGCCGGAGGAAGCACAGATGCCCTTGTCGTCTAACAGCAGCAGCAAGGACTCGCCCTCGATACCCTCAAAGCAGAAGTTGACATTGGAGGGCAGACGGTTGACCGGATCGCCGTTGAGCGCGCTGTGGGGGATAGCGGACAGCCCGGCGATCAGCTTGTCGCGCAAGGGAATCAGATGAGCGGCATTTTCTTCAATGCGGGCGCAAGCGTCCTCTAAGGCGGCTGTCATACCCATAATACCGGGGATATTTTCCGTGCCGGCTCGCTTACCACGCTCCTGCGCACCGCCCTCAATCAGATTGGTCAGGAAAATGCCTTTGCGGGCATACAGTACACCGCAGCCCTTGGGGCCGTGGAACTTGTGACCGGAGAGGGAGAGCATATCAATCTGCTGCGTCTTGACATCAATATGCAGATGGCCCGCAGCCTGCACCGCATCGGTATGGAACAGTACGCCTTTTTCATGGCACACCGCACCGATTTCGGCGATGGGCTGAATGGAGCCGATCTCGTTATTGGCAAACATGACGGTCACCAGGCAGGTATCGGGGCGGATAGCGGCGGCTACATCGGCGGCCGTGACGATGCCGTTTTCGTGAACATCCAACAGCGTGACCTCGAAACCCTCCTTTTCCAGTTTCTTCAGCGTGTGCAGCACGGCATGATGCTCAAAGGCGGTGGAGATGATGTGCTTTTTGCCTTTTCGCTCGCCCAAACGCGCAGCGGAGATAATGGCCTGATTGTCTGCCTCACTGCCGCCGGAGGTAAAGGTGATCTCTTTAGCATCGCAGCCGAGGCACGCAGCCACCCGTTCGCGGGCCTGCGTCAGCGCCTCATTGGCTTTCTGCCCAATGGTGTGAAGACTGGAGGGATTGCCGTAACATTCGGACATATAGGGGAGCATGGCGTCAATAGCCGTTTGGCTCATGGGTGTTGTGGCGGCATGATCAACGTAAATATTCATAAAAACCTCTCTTTCTGCGGCTCATATCATCGCCATAGATACGATACGTATTAACCTATCTCTCAGGTAGGTATTATATACATAAAAACCTATCTCGTCAATAGGAGATTAGAAAAAAGAAGCTAAATTCTCAATGTTTCTATCGGTTGGATAGGAGTTGACAAATGGGTGATATATATTATTATATTATAAAGTATATCACATAGAGAACGACAGACAAAGGAGGATAATACATGCCGATTTTGCAGTGTGAACAACTGACGAAGAGCTATGGCAGTCATTCGGCGTTGGATCATGTGAATCTGACGGTGGAACGGGGTAGAATTGTGGGACTGCTGGGCCCTAACGGCAGCGGAAAGACCACGCTTTTAAAGCTGGCCAACGGCCTTTTACAGCCCAGCAGCGGCACGATTACCATTGCCGGTATGACACCCGGCGTGGAAACGAAGAAGGTCGTATCGTACCTGCCGGAACGCACCTATTTGTCCAACTGGATGAATGTGGTGCAGCTTCTGGATCTGTTTTGCGATTTCTATGATGACTTTGACCGGGATACCGCTGAACGGATGCTGACAGCGTTGGAGATCAGCCCCAAGCTGCGTATCAAGCAGATGAGCAAGGGTACCCGGGAAAAGGTGCAGCTCATTCTGGTGATGAGCCGCAAGGCAGACCTGTATTTGCTGGATGAGCCCATCGGCGGCGTGGATCCTGCCACCAGAGATTACATTCTGCATACTATATTAAATAATTACAGCCAAAAGGCGACCATTATCATCTCCACCCATTTGATTGCGGATGTGGAGGGCGTTTTAGATGACGTCATTTTTATCAATAAGGGTAAAATCGTGCTGCAATCCTCTGTAGAGGAGATTCGTAACCAGCGTGGCTGCAGCGTGGATGAGCTGTTTCGGGAGGTGTTCCGCTATGCTGAGTAAATTACTGCGACACGAATTCCGAGCGACACAGCGGATCATGCTGCCGCTGTACCTGCTGCTGCTCGTAACGGCGGGAATGTTCCACCTGAGTATGCTGATGCAGGAAAATGAACGCATTGGTGAGGGGTGGGCTGCCAGAATTTTTACCGGCGTGAGTATCACGCTTTTTGTGATCTCTCTTGTCGGTGTATCGGTGCTGGCTTGTGCGCTGATGATCTATCGGTTTTACAAGAACCTGATGACGGACGAGGGGTACTTGATGTTTACCCTGCCTGTGACCACCCATCAGCTCATTCTGTCGAAGCTGATCGTATCGTTGGTGTGGAGTGTGGCAACGGTGTTGGCTGACGCGCTGGCTGTTGTGGTGGCGATGTGTCGCATGGTGGAAATGAACGACCTGCGCCAAGCGTGGCAGGAATTTCTATACTTGCTGGGAGATATGACCGCAGGCGAAATCGTGGGTTATGGCATCGAAATTGCATTGCTGATGCTGTTTAGCGCGGTGGCGTCGTTTTTGACATTTTATGCGGCCATTGCGCTGGGTCACAGCTTTGCCAACCATAAGATCCTGCTGTCCGTGGCATTCTACTTTGCCTTTACCATCGGGCTGCAGATTATTCGAAACTTGATCAGTGTGTTCAGCATCGGCGCGGTGTCGTTCCGCTGGGAAGAACTCGACCCGTATGCGCTGATCCATTGGGGTTTGGGCGGCGCAGTGGGATTGTCCGTACTGCAGGCAGTGGGATTCTATCTGCTGACCCACGGTATGCTGCGCAGGCGACTGAATTTGCAATAAATATGATCCGGTCGGTCAGCCATCTGGGCTGACCGACTTCCATTTGCCGCATAGAATGGTGTGGAGAGAAACGGAAGCTGTTTGTTGCACACGAAAGGGCAACAAACCAATCGTGTCCGGGTAAAGATGAATACAGTTCAGGAGGTATCATCTATGGCGAAAAAAATCTACCTGTCTCCATCCAACCAGGCCGAAAACGCCTATGCCTACGGCAATACCAACGAGGCAATCCAGTGCCGCCGCATTGCCGATGCGTTGGAAACGGCACTCAAGCGCTGCGGCTTTGCGGTGAAAAACGGGAAAACAGGATCTATGCAGCAGCGTGTGGCGGAATCCGATAATTGGGGTGCTGATCTCCATGTGCCCCTGCACACCAACGCTTTCAACGGCAAGGTGAGCGGAACACGCATTTTTACCTATGATACAGGCGGCAAGGGCTATCAGTGCGGCAAAAAGGTGTTTGGCTATCTCTCTGCTGTCACACCCGGCAAGAGCGACAATATCCGCGCAGATGCCACGCTGTATGAGGTACGAAGCTCCAACGCACCCTGCATCTATGTGGAGAGTGAATTCCATGATGTACCCGACATTGCCAAGTGGATCATCGAGCATATTGCCGATATTGCCGAGGCAATCTGTCATGGTATCTGCGACTATTTCGGCGTGAGATATATCACCCCAGCGACTGCTGAACCTGAGAGGAAGGCGGAGGATATACTCTATCGCGTGCAGGTGGGGGCATTCGGTGTCAAGACCAACGCAGAAGCATTCCTTCAGAAAGTGAAGCAGTCTTACCCGGAAGCGTTTATTGTCACGGAAAAGAAATAAAGTGAAACACTCGCCGGTGTAAAACACATCGGTGAGTGTTTTGCTATGGGGCGGTATTGCCTTTGCTGCACGGGAATGGTACAATGATGAAAAATGGCGAAAAGGGGAGAGTACCATGACGGTTTTGGCAGCTTGCAATGTGGCGTTGGAAATCTTTGGCATACTGGTTGCGCTGCTGATACTGCTCAGCTGCATGGCGGAAGGAAGTATCAAAGACAGACAGATCCGCCTCTTTGTCATAATGCTGGGACTTTCCGTTTGCCTTCAGGCATCGGACATGGCGGTGCAGTTTCTTGACGGCAATGCCGCGGCGGAAGCGATATCGCTTGCGCTCACTGTGCTGTTCTATGTGTCCGGCAATTTCATGGCTGCGGTATTTATGTATTATGTTCGCGAGTTTGCCGGGCCGTATTCGCCTGCCATGTGCCGTTTGGTGGGAATAATGAATCTGCTGTGCACGGTATCTGTTGCGATGGTGCTGCTTGACCCGGTGACGAAGATCTATTTCTCCTTTGAAAATGGCATCTATATTCGCGGGCCGCTGTTCTGGATGTCCCAGATAGTGCCTCTGATTATCCTGCTTTTTAACGCCATAACGGTCATCTGTCAGCGCAAGCTGCGCGACAGAGAAAAGCTGTCGCTGCTATCGTACTGCCTGTCACCGATCATAGCATGTGTGGTGCAATTTTGGTTTTATGGCCTAACGCTACTCGGCCCGGCGACCATTTTGTCCTTGCTGATTATCTACGGTACCATTCATACAAACCGCGCCAAGGAGCTGGCGGAACAAAAAACGGAGCTGACCGAGGCGCAGGTGGCAGTCATGCTTTCCCAGATCCAGCCGCATTTCCTCTATAATACGCTGGCCAATATTCGTGCATTATGCCGTCGTGACAGTCAGCGCGCCTGTGAGGCGATCGACTGTTTTTCCGGCTATCTGCGTGAAAATATGGCAGCGGTGGACGAGAAACGCCCCATTCCTTTTGAACGGGAGCTGGCGCATGTAAAAAACTACATCCAAATCGAAAAAATGCGTTTTGATGAGCGTTTGCATGTGGAATATCATCTGCCGGTGACGGATTTCAAGCTGCCTGCCCTATCGGTGCAGACACTGGTGGAAAACGCTGTGAAGCACGGAATCCGGCGCAAAGACGCAGGTGGTACGGTATGGATCACTACCAGTGAGGATGCCCGCACCTTTCAGGTGGAGATCCGTGATGACGGCGTGGGGTTTGATACGGAACTTCCGTTGGACAACACCCATATCGGGCTAAGAAACACGCGGCACCGTCTGTCTGCTATGTGCGATGGCAGTCTGCGCGTAGAAAGCACACCGGGAATCGGCACAACAGTGACGATTACCTTACCAAAGGGGGATGCGTAAGCAATGAGGGCGATTTGCGTTGACGATGAAAAGCTGGTGCTGGAGGATACCGTGGCGCTGCTTGCCTCTATGCCGGAAATTTCCAATGTCAAGGGGTTTTGCACCTGTGGGGAGGCACTGCACTATATTGAGAGCGGAGAAAAGGTGGATGTGGCCTTTTTGGATGTGCAGATGGGCGATATGAACGGCGTAGCATTGGCACGTCGGTTGAAAATACTTTCTCCTTGCCTGAATATTATTTTCCTGACCGGCTATTCCCAATATATGAAACAGGCGCTTGACCTGCATGTGAGCGGCTATCTGCTCAAACCTGTTACGGCGGCGGATGTGCGGCGTGAGCTTGCGGAGCTGCGCCATCCGGTTACAATACCCGATCAGGGGATTCGCATGAAGGCGTTTGGCCACTTTGAAGCATTTGCCGATGGAAAACCCATTGTGTTTGAACGGGAAAAGGCGAAAGAACTGCTGGCGCTGCTGGTAGACCGGCAGGGCGCCAGTCTATCCACGGAGCAGATGGCAACGGTTCTGTGGGAGAATAAACATTATGACCGCAGTGTGAAGAATCAACTGACAACGGTGATCGCCTGTTTGCAGCGTGCGCTGCGCGAGGTGGGAGCGGAGAATATTTTAGTAAAAACATGGGGCCATCTGGCGGTGGATACCACGAAGTTTACCTGTGATGCCTACGATTATCGCGCAGGAAAACCATGGGCGATGAATCAGTTTTCTGGTGAATATATGACCAATTATTCCTGGGCAGAGGAACGGGTAGGTGCATTTTTATTCAAGAACGAATAGTTTCAGCAAAAGGACAACGCTTTCTGCACGAAAGTGTTGTCCTTTTGCTGTCCTTTGTGCGATATAATGTACAAAAATATATGTCAGGAGAGAACACGATGTCAGAAGATCGTTCGCAGACATACGCAAAGACACTTTCCAAACTGATCCAATGGGAAACCGTTTCCGCCTTTGGCGATGAGGATCGGACAAAATTCCGCGCATTTCATCAGATATTAAGGGAAACCTTTCCACACATTTTTGCTGCGTGCGAGATGGAGGACTTTGACGGCAGTTTTCTGCTGCGTTGGCCCGGTAAGGACAAAACCAAAGAACCGATTTTACTGATGAACCACCACGATGTGGTGGAGGCCACCGGCACCTGGGAGCATGAGCCGTTTTCCGGTGATATTGCCGACGGCAAGGTGTGGGGACGCGGTACGCTGGACACCAAGGGCGGTCTGTGGAGTATGCTGCAGGCAGCCGATGAGCTGGCAGTCGAGGGGTTTGTCCCTGAGCGCGATGTGTATTTTGAATCTGCCTGCACGGAGGAAACCACTGGTGCCGGCGCGGAACTGATCTCCCAAACGCTGTTCAATCGCGGTATTCATTTTTATATGGTGCTGGATGAGGGCGGCATGATCCTGTACGATCCTATCGGCGGCGCCGACGGCACCTTTGCCATGATCGGTGTAGGCGAAAAAGGCTGCGCGGATCTGAAGTTTATCGCCCGCAGTAACGGCGGTCACGCCTCTATGCCCGGCAAGAATACGCCGCTGGTGCGGTTGGGTAAGTTTATGGCGGCGGCGGAGAAAGGGGACATTTTTGAGGCGAAAGTGTCCGCCACGGTGCGTGAGATGTTTTTGCGTATGGCGCCCACCATGTCCGGTGCGCTGAAAGCCATACTGGGTCATGTGGATCTCTTTGATCTGGCCATTCGCAAGCTGGTGCCGTCCTTTTCCAATGCAGCCGGCGCCATGCTGAAAACGACGCTGGCATTCACCATGGCACAGGGCAGCGACGGCACCAATGTGCTGCCGCAGGAGGCATGGGTCATCGGCAATATGCGCTTTAGCCACCATCAAGGCGGCAAGGCCAGCATAGAAGCCATCACCAAGCTGGCCGCCAAGTACGATGTGGAGGTGGAGGTGCTCGATCCCGGCTTTGAATCTCCGCTGACCGATTTTAACGGTGCGCCGTTCCGACTGGTAGAGCGTGCGGTCAAGGCGGCGTTTCCCGATGTGTATACCAGCCCCTATGTGATGACCGGCGCAAGCGATGCCCGCTACTTCAGCCGCGTCAGCGACCATTGTATCCGTTTCGTGCCGTTCCGCATCAGCGATGCCCAGCTCGACAGTATCCACGGTTTGAATGAATGTGTGGACATTGATACGTTGGCTCCGGCAGTTGATTTCTATAAAACCATGATCAAAGAGGTGTAAATCATGACTGAACAGAAAGAAAAGAAAGGCCTGAATGTCAGCGCCAAGTCTTTTATAACGGCCATCATCGTTATTTTTGTGCTGATGGTACTGACATACATCCTGACATTCTTGATCCCCGGCGGTGAATACGCCCGTACCGTGAATGAGGCAGGCGATACCATCATCGACACTGCCGGCGGCTTTACCTCCATTCAGGGCGGTCTGCCGTTCTGGAAATGGATCTTGTCCCCGTTTCTGGTGCTGGGCGCCGGCGGCAGCGGTACGCTGATTGCCGTTATCGCCTTTCTGCTGATCATCGGCGGTGTGTTCAATAGTCTGGATAAATGCGGCCTGATGAAGTATATGCTGGACAAGATCGTGGCGCGCTTCGGCGCCAAACGCTATACGCTGCTGGCTGTCGTGTCCCTGTTCTTTATGGCTCTGGGCTCTTTCATCGGCTCGTTTGAGGAATGTGTTCCGTTGGTCCCCATCGTGGTGGCACTTTCTGTCAATCTGGGTTGGGATGCCCTGACCGGTATGGGTATGTCCCTGCTGGCAGTCGGCTGCGGTTTTGCTGCCGGTATCTGTAATCCCTTTACCGTGGGCGTGGCGCAGAAGCTGTCCGGCCTTCCCATGTTTTCCGGTATGTGGTTCCGCGCGGTCGGTTTTGTGCTGATCTATGCTTTACTGCTTGCCTTCCTGCGTTTCCATGCCAAGCGCGTGGAGAAGCCCTTGAATACAGAGGTTGCTGCCAACAGTTTCCAAAAGAGCAAGAAGATGGATACGGCCCTGTGGCTGTTTGTCGGCATTCTGGGCGCCGGTATCCTGCTGGTGCTGTCCTCTGTGGTGATTACTGCGCTGCAGGATTACACCATGATCATCGTGGCACTGATGTTCCTGGTGGGTGGCGTTGTGGCCTCTCTGGCTGCGGGTATCGGTGGTAAGGGACTTGGCAGCACATTCCTGAACGGACTGGTCAGTATGCTGCCCGGCGTGCTGATGATCCTGATGGCCGGCTCTATTAAGTATACGCTGGAAGAGGCGCATATTCTTGACACGATTTTGCACAGTGCGGTGGGCCTGACTGCCACCATGCCTAAGGCGCTGGTGATTCTGTTTATCTACCTGATCGCGCTGGTCATGAACTTCTTTATCAGCTCCGGCTCTGCCAAAGCATTTTTGCTGATGCCGCTGATCGTGCCTATGGCGCAGATCTTCGGTATTCCTGCACAGCTTTGCGTCATGGCTTACGCTTTCGGTGACGGATTTTCCAATGTGTTCTATCCAACCAACCCTGTGCTGCTGATCAGTCTGGGTCTGGCGGATGTGGACTATGGCACATGGGCCAAGTGGTCTTGGAAGTTCCAGGGTTTGAATCTGATCCTGACTTCCGGTATGCTGCTTTTGGGCCTTGCCATTCATTACTGCTGATACTTCTCCTTATTCCTAATGTCAAACGCCGGACGGCTTATTGCCGTTCGGCGTTTGACATTGCTCGGGAGGCGGTCGGTGGTGGCATAAATGCGCTTGGCCGCTTCCTCTTTGCCGTACTTCTCCTCCAGCATACGGCGGAAGAAACGGAATGCCACCGCCGACTCAGTGGTGGTGCCGGATTTGGAGATTGCATTGACGGAGAAATCCACGCCGTCCAAGAGTTCCGTCGTTTCACTCAACTGTTCGGAGGACAGACCATTGCCGATAAAGTAGATATTGGGCGTGTTCTTCTTTTTCAGATTATAGTTAGGAGAGCACAGACACTCGATGGCGCCGCGAGCATCTAAGTGCGAGCCGCCGATGCCATCACCCTTTTGCAGATGCTCATGGGCAATATGCAGGCGAGGGGAGAGGGCGGTTTTGCTTCCGTTTCACCGTCCGTAAATGCGAGCCATATTGGCCAGCTTTTCAGCAAGATGTGTCGTAAGCTGATTGGGCAGCAGACGCCATTGCCAGTTGCCGCTTGCCGTGCCCGGTATGTTGATGCGTGCCTCAGCACCTAAGCCGAGATAGTCCTGCAGTTGTGCCATGAACAGCTCTGCCACGCTGCTCATGCCACCGCGCAGAATGCCCCAGTGGAAGCCCTCTTTCTCGTTAAGCCCCAGATACTCCACAGCAAGTGCCAGATCGTCAGGGGCTGCTTCCGCTTTCCACG